>NZ_CP041146.1:1836666-2142777 GCF_006494775.1 Nocardioides humi | reverse complement strand
TCAGCGACAAGTGGGTGAGCCTGGCGATCGTCGCCCTCGGGCTGAGCGGGTCGCTGCGCTACTCCGAGCTCGCGGCCCGGATCGAGGGGGTCAGCCAGAAGATGCTGACCCAGTCGTTGCGGCGGATGGAGCGCGACGGCCTGGTCACGCGGACGGTGACGCCGAGCGTGCCGGTGCGCACCGACTACGAGCTCACCGAGCTCGGCCGGTCGCTGATGCCGGTGATGAGGCACATCAAGGAGTGGGCGGAGGAGCACATGGCGGAGGTCGAGCAGGCGCGCGCGGCGTACGACGCGGCCTGAGAGGTTGCTCTCAGCGCCGGATCCGCTTGACGGGCGAGACCGAGACGAGATCGGGGAGGTGGGGTGCGGACGCGGTCACCCGGACGGTGATCCTTCGGCCGCGGTCGGCCTTGCGGAGCTTGTACGACGCCTTGGTGGCGCCCTTGACGGGCTTGCCGTTGCGGAACCACTGGTAGGTCCAGGCCTGGGCGGGGACGGTCAGCTGGGGGAGGACGGCGCGCAGGCGCCTGCCGACCCGGGCCTTGCCCTTGATGGCGGCGGGGGCGAGCACTGTCCATGCCGCGCCGTCGTCGGCGCCCGGGTTGCCCGGGTCGCCAGGGCCATCCGGGCCCGGCGTGGCGGCAACGGTCACGCTCCCCGCGCCACCGGGGAAGACGCAGGGGACGGTGGCGTCGGCGTACCCGGCCCGCGAGTAGACCTGGACGCAGGAGATCGTCGACCCGGCGTGCGCCTCGGTGAGCGGCAGGGCAGGCGCATCGGTCTCGTGCGTCTCGCCGTCGATCGTCCAGAGGTTGGCGTAGGTCCCGGGCGTCGGCACGATCGTGTCGGGCTGCGTGATCTCCAGCGTGCCGCCCACCTGCGCCGTTCCCGTCACCTGAGGCGCTCCGGTCACCTCGAACCTGCCACTCTCGACCAGGACGGACGGGGTGGACCCCGGGGTTGGGGTGTCGGCGTAGCCGTCGCGATAGGCGGTCGAGGTCAGGTAGATCCGGCGGCCCACGTCCGCCGCGGTCGGGGTGTACGTCGGACCGGTGCCGATGATCTTGCCGACGCTCAGCCAGGTGTAGGTCACCCGGTCCGGTGTCGGTGTCCAGCGACCGGCTGTCGCTCGGAGCGTCTTTCCGACGCGGACGCTCGGCGGGTCGCCCTCGATGACGGGCGGTTCGTCGACCCGGAGCAGCGGCTTCTCGACGGTGTAGTCGACGCTCCGGATCCGGCTACGGCCGACCTGGTCGACGGCGGTGACGTCGATCCGGTGGGCGCCGAGGGTGTCGGTGGGGACCAGGGCACCGGACGCCAGCGCGCCCGCCGTGCAGGACGCGACGGCGGTGCCGGCGTCGGCGCAGGTGAAGGTCAGCGTCCGCCTGGCGCCCTGCCGGATGACGCCTCCGTCCAGGACCGTCCCGCCGACCTCGACGGTCGGGTCGGCGAGGTCGAGGCCGACGCCGTACTCCCGGGTCGCCTGGTTGCCGTTGACGTCCTCGGCGGTCACGGTGATCGTGGTGACGCCGGGCTCGGTGAGCGTGAAGGCGAGCGGCTCGAGGTCGCCTGTGGCTTCGCCGGTCTGGGCGCCGGTGAGCCGGTAGGAGATGGCCTGGATCCCGGCGGCGTCGGTGGCCGACACGACGACCGGCACCGATCCGGCGTACCAGCCCGACCAGACGTCCTGGCCCGGGCTGGGCGGGACGTCGATCGTGATCTTCGGGGCGTAGTGTCGCCGCCCGGCGGCTCGGTATGGGCGGGTGTGGTCCAGGCGAGGGCCGTGGCGGTCGTGGTGGTGAGGGCGAGGGCGGTGAGCAGGCGGTGTCTCATGGCGGCGGTTCCTTGGATGGTGGCGGAGCAGAGGTGTCAGCGGCGGACGCGTTTGGCTTTGGCGGTCGAGACGAGGACAGTGCCGGTGGGGAGGTGGCGGTGATGCGCACCCTGATCTTGCGTCCGCGGTCGCTCGTGCGGATCTTGTAGGTGGCTGTGGTGGCGTTCTTGATGGGCCTGTTGTCGCGTAGCCATTGGTAGGTGTAGGACGCCGCCGGTGCGCTGAGCCGGGGGAGGATAGCGCGGAGCTTCCTGCCGAACTTGGCCCTGCCGTTGATGCCGGCTCGGGCCGTGATGGCCCAGGCGGCGTCGCTGCCGGGGCCGCCGGTGTCGTCGGTGCGGGGGATGGTGACGCTGGTGGCGCCGCCGGGGAAGGTGCAGGGGAGGGTGAGGTCGGCGTAGCCGGGGGCGGTGAAGACCTGGTGGCAGGAGACGGTCCTTCCGGCGTGGGCGCGGGTGAGGGTCAGGGCCTTGCTGGTGGCGGCCACGGTGCCGTCGATGCTCCAGCGGGTGCTGGCGGGCGGGGTGGCCGGGGTGACGGCGCCGTCGGTGATGGTCAGCGTGCCGCCGATGTCGGCGTGGCCGGTGACCGCAGGGGACTTCTGGGTCTGGAAGACATGCGGCTGGACCTTGACGGAGCTGACGCGGGGGGTGGCGGTGTCCAGATAGCTCGGATCCGGGTGGTGGCGTAGGCGTCCATGGTGATGGTCTTGCCGACGTCGGCCGGCTGGACGGTGTACTCCCTGCCGGTGCCGACCTGCTCGTCCCCGGCGTACCAGCGGTAGGTGACGCTGCTGGGCGTCGGCGTGAAGCCGGCCGGCCCGGCCTGGAGCACCCCGCCGGGCCGGGCGGTGGCGGGCCAGGGCTCGGTATCGGTATAGATCTCGGGAACTCTGGTGATGCGCAGGTCGTCTTGGACGAGGACGTCGCCGACCGGCGTGGTACGGGTCTGGTTGCCGAAGCCCGGTCCTGCGTCGGAGACGAAGGCCCGCAGCGAGATCCGCTTGCCGAGGTGCGCTGCCCGGGGGATGAAGGGGTTCTCCTGCGATACGACGACGCCGTCGATGACCCACTCGTAGGTGAACCGATCCGGAGTGGGCTCGAAGACCCCGCCGCTGGCGCGAAGCGGCTGGCCGACCTTGACTGTGGTGGGGTTGCCCTCGATCACGGGCGGGCTGAGCAGGACGTAGCGGGTGACGTCGTAGATCACGGTGCGCTGGGTCGTATGGCCGACCCGGTCGGCCGCGGTGATGACCACGACGTGTCGGCCGGTCCGGGAGGTGTCGATCCGGGTGCCGGAGGCGAAGGGCGCGCCGTCGTGGGTGGCGGTGCAGGAGACGATCGCGCCGGGGGGATCGCCGGGGTCGGTGCACGAGTAGTCGATGGTGCGGTTGTCGTTGCGGGGCACTCCCCCGACGAAGTTGCTGGTCGCGGTGGGCGCGGTGCGATCGATGCCGACGCCGTAGGAGCGGGTGGCGGTGTTGCCGGCGGTGTCGGTCGCGGTGATCGCGATGGTGGTCAGGCCCTCGGCGGAGATCGTGACCGGGAGGAGCGGACCGGCGAGGCTGCCCTCGCCGGTCTGGGCGCCGGTGAGCTGGTAGGACAGGCGGGCGATGCCGTCGTCGTCGGTCGCTCGCAGCATGGCTGAGACCGCGTCCTTGTACCAGCCGATCCAGGCGCCCTGGCCGTCGCTGGACCTGACATCGACGGTGATCACCGGCGGGGTGGTGTCGGCCAGCGCCGCCGCAGGTGGGTTGGTCGCCGAGACGAGCGCGGACGCGATGGCCAGCGTGAGAGTGGTCAGTGCGAGAGTGGTTGGCACAGGTCGCTTCATGAGATGTCCTTGCTCGTCGGGCGGAAATCCGGGCTGTTCGTCGATCGGCCGGAGGGGCGCGAGATCCGTCACCTCACGACTGCACCGCCGTGATCGCGCTGCGGCCGACGGCCAGCCAGATGCCGGCCACGATCAGGCCGACGATGACCATCGACGGCAGGCCGGGCACGCCGGTGACGAACACCGCGATCAGGAGCGCACTGGCGAAGAGGGCCGACAGGGCGCCGAGACCGCGGGAGACCAACCGCTCGCGGAACGCCATCCAGGCCAGGCCGTACGACGAGGCGAGCAGCGGGATGAAGGCGATGTAGGGGCTGAAGTCGGTCATGATGTAGTAGTTGTAGAGACCCTCGGCGTCGTAGGTGTCGCCTTCCGCGCCGGTCGGCAGGTAGTTGCCGACCGCGCCGCGCCAGCCGTAGGCCAGCGTGACCAGGGCCGCGGTCGCGATCACGCCGTACGACACCGCGGTGGCGCCGGAGGAGCCGGGGAACCGGCGCTCCACGCGGTGGCGCCACAGCACGGCGGCGGCGATGAGGAGCAGCGCGAGGACGTAGCCGACCGCGCCGGAGATCCGGTACGGCACGTGGTCCAGGCCGAGGACGTCCTCGGCGGTCACCGGATAGTCGAAGTCGCTGCCGTTGGCGTCCGGGCGGCCCTCCAGGAAGAGCGCGACGACGCCGAGGACGCCGCACAGGGAGATGAGCAGCGGCCAGGCGGTGAACCCGCCGCGGGCCGGGGTGCCGGCCGTGGGAGGCGCGGACGGGGACAGTGGAGTGGTCTCGTTCATGCCCCGAGACTCGGCTGTGCGACGGCCCGGGTGTCAGGTCCGTCCGTCACGACCTTTCGGGACGGCTCACCGGGACGCCCCGGTGTCATCGGTGTCATCGGTGTCATCGATGCCGTCGGTGCCGAGACCCGCTTCCCGGGCCCGGACGATGAGCTGTCCGCGGTCGGGTACGTCGAGCTTGGCGAGTACGCCGTACACGTAGTTGCGCACGGTCTTGCTGCTCAGCACCAGGCGCCGGGCGATCGTGGCGTTGTCGTACCCACGGGCGACCAGGTCCACCACCTCGCGCTCGCGGTCGGTGAGCTCTGGGAACGGTACGCTCCCGCGGGTGCGGGCCCCGGACAGATAGAGCGCGGCGCGCTGGGCGAGCTGGGGGCCGAGGAGGAAGTCCCCGTTCGCGACCGAGCGGACGGCCCGGGCCACCTCGTCGGGAGAGGCGCCCTTGAGCAGAAAGCCGCGGGCGCCCGCCCGGATCGAGGCGAACAGTGAGTCGTCGTCGCCGAGCATGGTGATCACCAGGACGCCCAGCGTCGGGTCCCGGCGGCACAGCTCGCGGGTCGTCTCGACGCCGGAGTCGTCGCCCAGGTCGAGGTCCATGAGGACGACGTGCGGCGCGTGCTGCTCCACGGCGGCCAGCGCCTGGGCCCGGTCGGCCGCCTCGCCCACTACCTCGACGTCGGGCAGGGAGCGCAGCAGGGCGCCCATCCCGATCCGGAACACGGGGTGGTCGTCGACGACGAGCACCCGGATCGGCTCGCTCCCCGTCACGGCAGCATCATGACCACGCAGGTCCCCTTCCCCTCGCCGGCGCTCACCTCGACCGCGCCGCCGAGCTCCGCGGCCCGCTCGCGCATGGACGCCATCCCGACGCCCGGCGTGGCCGTGTCGCCGATGCCGCGCCCGTCGTCGGACACCTCCAGCCGTACGCCGCCCGTGCCGGGCAGGGTGAGCCGCACGCGGCAGTGCCGGGCGCCGGCGTGCCGGGCCGCGTTGCGGACCGCCTCGGCCGCCACCTGGTAGACGACGATCTGGTGGATGCCGTCCAGCCGGTCGGCGTACGGCGCGTCGACGGTGACCGAGAACCGCGGCATCGAGTAGCGCTCGGCCAGCAGCTGCAGCGCCTCGCCGAGGCGGCCCTCGTCGAGCACGGGCGGGAGCAGCACACGCGCCATCTGGCGGACGTCGTCGGCGCGCCGGCTCAGCTCCTCGACCAGGCGCTGCAGCAGCACGGCGTCGCCGTCGCTCAGCGGTGAGGTGGCCGGCACCGCGGCGAGGGCGAGGGCGGTGCCGGACAGGGCCGGCCCGAGGCCGTCGTGCAGCTCGCGCCGCAGCAGGCGCCGCTCCTCCTGGCGCACCTCCACCAGCCGCGCCCGCGCCTCCTCGACCGCCCGGTTGGCGTCGTCGAGCTGGGCGGCGACCGCGACCAGCCCGGAGATCTGGCGCAGCAGGCGTACGGTGCGCGGGTCGAGCCGCTCGCCCCGGGGAGGGACGACGGTCAGCACCCCGACCGTGCGACCGCGTGGATGGAGGTCGAGGTGAAGCGCCCGCTCGTCGTCGTCCGTCTCGCGCCGGCCCGCGGAGGCGACCGTGGCGCCGTACAGGCTGACCTCGACCCGGGCCAGCCGCAGGGCGCTGCGCAGGGCCTCGACCAGGCCGCGGAGCTGGGGGCTGTCGGGATCGCCGGCATCGAGCGCGTCGGCGACCCGCCCCAGCAGCGCCGAGGGATCCGCGCCCGAGCCGAAGACCAGCCGCTCGACCTGGGCCTGCAGCCAGTCCCGCAGCGGGAGCACGGCGAGCGCCAGCGCCGCGACCACCACCAGGCCCGACGACTCCGCGCCCCAGGGCGCGACCATACCGAGCGCCCAGACGGCGAGGACATACGCCGCCACCAGGGTCGTGGTCAGCAGCAGCCCGACCAGCGTCCGCGAGATCGCCAGGTCCACGCGCCACGAGGGCTGGCGCCGGATCAGCACGAACACCGACGCGAGCAGCATCACCTCGGCGACCGAGAGCAACACGATGCCGGCGACGAACCAGGTGCCGTCCAGGCTGACCCCGACCTCGAACGTCATGTAGGCGCAGGCCACGGTGAGCAGCGCGACGAGGAGCCAGGTCAGGCCGCGGCGCTCCTCGCCGTCCGCGGTGCGCAGCCGCCTGCCCAGCCAGCCCGCCACGGCCAGGCCGAGGAGGAAGTAGATCGGGATCAGGTCCTCGTCGGCAGCGTAGGCGAAGTCGGAGAGTGCGCCTGCGCCGGTGAGTGGGTTCGGCGGGGCGTCAGGGGTCTGGATGAGCACCCGGAACGCGCTCGCGAGCACCACCACGCCCGCGCCGGCGCCGGCGAACCGTCGGGCCCAACCGGTCGGAGGCCCCGGGGTCAGCAGGAACGGCAGGACCAGCAGGGACGTCAGGGTGGCCGTGGTCCATCCGGTCAGCAGCAGCGGCGCCGCCAGGGCCGCGCCGGGCAGCCCCGGCTGGGCCACGCACAGCACGGTCCAGGCGATCCCGGCCGCCGTGACGGCGTACCCGCCGCCGATGAGGAGGAAAGCCCACCCGACGGCGTGCCGGCTGCGCACGACGATCAACGCGCCGAGCGGGCCGTACATCAGGCTCACGACCAGGTCGAGCGGCGCCAGCTCGCGCCGGACCTGGTACGGCGGGTCCGGCACGTCTGCCGTCCACACCAGGACCGCGAGGGTGGCCGCGGCGACCAGTACGTGGGTGACACCGAGCCCGGCCGCGACGTACCCCGCGACGCCGAGAGGGCGGCCGCGGGGCGTCGGGGGACCGGGCACGGGCATGTGTGCCATCATGGTCGTTCCGGCGGCCCGGTGGGACGGGTTCGGCGTCAGCCGGCCAACACCAGCACGAAGCCGCCGTCCTGCGGGGTCACCTGGATGACGACGTCGCCGGCCGTCGCGGTGACGATCGGCCGGCCGAGGCCGTCCTGGTCCCGCGTCGCGCCGTACGACGCGAGCGCGGCCTCGTAGCCGGCGAGCACCTCCTCGGCGGTGGCCGTGGTCGCATACGACGCGGTCTCGTTCGCGCCGCCGACGGTCTCCGCGGTGAGGCACAGGGTCGCCTCGACCGGGGGATCGGGGAAGCCGTCCGGGAGGAGGGCGAGCTCGCCGAGATCCGCCGCCGTGAACGCCTGCGGGAACGCCTCCCGGCACTCCTCCGGCACGTCCGCGGCGGCGCCGTCGCCGGTGTCGGCGCCGTCGGTGCCGCTGGTGGCGGCGGGGCCGCCGGCCGGTGCGGGATCGTCGCCGTCGTCGCAGCCGGCCACGACCGGCGCCGCCAGGACGAGGAGGGCCCAGACGGCCAGTGTCCGCCTCATCACTTCACCTTCACCTTCCGGCTGACCGCCGCCGCGTCGTGGTAACCGGTGCGGCTGACGGTGACCCGGACGCTGATCTTGCGGTTGCGGTCCTTGCTCTTGACCTTGTAGACCGGCTTGGTGGCCTTCTTGATCGGCTTGCCGTTGCGCAGCCACTGATAGCGGACCGCGGTGGGAGCCGGGCTCCAGGTGCCCGCGGTGGCGCGCAGCTTCTTGCCGGCCCGGACCTTGCCCTTGGCCTTCAACGCCGGCTTGGCGCCCTGCGCGAAGCCGTAGATCGGGCGGACCGAGTGCAGGGGCGCCGCCGTCCAGTGCGGGGAGGAGGCTCCCGGGATCACCAGCGATGGTGCGTCGTCGCAGCCCAGCGGGTCCTCCACCATCCACACGCCGTCCCCCTCCGCCCAGGCGAGGGAGGTGCTGTCCGGCGAGAACGTGGGGCTCGCGAAGGCGGCTTGCCCCCACGCGCAGGTCAGGGTCGGCCAGATGCCGGGCTCGCCGGCCCTGACCGGGCCGTTGAGGATGTCGCCGTTGACCTCCCAGATCGCCATGTGCTGCTCGGCGCCCACACCCCGGACGGTCGCCAGCATGGAGCCGTCGCGGGACATGGCCGGCTCGGCCAGGTCGTGCTGGTCGGCCGGGTTCGGCTGGCCGTCGTAGAACCAGATCGTCTCCTGGACGCCCGGGGTGAAGACGTGGAGCTCGTCGGTGAGGCCGCCGGTGACCAGCCGGGATCCGGTGATCCAGGAGGGGTCCGGGTAGAAGGCGAAGCCGTACTGCTGGGCGGAGGTGAGCTGCGTCGACGCACTGATCGCGGTCGTGTACCGGATCCGGCAGGCGCCCCCGGGCGGGCAGGTGCGGTGCGCGTAGGTGTAGGCGACCCTGGAGCCGTCCGGCGACACGACGGCGTGGACGACCTGGCCGCCGATGGTCTGCCCGGCCGAGTCCCAGAGGTCGTCGGGGTCGAAGCTGTTGAGCACTGTGCCCCACTGGTCCATCCGGACCACGGTCGTGCCGCGCGCCGCGAGCACGGTCCCGTCGTCGGCTCCGCTGGGGGTGCGCCACGGGTTCGCCGCCGTGCCGTCGGTGGTCAACCGACGCTCGCCCGACCCGTCGGGGCGGGCGACGTAGATGTCGTGACCCTTGAGGTAGACGATCGTGCCCGATGTCGAGGGAGCCAGCGCGGCGGCCGGTGGTGGACCGGCCCCGGGCAGGCCGAGGACGCCGGCGACGAGGGCGAGGAGGGTCAAGACGAGAGGACGAATCGGTCGGGAAGGACGCATGCCGTCGACCCTCGCCAGCCCGCCGACCCGGATTCCAGTGCCCGGCGGCCCGACTTCCCGGGACGCGGGCCTGTGGAGAGCCGTTTGCGGGGCGGATGGCGAGTGCGCAGGATCGACGCATGACCCGAATCGGAGGGGCGGTGCACAATGGGTGTCATGACGGTGGACCTCGACCTGCCGCAGGGGCAGGTGCTGACGGCGTACGACGTCGCGGAGCTGTGGGAGCCGCACCGGCGGCTCGAGCTGATTAACGGGGTGCTGACCGTCATGACGGGGCCGTCGATCGAGCACCAGTGGGCACAGATGCAGCTGTTGAAGCTGTTGTTCGCGGCTGCGCCGTCTCATCTGGCCAGCCTGGCCGCGCCGTTCGACATCCTGTCCGAGGACACCGCGGTGCAGCCGGACATCATGGTGATCGACCCCAGCGCGCTGGTCGGGACGGACCCGATCGAGTGCATCCCGCTGCTGGTGATCGAGATCCTCTCGCCCAGCACGGCGCTCTACGACCTCAACACCAAGTTCAAGCGGTACGAGCGGGCGGGCATCGCGTCGTACTGGGTGGTCGACCCGCTGGCGGGTCGGCTGATCGTGTGGGAGCTGCGCGACGGGGAGTACGCCAAGGTCGTGGATGCCACCGGCGACGAGCCGTGGACGGCGGCGGCGCCGTTCCCTGTGACGATCGTGCCCTCCGGGCTGGTCGGTCCCACGCGCGGCGAGTGACCAGCCGGCTGCGACAATGGCGCGCATGACGAGCGCGCCCGCCCTGAGCACCGACGTCCTCGTCGTCGGCGCCGGTCCCGCCGGTTCCGCGGCCGCCACGTGGGCGGCGCGGGCGGGGCTCGACGTGGTGCTGGCCGACGCGGCGGTGTTCCCGCGCGACAAGACGTGCGGCGACGGGCTGACGCCGCGGGCGATCGGGGAGCTGGAGCGGCTCGGGCTGCGCGACTGGGTGCGCTCGCACACCGTCAACCAGGGGCTGCGGGCGCACGGGTTCGGGCAGACGCTGCACCTGCCCTGGCCGGGCGGCAACCTGCCGGACTGGGGGAGCGCGATCGCGCGCACCGAGCTCGACGACCACCTGCGGACGACGGCGCTCAAGGCCGGCGCGACGCCGCTCGACGACGCCCGCGCGGTCGGCGTACGCAGGGACGGGGCGCGGATCGCTGCCGTCGTCCTCAAGGACGGCCGCGAGATCGGCTGCCGGCGGCTCGTCGTGGCCGACGGCGTGCGCTCGCCGCTCGGCAAGGTGCTGGGCGGGAGTGGCACCGCGACACCGTGTACGGCGTCGCCGGGCGCTCCTACGTGACCTCGACCCGTGCCGACGACCCCTGGATCAGCTCCCACCTCGAGCTGCGCGGCGAGGAGGGGGAGATCCTGTCGGGGTACGGCTGGATCTTCCCGCTCGGCGCCGGCACCGGCGAGGTCAACCTCGGTGCGGGAACCCTGGCGACCGCGAAGCGGCCCACCGACGTGGCGATCAAGCCGCTGATGAGGCTGTACGCCGACCGGCTGCGCGCCGAGTTCGGCCTCGGCGACGAGCTGCGGATGCCGACCTCGGCGCTGCTGCCGATGGGCGGCGCGGTGAGCAATGTCGCGGGCCGAACTGGGCGCTGATCGGCGACGCCGCGGCCTGCGTGAACCCGCTCAACGGCGAGGGCATCGACTACGGCCTGGAGACCGGGCGGGTGCTCGCCGAGCTGCTCGCCGAGGACGCCGACACCGACCTCGGCACGGTGTGGCCGCAGCTGCTGCGCGACCACTACGGCGAGTCGTTCTCCATCGCCCGCCGGCTGGCCGGCCTGGTCACCGTGCCCCGGCTGCTGCCCGCGCTCGGCCCGGTCGGCATGCGCTCGGACCTGCTGATGACCCTCGCCCTGCGCTGGATGGGCAACCTGGTCACCGACGAGGACCGTGACCGTGCCGCCCGGGTGTGGCGCTGGGCCGGCCGGCACTCCCTCGCCCGCGACGCCCGCCCGCCCTTCTCCTGACCCGTCCCCGGCACCCTTGAGTGTCCTGTCCGGCTGATTCGCCGCCATGTTCGGCAACCCTGGCACGCGCCTCGCGGCGTTGGCCGCGCTCGACAGACGACCCGGTATGCCCTCGCACGGCCGCCTTGCGATGCACGCACCAGGACCACCGACTACGTCAGCGCTTCAACCGGACAGGACACTAGGGTGGAGCCGGAGGGGACAGGAGGCGGTGATGGCGCAGCGGGTGCAGCGGTTGGCGGCGTACGCCGTGATCGTCCGCGGCGACCAGATCCTGTTGTCCCGGCTCGCGGAGCGGGTCACCCGGCGCGAGCTGTGGTCCCTGCCCGGAGGCGGGGTCGACCACGGGGAGGACCCGCGCGACGCGGTGGTCCGGGAGGTCTACGAGGAGACCGGCCTGCACGCCCAGGTCGGCGAGACCGCCCACGTGCACTCGCTCCACGTCGCCGACTCGTGGCGCCGCGGCCGGCGCGTCGACGCCCACTCGGTGCGGATCGTCTACGAGGGCTGGGTGCCGGCCGACGCGCCCGAGCCGCATGTCACCGAGGTCGACGGGTCGACCGCCGAGGCCGCCTGGAAGCCGATCGCGGCGGTGCTGGACGGCACCGTGCCGACGGTCAGCCTCGTGACCGAGGCGCTGGCGGCGTACGCCGTGCGGCAGCGCCAGCGCTCGGCCGCCTACGCGTACGTCGTGCAGGACGACGCCATCCTGCTGACCCGCACCTCCGACCTCGCGCCCGACCCCGGCACCTGGCACCTGCCCGGCGGCGGCATCGACCACGGCGAGTCGCCGCGCGACACCATCCGCCGCGAGCTGTGGGAGGAGTGCGGGCTCGAGGGCGAGGCCGACGAGCTGCTGACCGTGCTCGACCACCACTTCACCGGCACCGCCCCGAACGGCCGCGAGGAGGACTTCCACGCGATCGGGATCATCTACCGCGCCCACGTCGGACCGGGGGAGCCGCGGGTCGTCGAGGAGGACGGCACGACCGACGAGGTCGCCTGGGTGCCGCTGGCCGATGTCGCCGCCCGCAAGCTGAAGGTCTACGGATCGGTCCGCGCCGCCATCGAGGCGGCCGGCGATACCGTGTCGGCGTGACTGACCACGCGACGGAGACCGTCTTCACCTACGCCGCGCCCGCGCTCAAGTTCGGGCGGGGCGCCGCCGCCGAGGTCGGGTACGACGTCCGCGGCTGGGGCGCCCGACGGGCCCTGCTCGTCACCGACGCCGGCGTGGTGGCCGCCGGGCACGCCGAGACGGTCGCGGGGTCGCTGCGCGCCCACGGCGTCGAGGTCGTGACCTACGCCGGCGCCCGGGTCGAGCCGACCGACGCCTCGCTGGAGGAGGCGGTGGCGTTCGCCCGCGGCGAGGGGCCGTTCGACGCGGTGGTCGCCGTCGGCGGCGGCTCGTCGATCGACACCGGCAAGGCGGTCGCGCTGCTGGTGACCAACCCGGGCGAGCTGATGGACTACGTCAACGCCCCGATCGGCAAGGCGCGTGCGCCCGAGCAGCCGGTGCTGCCGCTGGCGGCCGTGCCGACCACGACGGGCACCGGCGCGGAGTCGACCACGATCTGCGTGATGGACGTGCTCGCCCTCGAGGTGAAGACCGGCATCAGCCACCCGGCCCTGCGGCCGCGGCTCGCGGTGGTGGACCCGGCCCTGTCCGCGACCCAGCCGCCGGGTGTGATCGCGGCGGCCGGGATGGACATCCTGTGCCACGCGCTGGAGAGCTACACCGCCCGCTGGTACGGCGAGTTCCCGGCCAAGAGCCCGGAGCAGCGGGTGCCCTACTGCGGCTCGAACCCGATCGCCGACCTCTGGTCGGAGCGTGCCATGGGGCTGCTGTCCGGCGCCTTCCGCGCCGCCGTACGCGAGGCGCGGGACGGCGCCGGCGGGACCGAGGCGGCCGAGCAGATGGCGCTCGCGGCGACCTTCGCCGGCCTCGGGTTCGGCAACGCCGGCGTGCACATCCCGCACGCCAACGCCTACCCGATCGCCGGGCGGGTGCGGGACTTCCGGCCGGCCGACTACCCGCAGGCCGAGCCGATGGTGCCGCACGGCATGGCCGTCGCGCTCACCGCGCCCGAGGCGTTCCGGTTCACCTTCGACGCCGCGCCCGAGCGGCACCTGCGGGCCGCGCGGCTGCTCGACCCGGCCGCCGCCGGCGACGGGCCGGACGTGCTGCCCGGCGTGATCGCCGCCCTGATGCGCGACATCGGGATCCCCAACGGCCTGGCCGAGGTCGGGTACGGCGCCGGCGACGTCGACGCACTCGTCGACGGTGCGCTGCAGCAGCAGCGGCTGCTGGCGACGGCGCCCAGGGACGTGACGGGGGAGGACCTGGCGGGGATCATGGCCGCCTCGCTGGAGCACTGGTGAGCGCGCGCCGCTGGTTCGCCGCCGCGGTCGCGGCGTACACCGCCGCGTGGGTCCTCGCCGCCGTCCTGCTGCCGGAGCGGGTGCCGGTGCACTTCGGCCTCTCCGGGGAGGTCGACCGCTGGGCCGGACGGACCGGTGCGCTGGTCGCCTTCGCCCTGATCGGCGCGGGCGTCGCCGCGCTGCTGTGGGGCGCCGCGGCGCTCGGCGACCGGGTGCCGCTGTCCCAGCTGAACACGCCGCGCAAGGACTGGTGGGCCGCCACGCCCGAGCGGGTGGCCGAGCTGCGCCGGCGCGGCCGGCGCGATCTCGAGGTCATCGGAGCCGCGACCATGGCACTGCTCACCGCTGTGCTGCTGGGCACGGTCCGGGCCGCGCGGGCCGAGACGCCCCGGCTGGGCGCCGTGTTCCTCGCGCTCGTCGCGGTCTACGTCGTGTTCGTGCTGGTGTGGGTGGTCCGGGCCCACCGCGACCGCCGGGCGGCCGGCGAGGACTGAGGCGCGACCGCTCCGACGCGAGGTGTCCGTCCCGGCCGTTCGGGGACGCGCGCATCTGGCCGCCGGGCTCTCCGCCCCGGGACCGTGGGGGAAACCCCGACGGAACTGTGGAGAACCCCATGACCCATCGTCTCGGCCGGCTCGCCGGAGCCGGGCTCGCCGCCCTGTGCGCCCTCAGCCTGACGCTCGCGTTGCCGCCGCATGCCACGCCGGCGGCGTCCGCCGCCTCGGGCGGCGGCACGCTCACCTACATCAAGGACCACGACGTGTGGATCGCGCGGGGAGACGGCACCGGCGCGCGTCCGCTGACGACCGACGGCAGCGCCGGGCTGCCGTACCGCGCGCCCAGCCAGTCCGACACCGGGATCGTCGCCGCGGTGCGGTACCAGAATCTGGTCGTGATGGACCAGCAGGGCCGGGTGCTGGCCGAGATCGACCCGCCGCGCCTGCCGAGCTCGCTCGGCGGCACCATGGACGGCAGCCCGGTCGACGCCGCCATCTCCCCGGACGGCGCCCTGATCGCCTACACCTTCGCCGAGCACTCCTGCACCAACGGCTGCGCCTGGCGCACCGCCACCGGATACGTCAGCACGACCGGCGCGGGCACGCCGGCGACGTACGGGACCTCGTTCTACGCCGACCCGTCCTGGGTCACCGGCCGGCGCACGCTGCAGAGCGGCGGCTACGGCCACCACGTGATGGTGCACGACATCGGGTCGCCGACCCAGCAGCACTGGTTCGACGACGGCGACATCTGGTACCCGAGCGAGGACTTCGGCAACGTCGAGGTCTCGCCCGACGGCACCCTGCTGGCCGGCGTCCGCGGGTACGGCGACGACCGCGACATCCTGACCTACCGGGTCGACGGGAACATCCGCTCGGGCACCCTGCCCGGCCTGCCGGCCGACGCCTGCCGCCTCGACGGCGAGGCGTCCGACAAGATCACCGACCCGACCTGGTCGCCCGACAGCACCACGCTCGCGTTCGGCGCCGCCGACGGCGTGTGGACCTTCGCGGACAACAAGCTCGGCTGCACCGGTGAGCTGCGGCTGCTGCTCCCCGGCGCCAGTGAGCCCGACTGGTCCGCGGCGCCGCTCAGCCCGCCCGCCCCGGCGGGCAGGGCGGCCCGGGCGGGCCGGCCGGCCCGCAGACGGGTGACGCCGCGGCGCTCACCGCCGTGAAGCCGCCGAAGGCACGGGGCACCGCCAAGGTCGGCACGGTCCTGCGCGCCACCACCGGCGCGTGGTCGGGGAGCGTCACGAAGGTCCGCTACCAGTGGCTGCGCAACGGCCGCCCGATCAAGAAGGCGACCAAGGCGCGCTACCGGGTCACGCGGGCCGACCGCGGGCGCCGGCTGTCCGTGCGCGTCACCGTGCAGGGCGGCGCGTCGACGGGCGTCTCGGTCAGCAAGGCGAAGAAGGTGCGCTGATCCGGCGCCGGGCGCGCGGGTCCGCCCGTCTACCATCGACGGGTGAACCCGCGCCACCGCCGCCTGATCATCCCGGCCGCGCTGGTGGCGCTCCTGCTCATCGTGATCGTGGCGGCCCTGGTCAAGTGAGCACGGTTCCCCTCAGCGACGCTCTGGTCCGGGTCCGCGCCGACCTGCTGGCCGACGACCGGCTGGTGCGTGCGGTCGCGTCGGGGCGCCGGCGCGCCGCCGTACCCCCGTGGCGGCGGGTCGAGCTGCGCTGGGTGGACCTCAAGGCCGGACGGCACCTCCAGGTCGTCCGGTACGACGCCACGCAGGCCCACACCGCCAACCACCTCCGCGGCGGGCCGGCCGAGGAGGCCGTCGACGCGCTGCTGGCCGAGGCGTTCGGCAACTGGACCGTCGAGACGACCGAGCGGCAGCTCAGCCTGCGGGTGACCAAGAGGGGCGATGCCGCCGTCCACACGAAGGCCCCGGCGGCGCAGGCCGCCGAGACGGCCGTCGACCGCGGCCACGACCGGGCCAAGGAGCGGCTGCTGCCGGAGGACGACCCGGTGTTCGCGGCGCTCGGGCTCGCCGACGCCCAGGGCCGGATCAAGCCGAGCCGGATGGCGAAGTACCGCCAGGTCGAGGACTTCCTGCGCGTCCTGGACCGCTCCGTCGCCGACGCCCGGGCCCGCGGCCACCTGCGCCGGCCGACCGAGGAGGACCCGCTGCGGATCGTCGACCTCGGCTGCGGCAACGGGTACCTCACCTTCGCCGCGCAGCGCTTCCTCAGCGAGCGCCGCGGGCTGCCGGTCCGGCTGACCGGCGTCGACGTCAAGGAGCAGTCCCGCGACCACAACGCCGCCGTCGCCGAGCGCCTGGGCATCGACGCCCGCTTCGTCGCCGGCACCATCGGCGGCGCGGAGCTCGAGCAGGCTCCGGACGTCGTGCTCGCGCTGCACGCCTGCGACACCGCCACCGACGACGCCCTCGCCCGCGCCGTCGGGTGGGAGGCTCCGCTGGTGCTCGCCGCGCCCTGCTGCCACCACGACATCGCGGCCCAGCTGCGCACGGCGACCGCCCCGGCGCCGTACTCCTCCCTGGTGCGCGACGGCATCCTGCGCGAGCGCTTCGCCGACACGCTCACCGACACGCTGCGTGCGCTGCTGCTGCGGCGGGCGGGCTACCGGGTCGACGTGATGGAGTTCGTCGACAGCCGGCACACGCCCCGCAACACGCTGCTGCGGGCGGTGCGGACGGGGGCCGCCGCCGACAGCGAGGAGTACGACGCGCTCGTCGCCGCGTGGGGCATCCACCCGCGGCTGGGGGAGCTGCTCGGGTGAGGCGGCTGCTCGCGGTCGTGCTGCTGCTGGCGCCGTTCGGGATCGGCCTCCTCACCCCCGGGGCGGCGGTCGAGCCGGTGCCGGGCGAGCCCGTCTTCCGCTTCACCGACCCGCGGATCACCGAGTCCAGCGGCCTGGTCGCGCGTGACGGCCTGGTCGTCACGGTCAACGACTCCGGCGACGCCAACCGGGTCTTCACCGTCGACCCCGCGACCGGCGACACCGTCGGCGTCACCCGCTGGCAGGGCCAGGCCCGCGACATCGAGGCGCTCGCGCCCGCCGGCGACGGCGAGGTCTGGGTGGGCGACATCGGCGACAACGCCGCCGCCCGTGACCACGTCGTGGTGGCCCGGGTGCCGTTCGGGCGGGGCGACCGCGAGGTCACCGCCCCGACGTACGACCTGGTCTACCCCGACGGGCCGCACGACGCCGAGACGCTGCTCGCCGACCCGGCGACCGGCCGGCTCTACGTCGTCGCCAAGGAGTTCATCGGCCGCCTGTACGCCGCACCCGAGCGGCTCGACCCCGACGGCCCCAACGAGCTGAGCGTCGTCGACGAGGTGCTCGGCGTCGCCACCGACGGCGCCTTCCTCCCCGACGGCGAGCGCCTGGTGCTGCGCAACTACGGGCAGGCCGCCGTCTACACCTGGCCCGGCCTGGACCGGGTCGCCCAGGTCGACCTCCCGCGCCAGCAGCAGGGCGAGGGGATCGCGGTCGCCGAGGACGGCACGGTGCTGATCAGCTCGGAGGGCGAGGGCAGCGAGGTGCTGCGCGTCGAGCTGCCCGTCGACGAGCTGCCCGCCGGCGAGTCGCCGACAGCGTCCCCGACAGCGTCCCCGACAGCGTCGCCGGCGCCGTCCGCGGGGGACGACGACCGGTCTCCCGTGCACCTCGACGACGAGCGGTCCCTGTGGCCGTGGGCGATCGGCGGGGTGGCCGGCGTCGTCATCGTGGTCGTGCTGCTGCGCTCGCTGCGTCCCCGGGACTGAAACCGCTCCCGCAGGGCACCTGACGTCCGTGGCCCGGCTCCGTCGTACCTCACCCGACGAGCCGGGCTGGACCCGGCGCCGAGCCGGGCGCGGGTTCGTCCATCTCGGCACCGACGACCGCCCGCTGCCCCCGAGGACGCCGCCCGCTGCCGGGCGCTGGTGATCCCGCCGGCCTGGACCGAGGTGTGGATCTGCCCGCGGCCCAACGGCCACCTGCAGGCGGTCGGGATCGACGCGGCCGGGCGCCGGCAGTACCTCTACCACCCGGACTGGGTCGCCCGGCGCGCGGAGGAGAAGCACGCCCGGGTGGTGCGGCTGGGCCGCCGGCTGCCGCGGATCCGGGAGGCGGTCCTCGCCGATCTCGACGCCGACGACCTCGGCGCCCGGGCGACCTGCGCCCTGGCGGTCCGGCTGATCGACCTCGGCTGCTTCCGCGTCGGCAACGACGTGTACGCCGAGGAGTACGGCTCCTTCGGGCTCACCACCCTCGAGCGTCAGCACGTGCGCCGGTCCGGGGAGGTGCTGGTCTTCGCGTTCACCGGCAAGTCCGGGATCGAGCACCACGTCGAGATCGACGACGAGCTCGCGGTCCGCGCGCTCGACCGGCGCCGGCGCCGCCGCCGGGCCGACCCGCGGCTGCTCGACGTGTCCGGGACCGACGTCAACGACTACCTGCGCGACGTGAGCGGGCTCGACGCCACCGCCAAGGACTTCCGCACCTGGCACGGCACCGTGCTGGCCGCCGCGGCCCTCGCCGAGGCGCCCGGGCCGGAGGCCACGAAGACCGCCCGGAAGCGGGCGGTCGCCGCCGCGATGCGCGAGGTCGCCGAGTTCCTCGGCAACACGCCCGCGCTCGCGCGCTCGGCGTACGTCGACCCACGGGTGGTCGACGCCTACGAGGAGGGCCGCACGATCCGGGCCGCCGCCCGGCGCCGGTACGACGACGCGGACGCGCGCCGCGCCGCGCTCGAGCGGGCGACGCTGCGGCTCGTCGGGGGTCGGTGACACCATCGGTCCGCGACCGAGCACGAGCTCACCGCCGCGCGGTGGCGCTGGGCGGCGTACCGTCGAGTGACGAGGAGGCCGGCATGGAGATCGAGGTCGTCGAGGGCGACATCACCGCGCAGGACGTGGCGGCCGTGGTCAACGCGGCCAACCGTGCGATGCGCGGAGGGGCGGGGGTGGACGGCGCCATCCACCGGGCGGGCGGGCCGGAGGTGCTGGAGGACTGCCGGCGCCGCTTCCCGCGCGGCCTGGCCACCGGCGACGCCGGGTGGACCACGGCGGGGCGGATGTCGGCCCGGTGGGTGATCCACGTCGTCGGGCCCAACCGCCACCGCGGCGAGACCGACCGGTCGCTGCTGACCTCGTGCTACCGCCGCGCGCTGGAGGTCGCCGACGAGCTCGGCGCCCGCTCGGTGGCGTTCCCGCTGATCAGCGCCGGCGCCTACGGCTGGCCCAAGGACGACGCCGTCGACGCGGCCCTGGAGACCCTGCGCGCGACGCCGACCGGGGTCGAGGTGGCGCGGATGGTGGCGTTCGGCCGGTCGGCGTACGAGCTCATCGCCGGCCGCCTGTAGCCCGCGATCCCCGCAACCGCGCGACCCGGGACCCGGGACCCGGTCCCGATTCCGCGGCGCGGTCGTCACCCGTCGTACCGGTGGTCGTTGGTCCGCTACCGACCCGCCGAGAGGAGACGACCGATGCCGCTGGAGCTCACCGCCGCAGCACTGCTGCTGGCGCTCGCCCTCCTCTGCGCGGGCTGGCTGGCCCGCTCGCGCGGCGCGGCCGACCCGATGCCGGGCAGGGGGCCGGACATCGAGGAGTGGCGGTCCGCGGCCCTGCGGCACTTCCAGGAGCACCGCGACCTCGAGCGCACCGTCGCCGCGGCCCTGGCGACCCCGGGCGCCGTGCGCGGCCCGGCCCGGACCGAGCTGCTGGTCGCGCTCGGGGCGAGCCGGGTCGACATCTACGCCTGAGCTTGCGATTAAAGCTCGACTCCGAGGTTTAATCGCAAGCTCAGAGGTGACAGGCGCGGCCTGTAACGGATCCAGCTCTTTCGACGCTGTGAGGGGAGAAGGGTGCCCCGGCACCGAGCGTCGAGTAGTGAGGAGCCCGCGTGCGCCGGGTGGACCGTCCGACACCGCTGCCCGACGGGGCCAAGCTCCTCCACATCGGTCCCCCAAGACGGGTACGTCGGCCCTCCAGGCCGCCTTCCACGCCGCGCGCGAGAGCCTCGAGGCCCAGGGCGTCCACTACGTGAGCCGGAGCGCGAACCCCCTCGGGCTGGCCCGCTCCGTCGCGCTGGGCCGGCTCGCGTCGGCGCCCCCGAGGTACCAGCGGCGCTGGGACCAGGTCTCCCGCGCCTTCCGGTCCAGCCCCGCCCGCCACGCGATCCTGTCCAGCGAGGGGTTCTGCGCCGCCTCCGCCGAGACCGCCGCGGACATCGCCACGGCGCTGGGCCCGGACGTCCACGTCCTCATCACCCTGCGGCCGATGACCGGCCTGCTGCCGTCGATCTGGCAGCAGATCACCCGCGAGGGCAACACCGACGGCTACCTCTCCTGGCTCGAGGACGTCCTGCCCGCCACCGGCCCCGGGCACGCGATGATGCGCGACTTCGACCCGGCCCACCTGCTGTCCGTGTGGGGGAGCGCCTTCGGCGAGGACCGGGTGATCTTCCTGTGCGGCGATCCCCGCGACCGGACCGCGCACCTCGACGCGACGAGCGAGCTGCTGGGCGCTCCCGGGGCGCTGACCCTGCAGCCGGTGCGCAACGCCTCCCCCTCCTTCGCGGAGATCGAGGTGCTCCGGCACGCCAACCTCGCCCGCGCCGCCGCCGGCGCGGTCGCCTCGGCCGGGCCCTGGCAGAAGGTGATGCGCAAGGCGGGACGCGAGCTCGGGGACCACCCCACCACGAGCGGCGGTGAGCGGGTCCGGCTGCCCCGGTGGGCCGTGGAGCGGTCGAACGAGAGGACCCGGAGGGCCGTCGCGGCCCTGGCGGCGTCCGACGCGCTGGTCGTCGGCGACCCGGAGCACCTGCTCGCCGACCCCCAGCGGTACGACGCCGCGGTGGCCGTGCCCACCCACGTCTCCGTCGCCGTGGCCGGGCACGTCGCCGACGTCGTCGCGCGGCAGGCCGTCGCGGAGTTCGGCGAGCCTGCGGCGCGGCGGATCCGCGGGCTCGAGTCGAGGGCGGCGCTGGTGCAGGACGCACCCGCCGCCCCGGACGGCGTACCCGCGCGGGAGGTCGTCAGCACACTGGTGCGCAGGGTGGTGCGTCGTGGCTGAGCGCCTCCCCGGCCCGCTGCCCCCCGGGTCGCGCGTCCTCCACATCGGCCTGCCCAAGACCGGGACCTCCGCGCTGCAGGCGTCGATCCACGCGGCCCGCGACGAGCTGGCCCGGGCGGGTGTCGACTACGTCAGCAAGGGCGCCAACCCGCTGTCCGCCGCCCGGTTCGCCGCCGGCGCTCCCGGACACCGCCGGCCGGGCGTCGGCCGCCGCTGGAACCGGCTCGCCGAGGACTTCCGGACCTCCACCGCGCGTTGCGTCCTGCTCTCGAGCGAGGGCTTCAGCGGGGCCACGCCGGACCGCATCGACGCCATCGCCGAGCAGCTCGGGCCCGAGGTCACCGTCGTCGTGACCCTGCGCCCGGTCGCCGAGATCCTGCCGTCCAGCTGGCAGCAGGCGCTGCGCCGCGGCGGCGCCGAGCCCCTGGAGACCTGGCTGGAGGGGGTGCTGGAGCCGGGCCACCCCCACCACGAGGCGATGCGCCGCTACGCACCGGAGACCATCCTCGCCGAGTGGGGCAGCCGGTTCGGCGAGGAGCGGCTGGTGTTCGTGTGCGGCGACAAGACGGACCGGATGCTCAACCACCGTGTCTTCGAGAGCCTCTTGGGGATCGACGGCGTGCTGGAGCTCCAGCCGGTGCTCAACGCGTCGCCGCCGTACGCCGAGGTCGAGATGCTGCGGCACTTCAACCTGTCCCACGGGCGCGGCGGCCCCGACGCGGAGCTGTGGACCCGGGTGATGCGCCAGGTCGGCCGGCGGATGGGTGACGCGCCGCCGAGCGGGGTCGGGCAGGAGCGGGTGCGGGTGCCGCGCTGGGCGGCCGAGCGGTGCAACGAGCAGGCGCGGAGGTCCATCGCCGCGCTGGAGGCCTCGGCGGCCACGGTCGTGGGCGACCCGACCCACCTGCTGGTGGACCCGCGGGACCACCCGGTCGAGGTCGCCGCCCCTGTCGAGGTCACGATGCAGTCCGCCGGCTGGTTCACCGACATCGTCGCCCGGCTGGCCGTCGACGAGCTGGCCGCGCGCACCCGGCAGCGGATCCAGCGGCTGGAGGCCCGGATCGCCCGCCTCGAGCAGGCCCGCCGGCCCGAGGCGGTCCTCGACGGCGCCTCGACCCAGGACCTGCTCCGGGCGCTCGGCCGCCGCGCCCGCAGCAGGCTCGGTCGTCGGAGCTGACCAATGCGCCTGTGGACGATGTCCTGACGTTGTCTCGCCGCCGGGAGGAGGCGGCACCTTCCGTGCACCACCATCGCGGTACATCATGGAAGGAGCACCGATGTGGTCCATGTCCGAGGAGTCACGATGTCCAGATGCCCAAGCGGGTCCGGGTGCCCGACGTGATGGTGGTGACCGAGCGTCCCTCCGGCAAGATCACCGACCAGGTGCCGGTCGTCGTCGCGGAGGTGCTCTCCCGCGACACCCGGTCGATCGATCTCGTCGACAAGTGGGAGGAGTACGCCGCCTTCGGCATCGCGCAGTACTGGGTGCTCGACCCCGAGCGCCGTACCCTCCGGCTGCTCCGGCTGGTCGACGGCGCCTGGGAGGAGACGCACCTGCTCGATTCCGACAACGACACTGCCGTGGTCACCGTCGGCGACCACGGCAGCGTGCAGCTGGACCTCGGGGAGATCCTCGGCGGCTGAGAGGGATCAGAGGCGCTCGACGACGTACTCGATCGACCTCGTCAGCGCCTCGACGTCGGCGGGGTCGACGGCGGGGTACATCGCGATCCGGAGCTGGTTGCGGCCGAGCTTGCGGTACGGCTCGGTGTCGACGATGCCGTTGGCGCGCAAGACCTTCGCCACCTCAGCGGCGTCCAGCCGAGACTCGAAGTCGATGGTGCCGATGACCAGCGAGCGGTGGCTCGGGTCCGCGACATAGGGCGTCGTGTACGACGTGCGCTCGGCCCAGCCGTAGAGCGCGTCCGACGAGGCGGTGGTCCGCTCGACCATGCCCTTGAGGCCGCCCTGGCTGTTCATCCAGTCCAGCTGCTCGGCCATGAGGAACAGCGTGGCGACCGAGGGGGTGTTGTAGGTCTGGTTCTTCGCCGAGTTGTCGATCGCGGTCGGCAGGTCGAAGAACGCCGGGATGTGCCGCTCGCTCGCCGCGATCCGGGCCGCGCGGTCGAGCGCGGCCGGCGACATGAGCGCGATCCACAGGCCGCCGTCGGAGGCGAAGCACTTCTGCGGGGCGAAGTAGTAGACGTCGGCCTCGGTCAGGTCGACCGGCAGGCCGCCCGCGCCCGACGTGGCGTCGACGAGCACGAGCGCCCCCTCGTCGGCGCCCTCGGGCCGCACGACCGGCGCCATCACGGCGGTCGAGGTCTCGTTGTGCGCCCAGGCGTAGGCGTCGACGCCGGCCTCGGCGACCGCCTCGGGCCGCGAGCCCGGGTCGCTCTTGACGACGCTCGGGGCGTCCAGCCACGGCGCGAGCTCCGCGGCCTTCGCGAACTTGCTCGAGAACTCGCCGAAGGACAGGTGCTGCGACTTCTGCTCGATCAGGCCGTGGGTCGCGATGTCCCAGAACGCCGTCGCGCCGCCGTTGCCGAGCACCACCTGGTAGCCGTCGGGCAGCTCGAACAGCGCCGCGAGTCCCTCCCGGACCCGGCCCACCGTGTTCTTCACCGGCGCCTGCCGGTGCGACGTGCCCATCAGGGTGTCGCCGGTCGCGGCCAGCGCGTCGAGGTGGCTGGTCTGGATCTTCGACGGGCCCGCGCCGAAGCGGCCGTCGGCGGGCTTGAGCTCTGCAGGGATCTGGATGTCGGTCACGTGGTCAACCTTCGCATCGTGGGCGAGTGAGGGGCGGCTGACGACGCTGTCAGAGATGAGCCCATTGTGACAGGCCGGTCACGGCCGTGTTCCATCCATTTCGCCAGGGGAGACCCGTCCGGCCCGGTCGCCGCCGGATCAGGCCACGTCGCGCCGCCGGACCAGCACGACGCTGACGACCACCGCGAGCACGACGTACACCGCGACGGTGAGGGCCGCCCGGTCGCCGGGGACGGTGTCGAGGACGCCGGGAGTGCCGTCGCCGTCGCCGGTGCCGACGATCGAGCCGATCAGCGAGCCGGCGGAGGTGCCGGGCAGCACCTCGGTGAGCGACTCCACCCAGCCGAGCAGCTGGCCGACGCCGCGGAGCAGGTTCTCGACGACGAGGGCCCAGACCAGGCCGAGGCCGACCGAGAGGGCCGGGCCGCGGGCGATCGTGCCGAGGGCGAAGCCGAGCACCGCCCACATCTCCAGCACCAGGAAGCCGGCGCCGAACGCCTCGGCGACCGATCCGAGCGACGGCATCACGACGTCCTGGCCCTCGGTCGCCGTGATGACCAGCGAGACCCCCATGTCGAAGGCGAGGGTGACGACCAGGGTGGCGAGGACGAAGACGGTCAGCGCGGCGGCGGAGCCGACCACGGCCGGCGTACGACGCACGCCCTGGGAGAACACCGTCTTCCAGGTGCCCCAGCCGTAGCCGTTCCCGGCGACCAGGGCGCCGAGCACCATCATCAGCGCGCCGCCGAACATCGGCATGCCCTGGAGGAACACGTCCGGCACGGCGGCGGGCATCAGCTGCGCGAGCTGCTGGGCCTGCGTGGTGCCCTCGTCGGCGAAGGTCGGGGTGCCGCTGGTGTAGGAGAGGTAGGTGAACAGGTAGCCGAACATCAGGCTCAGCAGCAGCCACGCGCCGAGCGTGATCCACACGGCCGGCCAGGCGCGCAGCCGCATCAGCTCGGCGCGCGTGCTGCGGGTGGTCGCGGTCAGGGTGCTCATGACGTCATCTCCTTCGGGCGGAGGTCATCTCGAAGAAGACCTCCTCGAGGCTGCGCTCGGCAGCGGTGATCTCGTGGACGTCGACGCCGGCGCCGACCAGTTCGCGGGCGACCCGCGGGGCGTCGTCCGGCGGCAGGGTGAGCAGCAGGGCGCCGTCGTCGGTACGACGGACGCCGTCGTCGCCGGCCAGCCGCATCGCGACGGCCAGGGCGTCGGCCTCGGGGGTCGCCCGCAGCCGGATCGAGACGCCGCCCCGCAGTTCCGCGACGCCCCCCTCGCGGAGCAGCCGGCCCTGGTGGATGATGCCGACCCGGTCGCAGATCTCCTGCACCTCGGCGAGCAGATGGCTGGAGAGCAGCACGGTCTGCCCGCCCCGGGCCAGGTCGACCACGAGCGCCCGCATGTCGGCCATGCCGGCGGGGTCGAGGCCGTTGGTCGGCTCGTCGAGGACGATCAGGTCCGGGTCGCCCATCAGGGCGGCCGCGACGCCGAGGCGCTGCTTCATGCCGAGCGAGTAGCCCTTGAACCTGTCGTCGCCGCGGTCGGCGAGGTCGACCCGCTCCAGCACCCGCTCGACCTCGGCGTCGGCGAAGCCGCGGTACCGGGCCAGGGTGCGCAGGTTCGCGCGGCCGGAGAGATAGGGGAAGAAGCCGGGACCCTCGATCAGCGCGCCGACGGGCGAGATCGCGCTCGCCGTACCGGACGTCGGCCGGATCAGGCCCAGCAGCATGCGCAGCGTGGTGGTCTTCCCGGCGCCGTTCGGTCCCAGGAAGCCGTACACCTCGCCACGACGGACGGTCATGCTCACCTGGTCCACGGCGACGCGGTCGCCGTACACCTTGGTGAGGCTCTCGGTGGAGGCCACCGTGGTTGCCTGTGCGTTCATGGCGCCCACCCTCGTCGCGCCAGGCCCCGGACGCGTCCGCCGGGACGCGGCTCCGGCGTACGCAGGACTGCGTACGCACGAGGCTCCCGCCGTCGTACGCCGCCCGGCTCGGGCTCGCCTAGGTTCGGGGCCATGGACACGAACATGTGGCTGGCCAAGCGCTGGTGGCTGATCCCGGTCGCCGTGATCATCACCGCCGGATCGGTGGCGGTGACCCTCGGCCACGACGGGCAGTACGACGCCGGCTTCTTCGAGCGGGTGCCCGCCGTGGTGCTGGCCGCGCTCGCCGCGGTCTCGCTGCTCACCCTCGACCGGTGGCCGCCGATGCTGGTCGCGACCGGCGCGCTGAGCGGCGGCTACTTCGCCCTCGGCGGCGAGAACGGACCGATCTTCTTCGCGCTCATCGTGGCGTCCTTCGTGCTCGCCACCCGGCGGCCGTTCCGCTCCTGGCTCCCGCTGCTGGCGGTGGCCGCGGTGCTGCTCTGGGCGGGCCTGCTCGTCCGCGGCCTGCGCTGGGACGACCTCGCCGTCGGCGCCTGGCAGTCGGTCGGCATCGGCGCGCTGGTGTCGTCGGCGATCGCGATCGGCACCGTGCTGCGCCAGGGCAGGGCCGCGTGGGTGGACCGCACCGCACGGGCCGCCACCGAGGAGCAGCTGCGGATGGCGCAGGACCTGCACGACGGCGTCGGCCACGGCCTGGCCGTGATCGCCATGCAAGCCGGCGTCGCGCTGCACGTCCTGGACCGGGACCCGGGCGCCGCGCGGACCAGCCTCGAGGCGATCCGCACGACCAGCCGCGAGGCGCTCGACGCGCTGCGCGCCGAGCTGGCGACGATCGCCGGCGAGCCCGCCCCGCGCCGCCCCGCCTCGGGTGTCGAGGCGATCCCGGCGCTGGTGGAGCGGGTGCGCTCGGCCGGGCTGCGGCTGGAGGTGATCGGCGAGCCCGGCGAGCTCACGCCGCAGGTCGGCGAGGCGGCGTACGCCGTGCTGCAGGAGGCGCTGACCAACGTGCTCCGGCACGCGGCGGCCGGCACCGCCACCATCGCGTGGGAGCGCGGCTCCGACACGGTCGCGCTGCGGGTCTCCGACGACGGGCGCGGCGGCGCGGTGCAGGATGAGGGCATGGGCATCGGCGGCATGCGCTCCCGGGTCGAGGCGCTCGGCGGCACCTTCCGGGCCGGCCCGCTGGACCACGGCGGGTTCGAGGTCACGGCGGTGTTGCCCCGATGAGCACCCCCATCCGGGTCGCGCTCGTCGACGACCAGCCGCTGGTCCGGATGGGCCTGGCCACCCTGGTCGCCGCCGAGCCGGACCTCGAGCTCGCCGGCGAGGCGGGAGACGGGCGCGAGGGGCTGGCGCTGCTGCGTCGTACGACGCCCGACGTGGTGCTCTGCGACATCCGGATGCCCGTCCTCGACGGCCTCGGCATGCTCGCCGCGGTCGCCGCGGACCCCGCGCTGGCCGGGGTGAAGGTGGTGATGCTGACGACCTTCGAGCTCGACGAGTACGTCTTCGAGGCGCTCCGCAACGGCGCCAGCGGGTTCCTGCTCAAGGACGCCGAGCCGACGGCGATCCTCGACGCGGTCCGGGTCGTCGCCGACGGCGGCTCCCTGCTCGCCCCCTCCGTCACCCGCACCGTGATCGACCACTTCGGCGCCAGCCGCCCCGAGCGCCCGCACCCGCGGCTCGGCGACCTCACCGAGCGGGAGAGCGAGATCCTCGGCTGGGTGGCGACCGGGCGCTCCAACGCGGAGATCGCGGCCGAGCTGGTCGTCAGCCCGGACACCGTCCGCACCCACGTCAGCCGGGCGATGGTGAAGCTGCAGGCGCGGGACCGCGCGCAGTTGGTGGTGTTCGCCATCGAGTCCGGGCTGCGACGTCCGCAGGAACGCTGAGCCCGGGCAGGTTGTCGCTCGCCGGGACGGCGTCGTCGACGACCCGGCACACCGGCAGGTGGCCGCCCCACACGCCCGCCACCACGTCCTCCGGCTCGTCGACCGGACCGCCGGCACGAGCCTTCATCGACGCCTCGTGGAGCGGTACGGCGAGCACGGCGGTCGCCGCCAGCTCCTTGCGGCTGCTGGGGCGCAGGGTGGCGGCGCGGCCCGGGATCATGTGGTCGACGATCAGGTCGAGGGCGTGCCGGTGCTCGTCGGCGTCGTCGACGAGGCGCGCGCGGCCGATGACGACGGCGGAGCGGTAGTTCATCGAGTGATGGAAGGCGGAGCGGCCGGCGACCAGGCCGTCCAGCTCGGTGACGGTGACGCACACGGTCGCGCCTTCGGAGGAGCGCAGCCAGGTGGCCGCCACGGAGCCGTGGACGTAGAGCGTGCCGCCCTCGTCGGGGCCGCCCGGGTCGACCGCGTAGGCGGTCGGCAGCACGACCGGGTGGTCGCCGACCGTGACGCCGAGGTGGGCGACCAGGCCGTCCGCGAGGAGGGCGAGCAGCGCGGCGCGGTCCGGCACCGCCCGATTCCTGCCGCGGCGGATCCGGGTGCGGTCGGTGGGCTCCAGGGCGACGTTCATGGCACCATCGTGGGCGACAAGTGGCCTGCACGCACGGGCCAGTTCCCAACGACTTCGACAGGCCAATCAGATGCTTCCGGTCCGTCTCGACCGCGCCGACCCGCGCCCGCTCGGGACCCAGCTCGCCGACCAGGTCCGCCGGCTCGTCCTCGACGGCGCCCTGGCCCGCGCCGACCGGATGCCGGCGACCCGCCGCCTCGCGGCCGACCTCGGCGTCTCGCGGTCGGTGGTCGAGCAGGCCTTCGACCAGCTGCTGGCCGAAGGCTGGCTCGAGGCGCGGCAGGGCGCGGGACCTGGGTCGCCGGCGGCACGGCCGGCCATCGCGCGACGCCGGCCCGGCGGCGTACGCCGGTCGAGGAGCGGGACCTGGTCATGCTCGACGCGGGCACGCCCTGGATCGACCCGCGGCATGCCGCGGTCTGGCGCCGGGCCTGGCGCGAGGTGTCGACGGCCACGCCGCCGCGCGGGTACGACGACCCGCGCGGCCTGCCCGACCTGCGGGCGCTGCTCGCCGAGCGGCTCGGCCGCACCCGCGGACTGGCCGTCGGGCCCGACGAGGTGCGGGTCACCGGCGGCACCGGCGCCGGGCTGCGGCACCTGCTGGCCGTGCTGCCGCGCGAGCCGGTCGCGGTCGAGGACCCCGGCTACCGGGCCGCGGTCGCGACCATCCGGGAGTCGGGCCGGGACGTGCGCGACCTGCCCGCGCTGGACCCGGTCACCGACCTCGGCGGCTGCGCGGCGGCGTACGTCACCCCGGCGCACCAGCACCCGCTCGGCCGGGTGCTGCCCGCCGCCGACCGGCTCACCCTGCTGGAGACCGCGCGCCGCGACGGGGCGCTGGTGGTCGAGGACGACTACGACTCCGAGTTCCGCTACGACGTCGCGCCGGTGCCCGCGCTCGCCTCGCTCGACCGCGGCCGGGTCGCCTACCTCGGCACCGCGTCCAAGGCGATCCTGCCGTCCCTGCGGCTGGGCTGGGCGGTGCTGCCCGACCGCCTCCTCGACGCCTACGACGCCCACCGCGAGCTGACCCACGACGCGCCGGCGTGGCCGGTGCAGCGGGCGCTGGTGACTCTGCTCCGCGACGGGTACGTCGACGCGGTGGTCCGCTCGGCGCGTCGGGTCTACGCCGAGCGGGCGCCGCGGGTCGTCGCCGCCCTCGAGCCGTACGCCGAGCTGGCCGGCCCGGTCGCCGGCATGTACTCCACCTGGCTGCTGCCCCACGCCCGTGCGGTCCGGGTGCGCGCCGCGGCCGAGGCGGCGGGGTTCCGGGTCAACCTGCTGCGCGACTACTGCCGCACGGCCCGGCTCAGCGGCCTGGTCGTCGGCTTCGGCGGCCCCACCGACGCCGAGCTGGACCGGGCGCTGGACGTGCTGGCGGCGGCGCTCAGCGCGCCGCGCCCGCGCCGGAGTCCGAGTCCGCGCCGATCCTGACCGGGCGGCCCGCGACGTACCCGGCGCTGGCCTGGACGACGCCGAGCCCGACGAGCAGGGCGCAGGGGAGGGCCCAGCTGCCGCTGGCGTCGTGGAGCACGCCGACGAGGAACGGCCCGCCGGCGGCGAGGAGGTAGCCGACGCTCTGGGCCATCGTCGAGAGCGAGGCGGTGTCGGCGGTCGAGGTCGTGCGCAGCGCGAAGAACGACAGGGTGACCGGGAAGACCGCGCCGCCGGCGCCGAGCAGGGCGGCCCACAGCCAGGCGCCGCCGGCCGGCGCGAGCCACAGGCCCGCCCAGCCGCCGGCGGTGACGAGGGTGAGGGCGAGGACCAGGTGCCCCTGGTGGCGCAGCCGGCCGGCCAGGCTCGGCGCGAGGAAGAAGAACGGGACGCCGATGGCGATGCTCACCGCCAGCAGCAGGCCGGCCGCCGCGTCGCTGAACCCCGCGTCGGCGTACAGGCTCGGGAGCCAGCTCATCATCACGTAGGCGTACAGGGACTGGGTGCCGAAGAGGAGCGTCACCGCCCACGCGGTGGGGCTGCGCCACAGCGACGCGCCGCGCGGGCGGGAGCGCTGCGGGTCGCGCCGGCGGCAGTACGGCGCCCAGGCGAGCGCCGCGGCGACGGCGACCAGCGCCCAGGCGCCGAGCCCCACCCGCCAGCTGCCGCCCGCGTCGGCGATCGGCACCGTCACGGCCGCGCCCGCCGCCGAGCCGAGGGAGAGCACGGCGGTGTAGGCGCCGGTCATCATGCCGATCCGCTCGGGGAAGTGCTCCTTGACGATCGCGGGGATCAGCACATTGGCGAGCGCGATGCCGGCGCAGGCGACGGCGGTGCCGGCGATGAGCGCCGGGGTCCCGTCGAGGACGCGCAGCACGAGGCCGAGCGCGAGCAGCCCGAGCGCCGCCTCCAGGCCGCGGTCGACCCCGACCAGCCGGGTCAGCGCCATCGCGGTGGCGCCCACGACGGCGAAGCAGAGCACGGGCAGCGAGGTGAGCAGCCCCTGGGTGGCGGCGGAGACGCCGAGGTCGCCGAGGTGGTCGAGCAGGGCGCCGAGGGAGGTGATGGCCAGGCGCAGGTTGAAGGCGACCAGCAGGACCGCGACGGTCAGCCCGAGGCCGCCACGGGCACGCGCGGGTGCTGCGGCGCCGGGTGCGACGGCATCATGGACGGAGGTGGCCATGCCGCCTAGGATAGACAGACATCCGATCATTGGACGAATGGAACCTCCTCATGCCGCTCGCCCCCGCCACGCCCGCCTCGCTGGTCGACCAGGCCATCGCCGGCATGCGCGCACTGCTGGACAGCGGTGAGTGGGAGGTCGGCACCCGGATCCCGCCCGAGCCCGCCCTCGCCGCCGAGCTGGGCGTCAGCCGCAACACCGTGCGCGAGGCGGTCCGGGCGCTCGCCCACCTCGGCCTGCTGCAGGTCCGCCGCGGCGACGGCACCTACGTCGCCGCCACCACCGAGATGCAGGCGCTGATGCGCAAGCAGCTCGACCGGGTCGACGTCATCCACCTGCTGGAGGTGCGCCACGCGATCGAGGTCCGGGCCGCGGCGCTGGCCGCGGAGCGTCGTACCGACGACGATCTGGCCGCCCTCGACGCGATCATGGCCCGCCGTCACGCGGCGATCCGGGACGGGGACGGCCCCGCCTTCGTGGACGTCGACGTCGACTTCCACTGCGCCGTCGTGGCGGCGGCCCACAACCCGCTGCTCGTCGAGCTGTACGACGGCCTGGTCGAGACCCTGCGCGCCAGCATCGACGGCGCCGCCGACGTGCTCGCCGACGTGCTCGCCGCGGAGCACGACGCGGTGCTGGCGGCGGTCCGCGCCGGCGACCCCGTGGCCGCGGCCGCGGCCGCCGCGGAGCTGCTCGACCACGTCGTGACCTGATCAGCGCCGGGCGAGCTGGCCGCCGAGGATGGCGGCGAGGGCGAGCCCGAAGCCGGCCAGCTGCACGGGGCCCAGGGCCTGGCCGAGGAGCAGCCAGCCGAGCCCGGCGGCCACGACCGGGGAGAGCAGGCCGAGCAGCGCCGTGGCGACGACCGGCAGCGAGCCCAGGCCGCGGAACCACAGCAGGTACGCCGCCAGCCCGCCGACCGCGCCGAGCCACAGGTAGCCGCCGGCCGCGGCGCCGTCGATCGCCGGTGGCGCGCCCTCGACGAGGAAGGTCGTGGGCAGCAGCACGACCCCGCCGGCCGTGAGGAGCCAGCTCACCAGCACGCCGGAGCCCACGCCCTCCGGTCGCCCCCAGCGCCGGGTGAGCACCACGCCCGCCGCCATCGACAGGGCACCGCCGAGGCCGGCGAGGAGGCCGACCGGGTCGAGGCGTGCGTCGGGACCGAGCACCACCAGGGCGACGCCGCCGGCGCCGGCCACGGCCCAGCCGACCCGCGCCGCCGTCGGCCGCTCGCGGAGCAGGGGCAGGGCGAGCCCGATCACCAGCAGGGGCTGGACCGCGCCCACCGTCGCGGCCACACCGCCCGGCAGCCGCTCCGCCGCCACGAAGAGCAGCGGGAAGAAGAGGCCGATGTTGAGGGCGCCGAGGGCCAGCGACCGCCACCACCACACGCCGGTCGGCAGCCGCCGCAGCACGAGCAGGAGCAGCAGACCGGCCGGCAGCGCGCGCAGCAGGCCCGCGAACAGCGGGTGCCCGGGCGGCAGCAGCTCGGTCGTGACGAGGTAGGTCGTGCCCCAGACGGCCGGGGCGAGCGCGGTCAACGCGGTGATGCCGGCGGTGCCGGCGGTGCTGGTGGCCGGGCCGGTGCCCGGAGCTCGAGCGTGGTGGTCATGCATCCAGGGTCCGCCGATCAGATCAATGAGTCCAACACATGCTTTTCATCTGATTGATCGTGAATCAAGATGAATGGATGGAGCTGCAGCAGATGAGGTACGTCGTGGCGATCGCCGAGCACGGGAGCTTCACCCGCGCGGCGGAGAGCTGCTTCGTCGTGCAGTCGGCGCTGAGCCACCAGGTGGCGCGCCTGGAGCAGGAGCTCGGCGTACGGCTGTTCCACCGGACCAGTCGCCAGGTCCGGCTCAGCCCGGCGGGCCAGGCCTTCCTCCCGGTCGCGCGGCAGTGCCTCGACGCAGCGGACCGGGCCCGCGCGGAGGTGGCGGCCGCGACCGGGGAGGTCCGGGGACCGCTGTCGATCGGGGTGATCCCGACGGTCGCCGCGGTCGACGTACCGGAGGCGCTGCGGACCTTCCGCGAGCGGTACCCGCAGGTGCAGGTCCGGCTCACCAGCGGCAACAGCGACACCCACGTGCAGCAGGTTGCCGACGGGGTGCTGGACCTCGCCTTCCTCGGCCTGCCGGAGGGGTGGGAGGTCGACGGCGTCGCGGGCCGCAGGCTGTCCCGCGACCACCACCGTGCCGTGATGGCGCCCGGTCACCCGCTCGCCGGGCGCTCCCGGCTGACCCTCGAGCGGCTCGCCGGGGAGACCTTCGTCGACTTCCCCGCCGGGACCACCGGGCGGCTCCAGGCCGACGGCGCCTTCGCGGACGCCGGGCTCCGCCGCGAGGTGAGCTTCGAGACCACCGACATGCTGCTGATGGGGCGGATCCTGCGCGCCGGGCTGGCCGTCGCCCTGCTCGCCTCGGCTTTCGTCGACCAGCTGCCCGGGCTGGTCGACGTCCCCGTCACCCGGGCGCCGGTCCGCACCGAGCACGTCGTGTGGAGCAGGTTCGGCCCCTCCCCGGCCGCCGCCGCCCTGCTGGAGCAGCTCGGCATCGCGCTCTGAGCGGCGCTGGCTCGGCGCTGGCTCGGCGCTGCCGGGACCTCGCGCTGTAACACGTTGTTGGCCCGTCTACCCGCCTCATGCCTGCTGTAGCCGCCCCGCACAGACCCGATTCTGCGATGTCTTGCGGCTGGGAGAGGGGCGAACAACGTGTTACAGCGCGCGACAGGCACCCCGCCGGAACAGCCGCCGGGAGGCACGGGTGGCGGTCGTGCGCGGCTCAGTCCGCCCAGGCGGGGTTCCAGCCCTCGATCTCGCTGGCGGGCCGGGTCGAGGGGCCGGTGTAGATGGCGGACGGGCGGATCAGGCGGCCGGTCGTCTTCTGCTCCAGGATGTGGGCCGACCAGCCGCCGGTGCGGGCGCAGGTGAACATCGAGGTGAACATGTTCGCCGGGACGTCGGCGAAGTCGAGCACGATCGCCGCCCAGAACTCGACATTGGTCTCCAGCACCCGGTCCGGGCGGCGCTCGCGCAGCTCGGCGAGGGCGGCCTGCTCGAGCGCCTCGGCGACCTCGTAGCGCGGGGCGCCGAGCTCGCGGGCGGTGCGGCGCAGCACCCGGGCGCGCGGGTCCTCGGCGCGGTAGACGCGGTGGCCGAAGCCCATCAGCCGCTCGCCGGAGTCGAGCAGGCCCTTGACGTACGCACGGGCGTCGCCGGACCTCTCGACCTCCTCGATCATGCCCAGCACCCGCGAGGGCGCGCCGCCGTGCAGCGGGCCGCTCATCGCGCCGATGGCGCCGGAGAAGGCCGCCGCGACGTCGGCGCCGGTCGAGGTGATGACCCGGGCGGTGAAGGTGGAGGCGTTCATGCCGTGCTCGGCGGCGGAGGACCAGTACGCGTCGATCGCGTGCGCGTGCTTGGGATCCGCCTCGCCGCGCCAGCGGATGAGGAACTTCTCGGCCAGGGTCGTGCCCTCGTCGACCGTCTTCTGGGGTACGACGGGCAGGTGGATGTCGCGGGCCGACTGGCCGGCGTACGACAGCACCATCACGGCGACCCGGGCGAGATCCTCACGCGCCTGCTCGTCGCTGATGTCATAGGTCTGGCCGAAGCCGAAGGCGGGCGCGAGCATCGCGATCGCGGCCTGCACGTCGACCCGGACGTCGCCGGTGTGGACCGGGAGGCTGAACGCCTCGGCCGGCGGCAGCCCCGGCGTGAAGGAGCCGTCGATGAGCAGGCCCCAGACGTTCTCGAAGGGGACCCGGCCGGCCAGGTCCTCGATGTCGACGCCGCGGTAGCGCAGCGCCGAGCCCTCCTTGTCGGGCTCCGCGATCTGGGTCTCGAAGGCGATGACGCCCTCCAGTCCGTGGTGTACCTCGGGCATCGGCGACTCCTTCGAGCGATACGGGCGAGCCGTCCGTCACCGGGCGGCCCGCGGGCCACCCGGCATTCTGCCCCACGGCCCGTCGCACCCGGTCCCTAAGGTGGGTCCATGGCCGACCCGACCGCACGACCCGACCCCGAGCTGCTGGCCGCGCTGCGCAGGGAGTACGGCGACGCCGGACTCGCCGAGGACGACGTCGACCCGGACCCGTGGGCGCTGTGGCGGCGCTGGTTCGACGAGGTCGCCGCTGCCGGTGTGCACGAGCCGAACGCGATGGTCGTGGCGACCGTCGACCCCGACGGCGCACCGTCGGCGCGGATGGTGCTGCTCAAGGGCGTCGCCGCCGAGCGGCCCGACGACGGGTTCACCTTCTTCACCAACACCGGCTCCCGCAAGGGCCGCGCGCTGGACCGCGAGCCACGCTGCGCGCTGCTGTTCCCGTGGCACCCGCTGGAGCGGCAGGTGCGGGTGGAGGGCACCGCCCACCCGCTCGCGCCGGAGCAGGTCGCGGCGTACTTCGCCTCCCGTCCGCGCGGCGCCCAGGTCGGTGCCTGGGCCTCGCCGCAGTCGGCCGTGGTCGCCGGGCGGGCCGAGCTCGACCGGCGCTACCGCGAGGCCGAGGAGCGCTTCGCCGGCGGCGACGTGCCCGTGCCCCCGGCCTGGGGCGGGTACCGCGTCCAGCCCGCGTCCTTCGAGTTCTGGCAGGGCCGGCCGGGCCGGATGCACGACCGGCTGCGCTACCTGCGGACGTCCGCCGGCTGGGAGGTCGCCAGGCTCGCGCCGTGAGGCGCGCTGTCGGGCGGTCCGCCGTCGGACGGCCGGTCGGACTGCTGGACCACGGTGTAGACGACGCCGAGCAGCACCAGCACCGCCAGCACGGCCACCAGGATCAGCGTCTCGCGCCGGTCGGCCCCGGCCGGACCGCGCATGGGGCGGGGTCGACAGCAGGCTCGACAGCGGGCTCGGGAGCGGGTACGGCGACGGCCGGCTCGAGCCGCCTCCCGTGCCCGGCGGACCGGCGACGCCTGCTGCGCCGGCGCCGGCGGACGGTCCGGTCGCCGAGGCCGGGCACGGCGCCGTCGAGCGGCTCGAAGCGGGGGACCTCGTGGCTGGTCGCCACGACCCGCCGGAACGCCTCGTGCTCATCGAGGGGCTCCGGCTCCGCATCCGCGGCCGGGTCGGTCAGCGGGTCGAACCGGGGACCTCGCGTGGGGGTTCAGCAGCGACCGGAACGCGGCGTGCTCCTGCTCCCGCTCCTCGGCGCGCGGGAGGTCGGCGGGAGCCAGGTCGGCTGGCGGCTCGGTCGGCTCGGGCTCGTCGGCAGGCACGGAGTCATCCTCGCGGATGCCGGGAGTCGAGGTGCAGGCGGGCGCGCACCTCGGCGGCGATCGTCTCGACGGCCGGCTCCAGCGCGATCGTGGCGGCGATCCGCTCCGCGGCGGTCCGGTACGACGGCTGGTCGAGCACCCGGCGCAGCGCGTCGGCGAGCCCGCCGGGCCGGCGTACCCGGACCGCGACGCCGGCGTCGGTCAGGCGCACGGCGTGGTCGAACTGGTCGTAGTCGACCGGCCACACCACCGCCGGCAGGCCCGCGGCGAGGGTGTGGCCGAGCACCCCGGCGCCGCCGTGGTGGACGACCGCGTCGAACCGGGGCAGGTCGCGGGCGTAGTCGACGTACTCGTGCACCACCACGCCCGGCGCCCGGAGCGGAGGCGCCGGTGCGGCGCCGCCGAGGCTGACGTGCACGTCGACGTCCGGGAGCCGGGCGGCCGCCGCGGCGGCACGGGCGACGAGATCGGCCTTGTGCCAGGGCAGATGCGTGCCGGCGGTGACCAGCACCGAGCGCCGCCCGGGGTCGAGCACCGGCGCCGCGACCGGTGACGGCGGGGTGTGCAGCACCGGGCCGACGTACCGCACCGCGGCAGGCAGCGCCCGCGGGTACTCGATCGCCTCCGGCGTCAGCGCGAAGACCCGCTCGGGGAGTAGATCGACTCCGAGCCGTCCTCCCGGTGGATCCGCGCCATGCCCACATCGGCCAGCCGGACCCCGGCCAGCCGTGGCGCCACCCGCTTGAACCCCCGCACGGCGGCCCGGCCGGCCGCGTCCCGCGCGCGACCGGCGGCCGAGCTCCCCGGCCGCCAGCCGCCGAGGTACGACGGCGGGCCGGCCCGTCCCTCGATCGCGCACGGCGACGGGTGGGTGGTCCACCACGGCACGCCGATCTCGTCGGCGGCGGTGCCGACGGCTCCCATGGTGAAGTCGGCGACGACCAGGTCGGGCTGGCAACGGCCCCAGGCGGCCAGCAGCTCGCGCCGGAAGTCCGCCTGCAGCGCCACCGCCGCCCGGAACTGCCGGAACAGGAGCCGGGGGTCGCTGCCGATCCGGTACGGCGGGTTCACGACCGTCTCGATCACCTCGTCGGCGCCGTCCAGCAGGGCGAGCCCGGCCACGCCGGCTGCGGTGATCGCGGGCTGCGCGGCGGCCGTGCTGACCACCCGGACGTCGAGCCGGGGCTCCTGCGCGAGGCGGGCGGCGATGCCGAGGACCGGGTGCAGGTGGCCCGCCATCGGCGGCGCGACCAGGTCGACCCGCCTCACGCCGCCTCCAGCTCGGCGACCAGCTCGCGGCACAGCCTGGCGAGCTCCGGGGAGGCGAGGTAGTCGAGGTGCCCGGCGGCCACCTCGACGTCGTGCGGCCACCACCGGGCGAGGTGGTCCGCCCGGCTGCCGACCCGGATCGTCCGGCATGCCGGCGGCCGGGGGGCGACCGCGCCGTAGGCGACCACGGTGAGCCGGTCCAGCAGGTCGGCCGGCAGGTCGAGGCGCCCGAGCAGGTCCAGGCCGATCGACCCGGCCAGCACCAGCGTCCGGTCCGCCGCGCGCAGCCGGCGCTCGACGAGTGGCCGATGCCGGCGCGCCCACGCGCCCCGCGCCAGCCGGATCCGCCCGAACAGCACCGCGTGGCACAGGCTGCCACGCCACAGCGGCACCCTCCGGTACGGCGCCAGCCCGGCGTCGTACGGGAAGTTGAGCCGGACCTTCGCGTCCTCGGGCAGGGGCAGGTCGTCGAGGAAGGCGTGCTGGGCGGGGGAGAGCGCGCACGAGCGCGGGTCGCTCTGCCCCGTCAGGTGGAGGACCTGGAGCCTCATCGCGGCCTCATCGGACAGGCGTGAAGTCGACGTCGGAGCGGACCCGGTAGGTGCGGGTACGCCAGCGGATGGTGCGCTGGACCGCACCGTGCGCGAGGTGCGCCGGCTGGACCAGCTCGGAGACCAGCGAGAGCCCGGGCGCGTGCAGCGAGCGGCCGTAGATGCGCCGCTGCACCAGCCGCAGCAGCAGCCAGCGGCCGCCGAGCACCGCCACCAGCGGCCCGGGACGGCGCGAGCGGACCGAGCCGACGAGGATCGCCCAGAGCAGGTTCGGGTGGGTGCCGTGCAGCAGGGCGATCGCCACGACGGTGCGGAGTGGCTGACGGCGCAGCAGCAGGTTCGCGAACAGCATCCAGCGGTGCATCAGGCGCACATAGTGCCCGCCGTCGTCCACGGAGGTGGTGATCCACTGCGGCGACGCGGTCTGGCAGATCGTCCCGCCGCTGCCCAGCACCGCGCCGGCGACGGCGAGGTCGTCGGTGAGGTGGCGCAGCAGCGGCGTGAGCCCGCCGAGCGCGCGCAGGTCCGCGACCCGCATCGCCCAGCACATCCCGTTGATCGTCACCGGCGCCATCGGCAGGTACGTCAGCACCGCGTTGTTGTCGACGAACTGCTCGACCAGCCGCGCCCACGGCGTCCGCCCGGGGAGGTACGCCGGCAGCCCGGTCGCCAGCGTGTGGTGCGCCAGGCCGCCGAGCAGCGCGCCGAGGCTGGCCCGCGGCAGCCGGGTGTCGTCGTCGAGCACCAGGAGCACCTCGTCGTCGGCCGCGGCGTCGAGGGCGGGCTGGAGCTTGGCCAGCTTGGGGTTCACCCCGTCCGGGGCGGGCGGGCAGAGCCGCACCTCGACGCGGGGCGCGGCGCCGATCCGGTCGACCACGCGCCGGGCCTCCGGGTCGTCCTCGTCGACCAGCCAGACGAAGCGCGCGCCCTCCAGCGCGAGCAGGTTGTCGCGCAGCGCGTCCTCCAGCCCGGGGTCGCCGGACAGGATCGGCTGCACGACGACGACCTTCCCGATCGCGTCCTCGGCGGGCTCCACCGCGACGGGCGCCCGGTCCGCGGCACGCAGCGCCGCGATCGCCTTGCCGCCCTGCAACGCGAGATAGCCGCCCGTGGCCGCCCATGCCCACCGGCTGATGCCACGTACTTGTTGACCGTTTCCTGCGCTTCTTGCCCGTTGCAACGGCCAGGAAGCGCAGGAATCGCCGCTGAAGCGGTGATTCCTGCACGCCCGCCTCACAGGTGCTCCCGCTGCCAGGCCACGAACCTCTCGACGCCCTCCGCCACCGATACCTTCGGCGCGCCGAGGTCGCGCAGCATCCGGTCCGGCACGAACGTCTTCGACCACGACAGCACGCCGACGCCGTACGGCGTGATCGGCGGCTCGCCGGGGAGGTGCAGGATCCGCCAGGTCCGCTCCAGCACGGTCGCCGCCCGCATGGCCGTGGCGACGCCGACCTCACGCGTCGGCGGGTCCAGGCCGAGCCGCGCGATCACGTCGAGCAGCATGGCCTGGATCTCCACCGGCTCGGCGTTGGTGAGGTGGTAGACGCCGCCGAGCTCGGGCCGCGCCGCGAGCTGCAGCAGGCAGTCGGCGAGGTTGTCGACGTAGATCAGGTCGCCCACCGCAGGTGTCGCGCGCCCGGTCAGCCGCGGGATCCGGCCGGCCTTCGCGGCGGCGACGATCCGTGGGAACAGCACGGTGTCGCCCGGCCCGAACACCGCCCGCGGCCGGGCGATGACCCACGATCCGCCGTACCTGCGGACGATCTCCTCCGACGCCGCCTTCGTGCGCGCGTAGTCGTTGGCGAACCGCGGTCCGACCGGCGAGTCCTCGGTCAGGTCGAGCTGGTCGCCATCGCGGTAGAGCACCGAGGACGACGACACGTGCACCAGCCGCAAGCCCCCCAGCCGCAGGCACCAGTCCACGACGGTCCGGGTGGCGATGACATTGTCGCGCTCGTAGTCCCTGCGGCGCGCGTACGGCGTGGCCCGCGCCGCGCAGTGGATGACCGCGTCCGGCTCCCACGGCAGGTCCGGCAGACCGGCCACGTCGGTGCGGCCGAGATCGACGCTCAGGTAGCCGTCGCGGTCGAGCCGGCGCCGCCCGAGCCCGACCACCTCGTGCCCGGCCGCGGCCGCCATCTCCACCAGCCGCCCGCCCACGAACCCGGACGCGCCGGTCACCAGCAGCCTCATGCCACCCTCCTGATCCGCCGGCGCTTCGCCTCGGGCGCCTCCGCCGGCCACGCCATGGGTACGACGACGGGCGGTCGTGCGTCCAGCCGCTGCGCCAGTCGGCCGACCTCCGTGGCCACCCGCTCCGGCGCCCGTGGATCGCCGGTGGTCACCGCGAGTCGCCACTCGGCGCCGTGCTGCTCGATCCGGTAGTCGCCGAGGTCGCCGGCGAGCGCGATCGCGTGCCGCAGCACGTCGGGATAGGCCGGCACCTCCGGCCTGCTCGGAGCGAGCGCTGGCAGGGTGAGCACGTCGTCGGCGCGGCCGAGGACGGCTGCGATCGAACGCCCCGGCCGCCCGCACGGGCAGGGAGCGGGCGCGGCGAGCAGCACGTCGTCGAGCCGGTGCCGCACGACGTACTGCGTCGTCCGGGTGAAGTCGGTGACGACCGGGTGGAAGCGCCGGTGGTCGATCCACTCCGGCTCGACGTGCACGTGCGCCTCGTTGAGATGCAGCCGCCCGGCCGGACAGCTGACCGCGAGCAGGCCCTCGGTGGCCTGGTAGATCTGCTCGACGGGTCGCCCGAAGGCGGCACCGATGAGCGCCGAGTCGTCGGGCTCCAGGGTCTCCGCGACCGAGACGACCTGCAGCGGACGCAGCCCGGCGGGCCTCGCCGACGCGATCTGCCGGAGCACGCTCGCGGGGGCGACCAGGACGTCCGTCCCGGGCAAGGACGGCAGGTGCGCGGACAGCGGCACGGTCAGGTCGTGCCACGAGAACGACACCCGGCGGCTGTCGAGGGTCTGGTACAGGTTGCTGTTGGCGCGCAGGAAGAGCGCGACCCGCAGCGGCCGCCGCGCGAGCGTCCGCAGTGACCGGGCGGACATCAGCTGTCCCATCAGGATCCCCGCCCACAGGCGGCTCTCCGCCTCCGAGACGAGGAAGACGCCGCGGGTGCCGGACGTCCCGGACGACAGGCCCACCGTCACCCCGCCCGGCAGCGTGTCGGCGAAGTCGCGCGAGCGCTCGCCGGCCTCGGCCACCGCGAGCGCCCGGTCGAGGGCGATGCCGTGCCGGTTGAAGGCCGCGAAGTCGGCCAGCACCGTGGCCTTGTCGACGACGGGCAGCTCGTGCAGCGGCCGCCCGGCAAGACCCGCGTAGAACGGGGCGTTCCGCAGGTCGTCGCGCAGGAACCGGTCCAGCGCGCGGGCCCGCGCGGCGTCGTACCGGCGGGGGAGGAGCCAGCGCTCGCGGGCGAAGGCCGCGGCCACCGCCGCCTGGGATCCGGCCAACTCAGGCCCCGGCGTACCAGGCCGCGTGCCCCTCGGGACAGTGCGCTGGGAGGACGAGCAGGTCGGGGTGCGCGGCGTCGAGGTCGTGCAGTACGCCGAGCGTGCTCACGGTCGCCGGCCAGTCGTGCGTGATCCCCTTCGCCAACCGGGACGGCGGCTTCAGGTCGCGGAACGACCGCGTGGTCCACGCCGCGTCGCCGACCAGCAGCACCTGCCGGCCGCCGGAGGTGAACAGCAGCCCGAGGTGGCCGGGCATGTGGCCGGGCAGGTCGACGGCGAGCAGGCTGCGGTCGCCGAGCAGGTCCCACGCCGCCAGCGGCCCGACGGCGAGCCGGGGGAAGGACTCGACCGGGTCCAGCCGGTCGCGCAGGTCGTCGGGCAGCAGCGCCGGCAGGATCGCGTGCCGTACGGCGTTGATCCCCCGCAGCGACAGCGCGTGCTCGGCCCCGGCGGACCCGGCGACGATCCGCGCCCGCGGGTGGTCGAGCAGCCCGCCGACGTGGTCGCCGTGGAAGTGCGAGACCACGATCCGGCGGATGTCAGCTGGCGCGATGTCGAGCGTCGTGAGCTGCCGGGAGAGATGCTCCTCCTCGGGCAGCGTGACCGGCAGCGTCTTCCGGTAGAGCAGCTCCGGCAGCCGCCGGGTCGCGTCGAGGAAGTGCTGGGAGTAGCCGGTGTCGAAGAGCGTCCAGCCGTGCTCGGGGTGCCGCAGCGCGCCGACGTACGACGGGAACTCGATCGGCCGCAGCCGGCCGCCCTGGCGCGCCATCGCCTCCGGGCCCTTGCAGTGGCCGACGCGGAGCCAGTGGAAGTCGACCTCGGGCTGGGATGTCAGTAGCACAGCACGATCCCACCCATGCTGAGCCCGGCGCCGGTGCCGAGCAGGAGCGCGTGGTCGCCCCGTTGCAGCCGGCCGGACTCGATCGCCGCGTGCAGCGCCGAGGGCAGCGAGGCGCCGACCTGGTTGCCGTGGTCGGCGTAGATGTCGACCAGCCGGCCCTCCTCGATGTCGAAGCGCTGCCGGAGCCAGGCCAAGGCGTGGTGGCTCGCCTGGTGCGGTACGACGACGGGCAGCTCCGCCAAGGTGACGCCGGCCGATGCGAGCAGCCGGCCCACGAACGGCGGCAGGTGCCGGACAGCCAGCCGGAACACCGCGCCGCCCTCCATCCGGAACCGCCCCCAGTCGGCGTACTCGCCCTCGACCCGGTCGGGGGCGTACCGCGATCCGCCGCCGCGGATCTCGCAGGTGTGCGCGCCCTCGCTGTGGGTGGCGAAGTCGGCGGCCAGGACGCTCGACCCGGTGTCGCCGGCGTGCCCGACCACGGCCGCGGCGGCGCCGTCGCCGAAGATCCCGGACGCTCCGAGGTCGGACCAGTCGAGCCCGACCGAGGCCAGGTCGGCCGACACGATGAGGATCCGCTCGTGCCGGCCGGCGTCGACCAGGGTGGCGGCGAGGTCGAGGGCGAGGAGGAAGCTCAGGCAGCTGGCGTTGACGTCCCAGGCGGGGATCGGCCGGCCCGGCGCCAGCTCCTCGTGGAGCAGCGCGGCGTTGCAGGGCAGCGGCTGGTCCGGCGTGGCGCCGGCGCCGATGATCACGTCGACGTCGTCGAGGGGCAGGCCCGCGGCGGCGAGCGCCTTGCGCGCCGCCCGGGCGCCCAGCTCGGCGGCGGAGCCGCGCTCGACGTACCGCACCCGGACGCCGGTGTGGCCCTCGACGGTGCCGGGCGCGAGCCCCAGCCGCGCGTCCAGTGCGGCGCTGGTGACCTCCTCGTCGGGCAGCACCGCGCCGGTGCCGAGGATCCGCAGGGCGCGTGGCCCGAGAGCTGGCATGGCGACGAGGATAAGGGGTGCCTGCCCGCTCGCGACGCCGACGAGCGGGCAGGCACCCCTCATCACCGGCCCAGGCTGTCCAGTGCCTCCTTGGTGAGCGCGCGGCCGAGGTCGACCAGCTCGCCGGCCCGGTGGAAGTCGATGGTCCGGGCGGCGCTGAGCGGGACGGTGACGAGGACGTCGGGCGGCAGCGCGGCGAGTCGGTAGCGCGTGATCAGGCTCTGCATCGCGTCGAAGGACAGCGAGACCACCTCGGAGGTCCGCACGTCCGGGCGTACGTCGACCGCCTCGGCCGGCGGCGCCTCGGCCGGGGCCGCGGGCGGGGCTGCGGGCGGCTCGGCGGCAGCGCCGTCCGCGGCCTCCTCGGCCAGCTCGCCCCGGCGGAACCGGCGCCGCAGGTCGGCCGTCCACTCCGCGCGGCGGACCGAGAAGCCGCGGGCGGGGGAGGTCGGCTCGTGGGGCTCGCGCGGGCCCTGGAGGGAGACGGCGACGGTGAAGTCGGCGGCCGCGGCGGCGGTGGGCTCGAGCGGCAGCGGGTTGAGCAGGCCGCCGTCCACGAGGACCCGGCCGTCGACCACCGCCGGCGTGAACAGGCCGGGGATCGCGAAGGACGCGCGCATCGCCGGGATCAGCGGTCCGCGCTGGAACCACACCTCGCGGCGGGCGGCGAGGTCGGTGGCGACCGCGGTGTAGGGAATCGGCAGCGACTCGATGGTGACGTCGCCGACGATCTCGTCGAGCGCCGCCATCAGCCGCTCGGCGGTGGCCGCGCCGCCGCCCGTCCACGTCGGGTCGGCCAGCCGGACCACCCGCCGGCCGGTCAGCGTGGCCGCCCACGCGGCGAACTCGTCGTCCTTGCCGGCGGCGACCAGGCCGCCCACGACGGCGCCCATCGACGTACCCGAGACCGCGACGATCTCGTGGCCGCGGTCGCGGAGCTCCTGGACCGCGCCGAGGTGGGCGTAGCCGCGGGCTCCGCCGGAGCCGAGGACCAGAGCGACGCGTGCCATGGCTCCATTGTGTGTCGCGGCGCGCGACATAGCCCGTGCCCGGCCATGTCGTTGTCCTCACATGGGTCTGCGTCTCGGAGTCGTCACGCTCGCCGCCAGCCTCCTCGCCGCCGGTCTCGTCGCGGCGCCGCCGGGAGCGGCCGTCGCGGAGGAGCCCGCGCCGGTGGTCGTCGACCAGCGGTTCACCACCTCCGACGGCGTCGAGCTGCAGACCACGCTGACCAGCGTCGGCCCGGTGACGGCCAAGCCGACGGTGGTCGAGTTCTCGCCGTACGGCGACGGCAGCCAGACGCTCGAGGTCACGCCCGACTACAACTTCCTGCTGGTCCAGATCCGCGGCACCGGCGACAGCGACGGCTCCTTCGACGCCCTCGGCCCGACGAGCCAGCGCGACGTCGTCGAGGTGCTGCAGTGGGCGTGCACGCAGCCGTTCAGCGACGGCAGCCTGGCGCTCAACGGCTTCTCGGCCAGTGCGATCGTGCTCTACAACTCCTGGCACCAGCGGCTGCCGTGCGTGAAGGCGGCGATCCTGCGCTCCGGCACCCACGAGCTCTACCGCGACCTACTCGTGCCCGGCGGCATCCTCAACCTCGCCCCGGGCGCCGGCGTGCTCGGCCTGATCGGCGCGCCCGCCCTGCTGCAGGGCATCGACCGGCTCCAGCGCGACCCGGCGTCCTCGCTGCCGGTCATCGGCGGGCTGTTCGCCACCGGCCTGAGCGTGCTCGCCCACCCCACCCTCGACTCCTGGTGGCAGCAGCGCGGCTGGCGCGGCGACGCCAACGACATCCCGGTGCTCATGCTCAACGGCTTCTACGACGTCGAGTCGCGCGGCGTCTTCCAGGCCTTCCAGGCGCTGCGCGACGACGGCGCGCACCTGGTGATGGAGGGCGGCCACGACGGTACGCCGGCCGGCACCGACGGCGGCGTCGGCGAGGCGCACGCGTGGCTGGACCACTACCTGCGCGGGGTCGACAACGGGATCGAGGCCCAGCCCGCCGTCCGGCTGCTCCTGGCCGAGGGCGACCGCGCGGCCTACCTCGACGGCCGGCACCAGGCGTACGACGCCGCGGACTGGCCGGTCCCCGGCACCCGGTGGACCGAGCTCGCGCTGTCCTCGGGCGGGCGGCTCGGCACGACCCCGGACGCGCAGGAGTCCCGGGCGTCGTACCTCACCGTGCCGACGCTGCCGACCATGTCCGACGTCCCGACCTGGTCGCTGCTGGAGGCCGGCGGCGCGAAGGCGCTGACCGGGGCGCTGCCGTTCCTCGGCCGGACGAACGCGGTCGCCCTCGACAAGGTGACCGGCCTGACCTACACGACCGGTGCCCTGGCGGCCGACGTGGCGACGGCCGGCCCGGTGACGCTCGACGTGCCGCTGGCCACCACGACGCCCGGCTCCGGCATCTGGGCGATCCTGTCCGACGTCGCACCGGACGGCTCCTCGCACCCGCTCACCGTCGGCCGGCTCTCCACGCACCACCCGGGCCTGGTCCCCGGGAGGTCCCTCACCGACGCGAGCGGCGCCGTGGTGCAGCCGTACGGCGACTACAGCGCCGTCGACCGGGCCCAGCCGGGGAAGCCCCGGCGCTACCAGGTCGAGCTGTGGCCGGTCGGCAACGTGTTCCGGGCGGGCCACCGGCTGCGGATCCAGCTCGTCGGCACCTCCCTGTTCTCCCTCCTCTCCCTGCCCGCCCTCCACACGGTCCGGCTCGGCGGCCCCGACGGCGCCCGCCTCCGCGTCCCCGTCCTCCCCGGCAGCGACCTCACCGCCGCGCTGGACTGAGAGCTCACCGCTCGACGCGCAGCACCACCGAGTCGACCCGCGGCGACGAGACTGTCGGCGACGAGGCTGTCGGCGACGAGGCGGCGTGCCCCGTCAGGCCGGAGCGCATCCGAAAACCGGTTGTGAGTGAGTGCTCACTCATTTACAGTGGCGCGCATGCCACCCCGTGCCGCACCGATGTCGCCCGAGGAGCGCCGGGAGGCGCTGATCCGGGTGACCCGTCCCCTCCTGTACGACCACGGGAGCCGGGTGACCACCCGGCTGATCGCCGAGGCGGCCGGGGTCGCGGAAGGGACCATCTTCCGGGTGTTCGCGTCCAAGGACGAGCTCATCGACGCCACGGTGGCGCGCGCCTTCGAGCCCGGTGACGTGCTGCGGCGCCTGGACGAGATCGACCTCGCCCTGCCGTTGCGCGAGCGGATGCTGGCGATGACGACGATCCTGCAGCAGCGGTTCCTGGCGATCTTCGGGCTGATGCGCGCGATGGGCTTCGTCGGACCGCCGGCGCACCTCCACGACCGGCCCGAGGTCAAGCAGGGCCTGGAGGACGTGCGCGACCGGCTGCTCGCGCTCATCGAGCCCGACGCCGACCGGCTCACCCTGCCGCCCGAGCAGGTGCTGCACGTGTGGCGCCTGCTCACCTTCGCCGGCTCCCACCGCGAGATCGCCGACGACGACCTGCTCACCCCACCCAGATCGTCGACACCGTGCTGCACGGTGTCGAGAGGAGGGATCCCTGATGCTCGGACAGCTCCTGCGCGGCTACCTCCGGCCCTACAAGGGCTGGCTGGCGGCCATCGTGGTGCTGCAGTTCACCGGCACCGTCGCCATGCTCTACCTGCCCAGCCTCAACGCCGACATCATCGACAAGGGCGTCGCCCAGGGCGACACCGGGTATGTCGTCGAGCTCGGCGCGGTCATGCTCGCCGTCGCCCTGGTCCAGGCGGCCTGCTCGATGGCGTCGGCGTGGTTCGGCGGCCAGGCCGCGATGGCGTTCGGCCGCGACCTGCGCAAGGCCGTGTTCGGCCGGATCGGCAGCTTCTCGGCGCGCGAGGTCTCCACCTTCGGCGCCCCGTCGCTGATCACCCGGGCCACCAACGACGTCCAGCAGGTGCAGATGCTGGCGATGATGACCTGCCTGATGGCGGTGACCATCCCGATCATGATGGTCGGCGGCGTCATCATGGCGATGCGCGAGGACTTCGGCCTGTCCTGGCTGGTCGTCGCCGTCGTCCCCGTGCTCTTCGTCTGCATCGGCGTCGTCGTGTCCCAGATGGTGCCGGCCTTCCGGCAGGTGCAGCAGCGGCTGGACGACGTCAACCGGGTGCTGCGCGAGCAGATCTCCGGCATCCGGGTGGTGCGCGCGTTCGTGCGCGAGCCGCAGGAGGTACGGCGCTTCGAGCGCGCCAACGAGGACCTGACCGTCGTCTCGCTGCGGGCGGGCCGCTGGATGGCGCTGATGTTCCCGCTCGTCATGGGCGTCTCCAATGTCGCGAGCGTCGGCGTGATCTGGTTCGGCGGCCACCGCGTCGACGGCGGGCAGATGGAGGTGGGCGCGCTGACCGCGTTCCTGGCCTACCTCATGCAGATCCTGATGTCGGTGATGATGGGCACCTTCATGCTGATGATGATCCCGCGGGCGTCCGTCAGCGCCGACCGGATCGGCGAGGTGCTCGGCACCGGCACCAGCGTCGTCCCGCCGGCCGCGCCGGTCACCGAGGTCGCCGTCGCCGGCCATCTCGACGTCGAGGGCGTCGGCCTCACCTATCCCGGTGCCGAGGCGCCGGTGCTGCGCGACGTCAGCTTCTCCGCCCGCCCGGGCCAGACCGTCGCGGTGATCGGGTCCACCGGCGCCGGCAAGACCACCCTGGTCAACCTGGTGCCGCGGCTGCTCGACGCCACCGAGGGCGTGGTCCGCGTCGACGGCGTCGACGTCCGCGACCTCGACCCGGAGCTGCTCTGGTCGCGGATCGGGCTGGTGCCGCAGCGCGCCTTCCTGTTCTCCGGCACGGTCGCGTCCAACCTGCGCTACGGCCGGCCCGACGCGCGCGACGACGAGCTGTGGGCCGCGCTCGAGATCGCCCAGGCCGCCGACTTCGTCCGCGCGATGCCCGAGGGACTCGACACCGCCGTCGCGCAGGGCGGCACGACGGTCTCCGGCGGCCAGCGGCAGCGCCTGGCCATCGCCCGGGCGCTGGTACGACGACCCGAGATCTACCTCTTCGACGACGCGTTCTCCGCGCTGGACGTCGCCACCGACGCGCGGCTGCGGGCGGCGCTGCGGCCGGTGACCCGGGACGCGACGGTGCTGATCGTGGCGCAGCGGATCGCCACCATCCGCGACGCCGACCTGATCCTCGTGCTCGAGGACGGCGAGGTCGTCGGCCAGGGCACCCACGACGAGCTGATGCGGGACAACCCGACGTACCAGGAGATCGCCGCCTCGCAGGGCATCAAGGGAGAGGAGGTCGCGGTATGAGCGGGACCGGCAAGACCATGAAGCAGACCGAGCGGATCGTCCAGCAGGGCGGGCCCGGCCGCGGCCCGATGGGCGGCATGGTCGGCCAGAAGGCCGACGACTTCGGCGCCTCCGCCCGGCGGCTGCTCGCCCGGCTCCGACCGGCGCGCGGCCGCGCGCTCGGCGTACTGCTGCTCGGGATCGGCAGCGTCGCCTCCGTCGTGGTCGGGCCCTGGCTGCTCGGCCGCGCCACCGACGAGGTCTTCACCGGCTTCATCGGCGGCCGGCTCCCCGCGGGCAGCACCCAGGCCGACGCCGTCGCGCAGGCCGAGGCGTCGGGCAACGACGGCCTCGCCGACTTCCTGCGCGGCCTCAAGGACGTCGTCCCGGGCCAAGGCGTCGACTTCGACAAGGTCGGCCAGATCCTGCTGATCACCCTGCTGGTCTACGTCGGCGGCCAGGTGCTCGGCTGGCTGCAGGGCTACCTCGTCAACGACATCGTCCAGGCCACCGTGAAGCAGATGCGCACCGACGTCGAGGAGAAGATCCACCGGCTCCCGCTGGCCTACTTCGACCGCCAGCCCCGCGGCGAGCTGCTCAGCCGGGTCACCAACGACATCGACAACGTCGCGCAGAACCTCCAGCAGACGATGAGCCAGCTGCTCACCTCGCTGCTCATGGTCGTCGGCGTGCTCGGCGCGATGTTCTGGGTCTCCCCGCTGCTCGCCGTGATCTCCCTGGTCTCCGTCCCGATCGCGATGTTCGCCACCAGCCGGATCATGAAGCGCTCGCAGAGCCAGTTCATCAGCCAGTGGCGCCAGACCGGCCGGCTCAACGCGCAGGTGGAGGAGTCGATCTCGGGGCACGCCCTGGTCACCGTCTTCGGCCGCCGCAAGGCCGTCGAGGACGAGTTCGACGCCGCCAACGAGGAGCTCTACCAGTCGTCGTACCGCGCCCAGTTCATCAGCGGCCTGGTGATGCCGATGATGATGCTGATCGGCAACCTCAACTACGTCGTGATCGCGGTCGTCGGCGGCCTGCGGGTCACCTCCGGCGCGCTGTCGCTGGGCGAGGTGCAGGCGTTCATCCAGTACTCCCGGATGTTCACGCAGCCGATCACGCAGATCGCGTCGATGGCCAACCTGCTGCAGTCCGGCGTCGCGTCGGCCGAGCGGGTCTTCGAGCTGCTCGACGCCGACGAGGAGGTGGCGCCCTCCTCGCTGGAGGCCGCGCCCGGGCGGGACACCACGACCCGCGGCGAGGTGCGCTTCGAGCGTGTGTCGTTCTCCTACGACCCGGACGAGCCGCTCATCGAGGACCTGTCCCTGCTCGCCCGGCCCGGCCAGATGGTCGCCATCGTCGGCCCCACCGGGGCGGGCAAGACCACGCTGGTCAACCTGATCATGAGGTTCTACGAGCTCGACCGTGGCCAGATCCTGCTCGACGGGCGCGACATCGCCGCGATGGGCCGCGCGGAGCTGCGCAGCCGGATCGGGATGGTGCTCCAGGACACCTGGCTGTTCGAGGGCACCATCCGCGACAACATCGCCTACGGCCGCCCTGACGCGACGGAGGAGGAGATCCGCGCGGCCGCGCGCGCGACGTACGTCGACCGGTTCGTGCACTCGCTGCCCGAGGGCTACGACACGAAGGTCGACGACGAGGGCTCCAACCTCTCGGCCGGCGAGCGCCAGCTGATCACCATCGCCCGGGCGTTCCTGGCCCAGCCGGCGCTGCTGATCCTCGACGAGGCGACCTCCTCGGTCGACACCCGCACGGAGCTGCTGCTGCAGCAGGCGATGGCGGCGCTGCGGACCGACCGGACGTCCTTCGTCATCGCGCACCGGCTCTCCACGATCCGCGACGCGGACCTGATCCTGGTGATGGAGCACGGCCGGATCGTCGAGCAGGGCTCGCACGCCGAGCTGCTGGAGCGCGACGGCGCGTTCGCCCGGCTGCACGCCGCCCAGTTCGCCGCGGCGGCGGTCTGAGTCTGAACCGCGCCCCATGCGAATTCGTCGTGGAATCAGCAGATCTGCTGCAAATTCGTATGGGGCGCGGCGGATCAGCAGTCGTACTGGAAGTCGGCGGGCGTGCCGCCGGTGACCGCGATGGCGGCGATGGGCGTGTCGCCGGTGACCTCGTCGGCGGGCGCGCCGAGCAGGAACCCGAAGTAGGGCAGGCCGTCCTCCTCGCCGGGCGGGTACACCGACGCCTGGTCGTAGCCGTCGTCCACCGGGGCGGTGATGTCCGGGAACGCCGCCGCGAGCTCGGCGTAGGTCGAACCGACCTGGAGGTCGCCGTGGTCGGTGACCGGACCGGGCGCGGTCACCCACAGCTGGGTGATGGTCGCGTCCTCGTCGGTCAGCACCCGCAGCGCCGTGCCGTCCGGGTCGTCCTTCCAGTGGATCAGCTCGCCCGCGCAGATCGCGGCCCCGTCGGCGAACAGCCCGGTCGCCTCCCACTCCGCCCGGGTCATCCCGACCTGCGCATCGCCGATCGCCGCCGGCCGGATCACCAGCGCGGGCACGTCGGCCGTGGGCGCGGGCGGCTCGGACGTGGTCGGCTCGGGAGCGGGCGTCGTGACCGTCGGGGTCGGCGAGGCCGTGGAGTCGCTCTCGTCGGGTTCGTCGGAGCCGCAGCCGGCCAGGGCGGTGGCGCCGAGGGCGAGCAGCAGGGCGAGGGCGGAGGTACGCCGGATGAGTGGGCCGGTCATGCTGGATGCCTACCCCTGGCCGCGCCGCCATGCACCGGCGCTGTGATGGGATCGGCCCGTCGAGAGGAGACACCGTGTGGTGGTGGCTGCTGGCCGCGATCGCCAGTGAGGTCGTCGCGACCCTGTCGCTGCGCGCGTCGGACGGGTTCACCCGGCTCGGGCCGTCGGTCGTGGTGGTCGTGGGGTACGTCGCCGCGTTCTACTTCCTGTCCCAGGCGCTGGTGCGCGGCATGCAGCTCGGCACGGCGTACGCCGTGTGGTCCGGCCTGGGTGTCGCCGCGATCGCGGTGCTCGGCCTCGTCGTCTTCGGGGAGTCCCTCACGATGGTGCAGGTCGGCGGCCTCGGCTTCGTGGTGGTCGGAGTCGTCCTGCTCGAGCTCGGCGCGCGCCATGGCTGAGTCCGGGGGCGGGTGACGGCGTGGAGCGCCGGCAGCTGGAGTTCTTCCTCGCCATCGCGGAGGCGGGCAGCATCACCCGCGCGGCCGCGCGGCTGCGTGTCGCCCAGCCCTCGCTGTCCTATGCGCTGCGGACCCTGGAGCGGGAGCTGGGCGCCGAGCTGTTCGAGCGGCTGGGGCGCGGCGTCCGGCTGACCCCGGCCGGCGAGGCGCTCGTCGGTCCGGCGCGACGCACCGTCCGCTCGTTCGGCCTGGCCGCGGGTGCGGTGCGCTCGCTGGGCGCCGACGGACACGGCGAGCTGCGGATCGTCGCCAGCACACTGTGGGCGATCGAGCCGCTCGCTCCGATCCTCGCGGCCTTCCGTCAGGTGCTCCCCGGCGTCCAGGTCGTGGTGACCGACCCGCGGCATCGCGCCGACGTCCTCGAGCAGGTCCGCTCGGGCGAGGCCCAGTTCGGACTGCTCGACGGACCTACGCCGGCCGGTGTGTTCGATGCCCAGTTCGTCCTCGACCAGGAGCTCGTCGCCGTCCTCCCGCCGGGCACGGCCTGGCACGCCGCGACGATCAGCGTCGACGAGCTCGCCGACCGCGGACTGATCTCGACCCCCGAGGGGACGGCGCTGCGCGACCTCCTCGACCAGCGCCTGGACGAGGCCGGCCGGCCCGGGGACGTCGCGATCACGACCGCGCACGTGGCGTCGGTCGTGCCGCTGGTGCTGGCCGGGGCGGGAGTGGCCCTCCTGCCCGAGGGCCTGGCGGCCGCGGCGCGCCGGGAGGGCGCGCCCAAGGTGCGCCTGGACCGGCCCTCGCAGGCGCGGGTGTCCCTGGTCTGGCGCCGGGGCGAGCTGGACCCGGTCGCGGCGCAGTTCGTCGCCGGCGCACAGGAGCTCTTCGCCGGCGACTCATAGAGAGCATCTATGGGTTCACTCGGATACCGGTCTGGCTCGACCGGCGACCGCGCTTGATCTTCTAAGTCGTCAATCTCTAGTGTCTTTATCCGGTATTGATGGATTGTGACGCTGGGCGCTCCGGCCCGGCGGCGACACGACCCTCGTCAGGAGAAGCCATGAGGACGACCCCGACCGCTCCGACCACTCGCCTCGGACGTCGAATCGCGGCGTGTGCGGCCGCCGTCGCGTTGACCGCGACGGGCTGCGCCGACTCCGGTGACAAGGACGACGCCTTCGCCTCGGGCTCCTCCGGCGGTGAGCAGGGATCGGTGGTCTTCGCCGAGCAGCCCTGGGTCGACCTCCAGGTCGAGAACCGGATCGCCGTGCAGATCCTGAAGGAGCTCGGCTACCAGGCGTCGATCAAGGAGAACCTGTCGGTCGAGACCGGCGCGGCCGCGATCACCAAGGGCCAGGTGGATGCCTACCTCGGCAACTGGTGGCCCTCCCAGGAGCCGACCTTCGGGGAGGCCATCGACGCGGGGGACGTCGAGGTGGTCTCGACGATCGTGGAGGGCACCGAGTACGCACCCGCTGTGCCCGGCGACGTCGCGAAGGAGCTCCAGATCGCGTCCCTGGCCGATCTGGACGCCCACGCCGACGCCTTCGGCCGCAAGATCTACGGCATCGAGGCCGGCACGCCCGGCAACGAGACCATCCAGAAGGCGATCGACGCCGACGCCTACGGCCTCGGCGACTGGGAGCTGGTCGCCAGCGGTACGCCGGCGATGCTGGCCCAGGTCGAGAAGTCGCAGAAGGCCGGCGACCCGATCGTCTTCCTCGCCTGGAGTCCGCACTGGATGACGGTCCAGTTCGACACCGTCTTCCTCGAGGATCCCGAGGGTGTGTGGGGCGGAGCCGGGGAGATCCGCACCATCACCCGCAAGGGCTTCGCCGAGGACAACCCGGAGATCAACGAGTTCCTCGGCAACCTGACCTTCACCACCGACGAGGCGGGCGAGTTCTACTTCGCCCACGACAAGGAGGGCAAGGAGCTCGACGACATCGCCGCGGCGTGGATCGAGGCCAACCCCGAGAAGGTGGCGCAGTTCCTCGACGGCGTCGAGGCCGAGGACGGCTCCCCGGGCGCCGAGAAGCTCGCGTCATGACCGCGTCGACCACGGACCAGCAGCCGGCGATCGTGGGACGCTCGCTGTCGAAGGTCTACGGCCTCGGCGCCCGCGCCAGCGCCCGGGCGCTCGCCAGCGACGACCCGCGTACGGCGGCCGCCGCGGCCGGCGGCTACCTCGGCGCCCACGACGTCGACTTCGCCATCGCCCGCGGCGAGATGTTCGTCGTGATGGGCCTGTCCGGCTCCGGCAAGTCCACCGTGCTGCGGATGATCAACCTGCTCAACGAGCCCAGCGCCGGTGAGCTGCTCATCGACGGCGAGGACGTCACGAAGGTCTCGCCGGCCCGGCTGCGGGAGGTGCGCAACGAGAAGATCGGCATGGTCTTCCAGCACTTCTCGCTCTTCCCGCACCGCACGGTCCGCGACAACGCGGCGTACGGGCTCAAGGTGCGCGGCGTCGGCCGGGACGAGCGCCGCGACCGCGCGGACGCCGCCCTGGAGAAGGTCGGCCTGTCCGGACGCGGGGACAAGTTCCCCCACGAGCTCTCCGGCGGCATGCGGCAGCGGGTCGGGCTGGCCAGGGCCCTCGCCATCGACCCGCCGATCCTGCTCATGGACGAGCCGTTCTCGGCGCTCGACCCGCTCATCCGCCGCGACATGCAGGACCTGCTGGTCCAGCTGCAGGCCGAGGAGGCGCGGACGACGGTCTTCGTCACCCACGACCTCAACGAGGCGATGCGGATCGGCGACCGGGTCATGGTGATGCGCGACGGCGAGGTGGTCCAGCTGGCGCCGGGACCGGAGATCGTCGCCCACCCGGCCGACGACTACGTCAGCGAGTTCGTCGCCGACGTCGACCGGGCCCGCGTGCTGTCGGCGACCGACCTGCTGCGGCCGGCCCGACTGGTGCTGCACGTCGCCGAGCGCCCCGCCGACGCCCTGGTCCGGCTCGGCCAGAACGAGGTCAACGGCGCCTTCGTGGTCGACGACCAGCAGCGCCTCCTCGGCGTCGCGACCGACGACCGGCTCGCCGACCTGGCGCACCGCGGCGCGGCCGATCTCGGCGACGCCGTCGGTGCGCCGTACGACCGGATCGAGCCGACCACCGTGGTCGGCGACGTCATGCACCTGGCCGGCCGCCGCGTCGTCCCGCTCACCGTGCTCGACGACGACGGCCGCCTGCTGGGCGTCGTCCCGCGCGCCGTGATCCTGTCCGCCCTCTCCACCGCCCGGGAGCCCGCTCATGCCTGACCTGCGCATCGGTGCCCGCGGTGAGGACCTCATCGACTTCCTCACCGAGCACTTCGCCGGCTTCTTCGACGGAGTCAAGGACGTGCTCAACTTCCTGCTCCGCACCGTGTACGACGTGCTGACGGCTCTCACGCCGGCCGCGATGATCGTCGTGCTCGGCCTGATCGCCCTGCTGGCCACGCGGCGGCTCGTGCTCACCGCGCTGCTCGTCGCCGGTCTGCTGCTCATCGAGTCGATGGACCTGTGGACGGAGACCCTGCAGTCGACGACCTCGGTCATCGTCGCGGCCGCCATCGCGCTGCTCGTCGGGATCCCGCTCGGCATCTGGAGCGCGTTCTCGGGGCCGGTGCGGGCGGTGCTGCGTCCGGTGCTCGACCTGATGCAGACCCTGCCCGTCTTCGTCTACCTGCTGCCGACGATCCTGTTCTTCGGCGTCGGCGACGCACCCGGCCTGGTGGCCACCATCGTGTTCTCCGTGCCACCCGCCGTCCGGCTGACCCAGCTCGGCATCAACCAGGTCGACCCGGAGACGGTCGAGGCGGCGCAGGCCTTCGGCGCCTCCCGGTGGGAGGTGCTGCGCGAGGTGCAGCTGCCCCTGGCACGGGCGTCGATCATGACCGGCGTCAACCAGGTCATCATGCTCGCCCTCTCGATGGTGGTCATCGCCGGCCTGGTCGGCGGCGCCGGCCTCGGCGGCGTCGTGGTCAACGCCGTCCAGGGCCTGCAGATCGGCGCGTCCATCGAGGGCGGTCTCGCCGTCGTCATCATCGCGATCTACCTGGACCGCGTCTCCGGCGCGCTCGGCGGCCAGGGCCGCGGCAACCCGTCGTGGTGGCCCCGGCTCGGTCGCCGTCGTCCGCCCGCTCCCGCCTCCGTGGCCGAGACCGCCCTGCCGGCCACCGCCTGACCACATCCACCACTGACCACATCCACCACTGACCACATCCACCACCCGAGGAGGACCCCGTGACCATCACCAGCCACCGCTTCGACGCCCCGGCCGAGGCGCTCGCTGACGGACCGATCACGGTCCGGCAGCTCGGGGGCAGCCTGGGCGCGGAGATCGAGGGCGTCCGCCTCGGCGGCGACCTCGGCCCCGGCCGTCTCGCCGCCGTCCGCGCTGCGCTGCTGCGCCACAAGGTCGTCTTCTTCCGCGGCCAGCACCACCTGGACGACGAGAGCCACGCCGACTTCGCCGAGCTCCTCGGCCCGCTGACGACCGCGCACCCGACGGTCAACACCGGCAGCGCCCGGGTCCTCCGGGTGACCGCGAACCGGGGGATGGCCGCGAACAGCTGGCACACCGACGTGTCCTTCGTCGACCGGGTGCCGGCCATCAGCGTGCTGCGCTCCGTGGTGCTGCCGGACTTCGGCGGCAACACGGTGTGGGCCAACACCGTCACGGCGTACGACGGCCTGCCCGAGCCGCTCCGGGCGCTGGTCGACCGGCTCTGGGCGGTCCACACGAACTCCTACGACTACGCCCAGCGGGACGAGGAGCACGACCAGCCCGACGCGAACTACACCCGCGAGGACTTCGCCTCCCAGATCTTCGAGACCCGGCACCCGGTCGTGCACGTGCACCCCGAGACCGGCGAGCGGTCGCTCCTGCTCGGGAACTTCGTGAAGTCCTTCGAGGGCTTCGGCTCCACCGAGTCCATCGCGCTGTTCAACCTGCTGCAGAACCGGATCACCAAGCTGGAGAACACGGTGCGCTGGCGCTGGGCGCCCGGCGACGTCGCGATGTGGGACAACCGGTCCACGCAGCACTACGCCGTGGCCGACTTCGACCACCAGCCGCGCGAGATGCGCCGGATCACCGTCCAGGGCGACGTGCCGGTCTCGATCGACGGCCGCCCCTCGACGATGGTCGCGGGCGACGCCTCGGCGTACACCCGCATCGACGAGCTGATCTCCTGACCTCCCCGTTTGCGGCGCCCCATGCGAATTCGTCGTCAGATCGCCCGGATCACGACGAATTCGCATGGGGCGCGGTCGGGATCAGCGGCGCAGCACCTTGCGGGCCAGCAGGTTGCCGCCGAGCTGGATGACCATCACCAGGGCCACGAGGACCAGGATCGAGGCCCACATCACGATGTTGTCGAACTGGCGGAACCCGAAGCGCTGCGCGAACGACCCCAGGCCGCCGCCGGCCACGACACCGGCGATCGCGGTCATGTCGACGATCGCGACGAAGGCGAAGGTGTAGCCGAGGACGAGCGGGCCGAGGGCCTCGGGGACCAGCACGGCGAAGGTGATCCGGGAGCGGCTGGCGCCCATCGCGCGGGCGGCCTCGATGACGCCGGGGCTGACGGTGACCAGGTTCTGCTCGACGATCCGGCTGATGCCGAAGGTCGCGGCGACCACGATCGCGAAGGTCGCGGCCGGCGTGCCGATGCCGGTGCCGACGACGACCCGGGCGAGCGGCTGCAGCGCCGCGACGAAGATGACGAACGGGATCGGGCGGAAGAAGTTCACGACCACGTTGAGGACGACGTACGCCGGGCGGCTGGCGTAGAGGCCGCCCTTGCGGGTGAGGTAGAGGCCCAGGCCGAGCCCCAGGCCGAGCAGGCCGCCGAGCAGCAGCGCGGTCGTCGCCATGATCAGCGTCTCGCCGGCCGCCTGCCAGAACTCCGGCTGCAGCTCGCCGAGCCGGGTGTCGAGGGCGAGAGCGGTCATCGCGCCACCTCCGTCCACTCCACGAGGGAGCCGATCTCGGCGAGGGCGCGGTCGATCGCGCCGGCGTCGCCGGTGAGGGCGAGGGTCAGGTTGCCGAAGGTGGTGCCCTGGACCTCCTCGATGCCGCCGTAGACGAGCTCGAAGCCCACCTGGTGGCGCAGGAGGGTCGCGAACACCTCGGACTGGCGCACCTGCTGCTGCCGGAGCGCCAGCCGCACGAACCGGCCGGGGTGGCGCTCGCGCAGCGCGGCGAGGACGTCGGGAGCGGGCAGGTCGTCCACCACGGTGCCGACGAAGCGCCGGGTCACCGGGTGCTGCGGGTCCGCGAACAGGTCGACCGCGCGGCCCTGCTCGACCACCCGGCCGTCCTCCATCACCGCGACCCGGTGGGCGATGCGTCGTACGACGTCCATCTCGTGGGTGATTAGCAGGATGGTGATGCCGAGCTCGCGGTTGACCCGCGCGAGCAGGTCGAGCACGTCGCGGGTGGTGTCGGGGTCGAGCGCGCTGGTGGCCTCGTCGGCGAGCAGCAGCCGCGGCTCGGTCGCCAGCGCGCGGGCGATCCCGACCCGCTGCTTCTGGCCGCCGGACAGCTCGCTGACCCGGGCGTGCGCCTTGTCGGCGAGCCCGACGAAGTGCAGCAGCTCGGAGATCCGCCGCTGCTGCTCGGCCCGCGACCGGCCGGCCACGACCAGCGGGAACGCGAGGTTGCCCCAGACGGTGCGCGACTCCATCAGGTTGAACTGCTGGAACACCATCCCGATCCCGAGCCGCAGCTCGCGCAGGCTGCGCTCGGAGAGCGCGGTGACGTCGACGCCGTCGACCACCACGCTCCCCGAGGTGACCGGCTCGAGGGCGTTGACCAGCCGCACCAGGGTCGACTTGCCGGCGCCGGAGTAGCCGATGATCGCGAAGATCTCGCCCGACTCCACGCGCAGGTCCACGCCGTCGACGGCGCGGTGTGCCGGGTCGCCGCGGCGGGCGCCGGGGAACTCCTTGACGACGCCGCGCAGCTCGACCAGCGGCTCGACCAGGGGCTCGGTCACTTCTGCTCGCGGATCTGCGCCTCGACCTCGTGCAGGCTCTTCTCGAGGTCGGCCTGGCTCAGCGTGACGAACTCGGCGGTGTCGCCGGAGGCCTCGTCGACGCCGTCGAGCACGGCCTGCGTCTGCTGGTAGACCTCGACCAGCCGCTGCAGCACCGGGTTGTCCTTGTCCTCGGCGCGGACGGCGAAGATGTTGACGTACGGCACCGCCTTCGGGTCGCTCGGGTCGTCGACGGCGATCGCGTCGTCGAAGGACAGGCCGGCGTCCTCGACGAAGTCGTTGTTGATGATCGCGCCGGCCACGTCGGGCAGCGAGGTCGGGGTGAGATCGGCCTGCAGCGCCTTCACCTCGACCCGCGAGGCCGCCTTGTCGACGTCGGCGATCGTCGAGAAGATCGAGCCGCCGTCCTTCAGCGAGATCAGGCCGGCCGACTGCAGCACGAGCAGGCCGCGGGCCTGGTTGGAGTCGTCGTCGGGGACGATCACGGTCTCGCCGTCGGGGATGTCGGCGACGTCGTCGTACTTCTGGGAGTACAGGCCCAGCGGGTAGATCGCCGTCGAGCCGAGCGGCACGAGGTCGTCGTCGTTGGCGACGTTGTACTCCGCGAGGTAGACGATGTGCTGGAACTGGTTGGCGTCCAGCTCGCCCTCGGCCAGAGCGGGGTTCGGCAGCGGGTACTCCGAGAAGTCCCGGATCTCCAGCTCGATGCCGGCCTCCTCCGCGGCGTCCTGGAAGGTCTTCCAGTACGGGTCGCTCGCGCCGACCGTGCCGAGCACGACCTTGACCGGGTCGTCCTGCGACAGCTCCGTCGCACCGTCGCCGCCGGTCGCGCGGCGGGTGTCGTCGCCGTCGCGGGTGGCGAGGAAGATCGCGGCCGCGATCACGGCGAGCACGGCGACCGCCACGCCGATCACGAGCGGCAGGCGGGACTTCGGGGCTTCGATGAGGGGGATCTCGTCGGACATGCCCGGTCTAATGCCACCAACTCGCTAGACATTCCCCGTGGGGACGTCGACTGCGTCACAGCCGAAATCCCGTTGTGCGACATCCGGCGGCGATCTACGGTGGTCGCACACGGGAAAGGAGGTGGTCCGAAGAATGAGTTCTTTCAGGACGCGTGAGGTGGCTGCCCGCTAGCAGCCCGCAGTTTGTTCGGGTCGAGCGTGTCTCCGGTGCGATGTTCTCTGGCAGCAAGCTGCCGTCGCGCACCTCCCGACACGCCGCCGACCTGAGGCTGCGCGCGAATCCAACGCAGCCACCCGACCCGCAGGTGAACCGGGATCGTCCTCCGGCCAGGTCCGCTCGGACCACACCTGCGGGTCGCTGCTTTTTCCGGGGTGGGGTGCGGCCGGGCCTGTCTCCCGCATCACAGAAAGTTGCCGTCGTCAACCAATGGAGCATATGGTTGATCACCGACAACCATTCGGGTGATGACGAGAAGAGATGACGACTCGATGACCAACGCTCCGTCGGCTACCGCCGAGCCGGGCCAGATGACCCACCGCGAGATCATGGAGGCCCTGACCGGGCTCCTGCTCGCGATGTTCGTGGCGATGCTCTCCAGCACCGTGGTGAGCAACGCCCTCCCCGCGATCGTGACCGACCTCCACGGCAGCCAGACCGGCTACACGTGGGTCGTCGTCGCGACCCTCCTGACGATGACGGCGACCACCCCGATCTGGGGCAAGCTCGCCGACCTGTTCAGCAAGAAGCTCCTGGTGCAGGCCGCGCTGGGGATCTTCTCGGTCGGCTCCGTGGTCGCCGCGGTGGCGCCCAACATGAGCGTCCTCATCGGCGCGCGCGCCTTCCAGGGCCTCGGCGTCGGCGGCCTGACCGCGCTGGTCCAGGTCGTGATCGCCTCGATGGTCTCCCCGCGCGAGCGCGGCCGCTACAGCGGCTACATCGGCGCCGTGTTCGCCACCGCCACCGTCAGCGGCCCGCTGCTCGGCGGCCTGATCGTGGACAGCCCGATGGGCTGGCGCGGCTGCTTCATCGTCGGCATCCCGATCGCCGCGATCGCCTTCGTCGTCCTCCAGAAGACCCTCCACCTGCCGACCGTCAAGCGCGACGTCAAGATCGACTACGCCGGCGCCACCCTGATCATGGCCGGCATCAGCCTGATCCTGGTCTGGGTCAGCCTCGCGGGCACGAACTTCGACTGGGTCTCCGGTACGTCAGCGGGTCTGGTCGTCGGCAGCCTGATCCTGATCGGTGCGGCCCTGTGGGTCGAGGCCCGGGTCGCCGCCGAGCCGGTCATCCCGCTGCGCCTGTTCCGCGACCGCACCACCGCGCTGGCGACCGCCGCGTCGGTGATGATCGGCGTGGCGATGTTCGGCGCCACCGTCTACCTCAGCCAGTACTTCCAGCTCGCCCGCGGCATGAGCCCCACCGAGGCCGGCCTGATGTCGGTCGCGATGGTCGGCGGCCTGCTCGTCTCGAGCATCGTCAGCGGCCGGATCATCACCCGCACCGGCCTGTGGAAGCGGTGGCTGGTCGGCGGCATGCTGTTCGTCATCGCCGGCATCGCGCTGCTCGGCACCATCGACGCGACGACCTCGCTGTGGGTGGTCGGCGGCTACATGGCGATCACCGGCATCGGCCTCGGCGCGACCATGCAGAACCTGGTGCTGTCGGTGCAGAACAACGTCGCGATGGAGGACCTCGGCGCGGCCAGCTCGGTCGTGGCGATGTTCCGCTCGATCGGCGGCTCCGCCGGTGTCGCGGCGCTCGGCGCCGTCCTCGCCCACCAGGTCACCAGCGGCGTGAAGGACGGCATCGCGGGCCTGGTCCGCGCCGGCCAGCTCAGCCAGGAGCAGCTCGTCGCCCTGCAGCACTCCACCGGCGACATCCCCAAGCTGGCCGACCTCCCGGCGCCGGTCCGGGCGATCTACGAGGCCTCCTTCGGCGACGCGGTCGGGCACCTGTTCCTCGTCGCCGCCCCGTTCGCCGTCGCCGCCTTCCTCTGCATCCTGTTCATCAAGGAGGTCCCGCTGCGGACCACCAACGGCCCGGCCGAGCAGGCCGGCCCGACCGTGGCCGAGTCCGAGGTCGAGGCCGCGCTGGTCGCCGCCGGCGAGCCGGTCGACTACCCCGCCTACGAGGTCGAGGGCGGTACCCGGGCAGGGCAGCGGCGATGAGCGCCACGCTCACCCGCACCGACGCGCTGCGCGACCTCGAGTCCGAGGTCGGGGTGCTGATCCGCCGGGTCCGCCGGGTGATCGGCGAGCGCGCCCGGGCGGTGCACCCGGAGCTGATGCCGTCGTCGTACCTCATGCTCGGCTATGTCCACGACCACGGTCCCCTGCGCGCATCGGCGATGTGCGCGGTCTTCGAGATCGACAAGGGCGCGATCAGCCGGCAGGTGCAGCACCTCATCGACCTCGGCCTGGTCGACCGGTCGCCCGATCCGGAGGACGGCCGGGCCACCCTGCTGACGGTCAGCGCCGACGGCGTGCGCCGGCTCGAGCAGGTCGCCACCGACCGCCGCGAGCAGCTCGCCGAGAGCCTCGGCGAGTGGTCGGCCGCGGAGCTGGCGGAGTTCGCCGCCTCGCTGCGGCGCTACAACGACGCGCTCGGCATCCCGGGCGACCGCTGAGGACGCCCCTCAGCCGATCCACGCGGCCGTGTCCGGCGGCAGCACGCCGCCGGGCAGCGGGCCGCTGCTGATCAGCACCTCGCCCGGGGGCAGCGGCGCCGGGTACGTGCCGGCGTTGAGGACGACCGTCACCCCCGCCCGGCGTACGACGAGCAGGTCGTCCTCCGCGGTCGCGACCGTCTCCTCGCCGGCACCCGCGAACACGGTGCGGCGGGCCGCGAGCGCCCGCTGGTAGAACGCCAGCGTGGAGTCGGGGTCGGCCAGCTCCGCCTCGACGGTGAGCGCCGCCCAGTCGTCCGGCTGCGGGATCCAGGGCTGGCTGCCGGCGGGTCCGCCGAAGCCGTACGGCGGCGCGTCGCCCGACCACGGCAGCGGCACCCGGCAGCCGTCCCGCCCCGGCTGCCCGGTGCGGAACCACGACGGGTCCTGCCGCGCCTCGGGCGGGACGTCGACCTGCTCCAGACCGAGCTCCTCGCCCTGGTAGAGGTACGCCGAGCCGGGCAGGGCCAGCATGGTGAGGGTCGCCGCCCGGCCGCGGGCGAGACCGACCGGCCCGCCGCCGTACCGGGTCGGGTGGCGCTCGACGTCGTGGTTGGACAGCACCCAGGTGGGCGCGGACGCGGCGGCCGCGACCGCGGCGATCGAGTCGGTGATCACCTCCGCGAAGGCCTCCGCGGACCACGGCGTGCCGAGCCAGCCGAAGTTGAACGCCTGGTGGAGCTCGTCGGGACGGATGAACTGGGCCATGGACGCGGCCGTCTGGGTCCATGCCTCCGCGACGGCCATCCGGTCGCCGGGGTAGGAGTCCAGGACGCGGCGCCAGCGGCGGTAGACCTCGTGGACCTCGGGCTGGTCCCACATCGGCTCGTCGTTGAGGACCCGCTCGACCATCGACTCGGCGGCCTTCGCGGGCTTCTCGGGCCGCTTCTGGTCGCGCAGCGAGGCCTCCTTGTAGAGCCCGTGCGCCACGTCCACCCGGAACCCGTCGACGCCGCGGTCGAGCCAGAAGCGCAGCACCTCCTCGAACATGTCCCCGACCTCGGGGTTGCGCCAGTCGAGGTCGGGCTGGGAGGAGTCGAAGAGGTGCAGATACCACTGGCCATCCGGCACCCGGGTCCAGGCCGGGCCGCCGAAGATGGAGTCCCAGTTGTTCGGCGGCTTCGCGCCGTCGCGTCCGCGGCCGTCGCGGAACAGGTAGCGGGCGCGCTCCGGGGAGCCGGGGGCGGCGGCGAGTGCCGCCTGGAACCACACGTGCTGGTCGGAGGTGTGGTTGGGGACGAGGTCGACGATCACCCGCAGGCCCAGGTCGTGGGCGGTCGCCAGCAGTCGATCGGTGTCGGCCAGGGTGCCGAACAGCGGGTCGACGTCGGTGTAGTCGGCGACGTCGTACCCGTGGTCCTTCTGCGGGGAGGTGTAGAACGGCGTGATCCACAGCGCGTCGACGCCGAGGTCGCGCAGGTAGGGGAGTCGCGACGTGATGCCCGGCAGGTCGCCGATCCCGTCGCCCTCGCCGCCCGCGGGGAGGCCGTCGGCGAAGCTGCGGACGTAGACCTGGTAGACGACCGCGTCGTACCACCACGGGTGGGCGGCCGCGCTCACCGGAACTCCCTCGGGTCGACGGCGATCCAGACATGCTCGGCGGCGGCGACCACCTCGTCGTCGGGGCCGTAGAGCGTGGCCGCGGTGTGGGTCTTGCGGCCCTCGATGCCGCGGACCTCGCCGACGACGACGTACCGCTCCGAGGTGCGCGGCAGGCTGCGCACCTCTGTGGTGATCCGGCCGAGCACGGCCGGCCGGCCCTCCAGGTCGCTGGCCCAGCCGCCCGGGCAGTCCAGCGCGGCCCAGGCGATCGGCACCGCGCTCTCGTGCGGCGTCCAGGTGGCCGCGACGCGTTCGTCGTCCGGTCCCGAGCGGCCGTGCGCGGGCAGCGGTCCCGCGAAGATCCGCAGCCCGTCGCCGACCCGGCGGTCGGGCCCGCACACGAAGCAGGTGGGGAACGGGTGCGTCCGGTGTCCGGGGTAGCCCGGCTCGGCCTCCGCGGCGACCGACGCCGGCACCGGCGCGACCGGGACCGGCCGGTTGTCGGCGTACACCGCCTCGGCGACGGGCTTCCCGTCGTGGGTCAGCGTCGCGCCGGCGGCCGTCGGGAGGACCGGCATCGGCAGATCGAGCGGCGGGGGCTGCCGCAGGGTGACCATGACCGGAGTCCCGATGCCCTGCGCGGGGAGGGTCGCGGCGAGCGCCCCCGCGGTCCAGCCGCCGTTGCCCGAGCGGGCCGGGCCGTTGAAGCGATGGGGGACGATCAGCGGTGGCAGGGAGGTCACCGGTCCAGCATTGCAGCCACGGGTGTGCGGGCTCTTCCTTAATGAGTCAGAATGGGCTCGTGAGCGATCTCATCGACACCACCGAGATGTACCTCCGCACGATCTACGAGCTGATCGAGGAGGGCATCGTCCCGCTGCGCGCACGCATCGCCGAGCGGCTGCACCAGAGCGGACCGACGGTGTCGCAGACGGTCGCCCGGATGGAGCGCGACGGCCTGCTGACCGTCGAGGGCGACCGCCACCTCGAGCTCACCGAGGAGGGCAACCGCCTCGCGACCCGGGTGATGCGCAAGCACCGCCTCGCCGAGCGGCTGCTGACCGACGTCATCGGCCTGGAGTGGGAGCTGGTCCACGAGGAGGCGTGCCGCTGGGAGCACGTCATGTCCGAGACCGTCGAGCGCCGCCTCATCGAGCTGCTCGACCACCCCACCGAGTCGCCCTACGGCAACCCGATCCCGGGCCTCGGCGAGCTCGGCCAGGACGCCCTCGCCGAGAGCTTCATGACCGACGTCGAGCCGCTGTCCAAGGCCGCCGGCGTCGAGAGCTCGCGCGCCGTCGTCCGCCGCATCTCCGAGGAGATGCAGAAGGACGACGCGCTGATGAGTGCCATGCGCCGGGTCGGCGCCCTGCCCGACAAGACGATCACCATCCAGGCGACCTCCGACGGCGTCCTCGTCGGCTCCGGTGGCGAGACCGCCGAGATCTTCCCCGAGGCGGCCGACCACATCTTCGTCAAGAGGCTGTGAGGCGGGCGGCGGCCAGCGCGGGCAGCCAGGCGCTGGTGCCGTCCTCGATCCGGTACGACGCGAGCTCGTCGCCGCGCGTCGTACCCCGGTTGACGATCACCACGGGGATCCCGCGCGTGGCCGCCCGGCGGACGAACCGCAGCCCGCTCATCACGGTCAGGCTCGACCCGGCCACGAGCAGCGTGCCGCCGGCGTCGGCCAGCGCCTCGACCGCGGCGTAGCAGCGCTCGACCCGCGGCTTGGGGACGTTCTCGCCGAAGAAGACCACGTCCGGCTTGAGCGCGCCGCCGCAGTCGCCGCACGCCGGGACCACGAAGCCGTCGGTCTCGTCGAGGTCGACGTCCCCGTCGGGGCGGACCGCGACGTCGGCGTGCCGTGCGGCCCAGCCGGGGTTGGCGTCCTCGAGGCGCTGCTGGAGGGCGGTGCGGGCCGTGACCCGGCGACAGGCGAGGCAGACCACGTCGGCGATCCGCCCGTGCAGGGCGACGAGGGCCGGCGTACCGGCCGCCTCGTGGAGGCCGTCGACGTTCTGGGTGATGACGAGGTCGGCGCCGAGCGCGGCCACCGCGTGGTGCCCGGCGTTGGGCGCGGCGCGTCGCATCCGGGACCAGCCGAGGTGGCTGCGCGCCCAGTACCGCTGTCGCGCGGCCGGCCCGGACACGAACTCCTGGTAGGTCATCGGCATCCGCGCCGGCGCGCCGGGGCCGCGGTAGTCGGGGATGCCGGAGTCGGTGGAGAGGCCGGCGCCGGTCAGCACCACGAGCGGACCGGACGCGCACCGCTCGAGCGCGGCGTCCCGCTGGCCGACGAGGGTCACGGCCCCAGCGTACGCAGCGGCACGAACACATACCGCCCGTGCCGCTCCACCCGCAGCATCTCGCCGCCGACCGGCCCGACCAGCACCCCGCCCTCGACCAGCTGGCGGACCAGCTCCATGGGCAGCACCTCCGCGTCGGCCGACACCAGGATCCGGTCGTACGGCGCACCCGCGGGCCAGCCGAGCACGGCCGGGTCGGCCTGGTGCAGCTCGATCTGGTGCAGCTCGACCTGGGCGCCGAGGCTGGTGCGGCAGGCGGTCAGTACCTCCGGCACCAGCTCCACCCCCACGACATGTCCCTCCGGGCCGGTCAGGTGGGCGAGCAGCGCCGTCGACCACCCCGACCCGCACCCGACGTCGAGCACCCGGTCACCGGGCTCCACGCCGAGCAGCGCGAGCATGGCCCGCACCGTCGAGGGCTGGGAGTTCGTGACGTCGTACCCGAGGGGGAGGGCGCGGTCCACCCCGGCGTACCGCCGCTGGTCGGGCGGCAGGAAGGACTCGCGCGGGACGGCGTCGAACGCCGCGGCGATCCGGGAGTCGGCCGGATCAGCCGTACCGGAGCCGCGCACGCTCGCGCGCCTTCTCCGCCTCGACCTCGCGGTTCTTCGGCGGCGCCGTCGTCACCAGCTCGTCGAGGAGGTGCTGGGTGATGTGGGCGATCTCCGCGACGGCCCTGTCGAACGCCGCCTGGTTGGCCTGGCTGGGCTTGGTGGTCCCGCTGACCTTGCGGACGAACTGCAGCGCCGCCGCGGTCACCTCGTCCCGCGTGGCCGGGGGCTCGAAGTTGTTGAGGGGGCGGATGTTGCGGCACATGCCTTCACGGTACGCCGGGCCGCCGTCAGGCGGCTTGTGGTGGGGAGGTGCCGGGTGGCCGGGGTGGTCGGGCCGGTCGGTGTTGTCGGGCTGGTCGGGGGCGGTGGTAGGTGAAGCGTCGGTGGTCGAGGGTGGCGCGGGGCGGTGGGGTCCATACGGGGTGCCCGGTGACCGGGTCGATCTGGACGGCCCAGGGCGTCTGGTGGGTCAGCACGTGGTGGTAGCGGCAGAGCATCACGAGGTTGTCGAGGCTGGTGGTCCCGCCGTCGGCCCAGTGGACGATGTGGTGGGCGTCGCAGGCCAACGGGACCCGGGTGCAGCCGGGGAACGCGCAATGGCGGTCGCGGACGATGAGCGCCGTCCACAGGGCGGGGGTGACGAGTCGTTGGGTGCGGCCCACGTCGAGGACCTGGCTGTGGGTGCCGAGGACGGCGGGGACGATCTCGGCGTCGCAGGCCAGTCGTCGGGTGGCGTGCGCGGACAGGCGGGCACCGGTCGGGGTCGCGGCGGGCTGGGCCAGTCCGGCGTCGATCACTCTCTGCTGGAGTGATTCCTGGTCGATGAGGACGATGACCTTGGGGACGGAGCCGTGGTCACGCGGCAGGGTCTCAGTGGCGCGGAGCCGGTCGCAGGCATCGATGAGGGCGTCCCACATCCGGGCGCCGGCGTCGCGGGGGTCGCGGCCGTCGTGGCCGCATCCGGGGGTCAGGCAGGGGACCTGGGTGGAGACGCCGTGTTCGTCGAACACCGGCTGATCGGGGGCTTGGTTCACCCCGCCGCAGGCGCCGGGCTGCGTGGTGAGGGGTGCCGCGAGGGGCATCAGGACGGTCTTGATCCTCTCGGCGTCCTCGATGGTGCCGTACCCCTTCAGGCGCACCCCGCCCAGGCCGTCCTCGGTGAGGGAGAGGTGGCGGGCGTGGTGGGCGCTGCGTTCGGCCTTGGTCTTTTCCTTCTCGGCGTTGACCAACTTCGAGTCGGGATCGAGCTCGCGGACCACGTCACCGAACGCGGTGCCCAGGTCGGAGGCGTCGAGGCCGCGGGTGGCGACCTCCTCCAGCATCCGTTCGGCGACCGCGGTCCGGAACTCCGCGACGCGGGGCAGCGTCGCCACCCTCGCGGCGATCACCCGGGCCTGGGGCAACGTCACCCGTCCGTCCTCCAGCGCGGTCTGCACCGCGGGCAGCTCCCGCAGCTGGGCGACGGCCCGGACCAGTCCGCCTCCGGTGCCCTTGTGGCCGCCGGTGAGATGGGTCAGGAAGTCCTTGGTCGAGGCCCAGCCGAGCTGGTCGAGGACGTGGGTGGTCTCGATCCGGTCCACGGTCCGGAGCAGGACGGCGTCCAGCAGCCCCCGCGCGGTGGCGACCACCCGGGCGATCTCGACGGCCTCGGGTCCGTCCACGCGCTCCCACGGGCTCCGGGCCAGCTCGCGGGCAGCCTCGAGGAGGCCGGTGGCCGTGTCGAGCGCTGCGGGAGGGGTCATGTGCTCATCCTACTCGAACATATGTTCGAACCGCAAGAGGTCTCCCGTGGCTATGTGTGTTGTCTCAGGACATCCCTGACAGTTCTGTATCAAGACATCCCTGACAGAAGGTGTCTCAGGACTTCCCTGACACTTCTCCGGGTCCGCGTCCTCCGGGTGGTCGGCCGTTGCCGACGTATCGGACGCCGGCGGGGGCGCGTTGGTGCTCGATGAGGATCTCGCCTTCGAGGTCGGCGACGGTGATGGTGTCGCCCTCAACGATGACCAGGACTTGCGGGAAGCCGTAGCGTCCGTCGACCTTGTAGTTGACTCCGGCCAGCATGAAGGTGCCCGCGGTGCTCAACCTCCTGACACTGGTGCCGGCCGGCAGGTCCTGCGGCGCTGGTACGGGCTGAAGCCGCTTGGTGACGGCCTGGACAAGGAAGGGCTCCTCGGGCTTGGGGCGCGGCGCTTCGGCCTTGGCGGTGGCCTCCCATGCCGTCAGTGGTGTGACCCGGCCCGGCAGTCCCTGGTGGGGACGCTCGGTGTTGTAGATGCGGTCGAACGCGTCTACCTGGGCCTGGAGTTCTGCGAGCCTGGCGGCCAGGGGCTGCTTGTCGAGATAGCGGAACAGCGTCTGGTGGAACCGTTCGTTCTTGCCCTGAGTCGTGGGCTTGTAGGGCTTGCCGGTGATCGCTTCGACGCCCAAGGACGACACGTGCTCGACAAGCTGGCCCACGAATCCGCGTCGGGAGGGGTTGAGCGCTGTCCCGTTGTCAGACAGCAGCCGTTGTGGGACTCCGTGCGCGGCCACGGCCTTGTCGAAGACCACGATCGCGGCCGCGGATGTCTCGCCCCACGCGACGTGAGAGGCGACGGCGTAGCGGGAGTGGTCGTCGATGAGCTGGAAGATCACGCACTTCCTGCCGCCGGTGAGCACGTATTCGGTGGCGTCCATCTGCCAGCACGCGTTCGGGGCCGGATACACAAACCTGCGCCAGGCCGAACGCGGCTTCTTGCGAGGCTCCTTGCGCGCCACACCTTCCTCACGGAAGATCCGCGCCAGCGTCGCGACCGACGGGACGGGCTCGAGGCCCATCGTCATCATCTTGTCGTGGACGCTGATCGGCCCGTGATCCAAGCCGGAAGACTCCAGCGCTGCCCGCACGCCCAGGGCCTGCTCACGCGCATCGTCGCCGACCTTGTTGGGACTGGTCCGCGGACGCCTCGATCGCGGCTCCAGAGCTGCTGCCGGACCGTCGGCGGCCGCACGCCGCCTGAGCATGTAGAACGTTTCCCTCGACACCCCGTGTTCGGCACAGAACGTCGACACCGCCCCGCGGGGAGCGTCATCAGGCCACAGTGCGATAGCGAGTCGGACACGGGGATCAACAGGTTCATTCGACACTGCTCAACAGAGCCAGAAGTGTCAGGACCCAACGCCGCCCAAACGTCAGGAATCTACTGATACAGAACTGTCAGGGATGTCCTGATACATGACACTCCCGTGGCTATGTTGTTATGTCTCAGGACATCGGTGACAGTTCTGCATCAGGACATCGGTGACACTTTGAGGGTTCGTGGTGGTGACACTTCTGCCTCGAATCTCGGGCGGTGGCTGCGAATGAACTCATCGATCCTCGTGTCCGTCTCGCGATCGCTCAGTGGCCCGATGACGCCCCGCGCGGGGCGGTGTCGACGTTCTGTGCTGAGCACGGCATCTCGCGCAAGTCGTTCTACGAGCTCCGCAAACGCGCCCAGGTCGACGGGCCGGCGGCGGTGCTTGAACCACGTTCGAGGCGACCGCGGTCGAGCCCGTCGCGGTTGAGCGAGGAGGCCAAGGCCTCGGCCCTGCAGGTCCGCGCGGCGCTGGAGTCCTCCGGTCTGGACTGCGGGCCGATCAGCGTGCACGACAAGATGAAGGCGATGGGGTTCGAGGCCGTGCCGTCGACGGCGTCGCTGTCGAGGATCTTCCGCGAGGCCGGCGTGGCTCGTCTGGAGCCGAGGAAGAAGCCCCGCTCGGCCCGCCACAATATGGCGGCGGTTCGTCTATCCCGCCCCGAACGCCTGCTGGCAGCTCGACGCCACCGAGCCGATATGGGTACGTCCTCACGGGCGGCCGCAAGTGTGTGATCTTCCAGCTCGTCGATGACCACTCCCGCTACGCGGTCGCCTCTCACGTCGCGGAAGGCGAGACCGCTGACGCCGCGATCGTGGTCTTCGACAAGGCAGTCACCGCGCACGGTGTGCCGCAGCGGCTGCTGTCCGACAACGGGCTCGCGCTCAACCCCTCCCGGCGTGGCTATCTGGGCCAGCTCGTGGAGCATGTCTCCTCGCTGGGTGTCGAGACGATCACCGGCAAGCCGTACAAGCCCACCACCCAGGGTAAGAACGAGCGCTTCCACCAAACGCTGTTTCGGTATCTCGACAAGCAGCCCCTTGCCGCCAGCCTGGCCGAGTTGCAGGCCCAGGTCGACGCGTTCGACCACCTCTACAACACCCAACGCCCCCACCAAGGCCTCCCCGGTCGGTTCACACCACAGACCGCCTGGCAGACCACCGAGAAAGCCGAGGCGCCGCGACCCAAGCCCGAGGAGCCGTTCTTCGTCCAGACCGCCGCGAAGCGCCTTCGACCCGCGCCCGTGCCGCAGGACCTGCCCGCTGGCACCAGCGTCAGGAGGTTGAGCACCGCCGGCACCTTCATGCTGGCCGGGGTCAACTACAAGGTCGACGGACGCTACGGCTTCCAGGACGTTCTGGTCATCGTCGAGGGCGACAACATCACCGTCGCCGACCTCGACGGCGAGATCCTCATCGAACACCAACGACCCGCACCCGGCATCACCTACGTCGGCAACGGAAGACCTCGTGGAGGTCGAGGAGCCGCACCCCACGACTGAAGTGTCACCGATGTCCTGACACAGCAAGTGTCACCGATGCCCTGATGCAGAACTGTCACCGATGTCCTGAGACATCACATCCCGTGGCTATGTCGTCAGGGCGTCCCTCGGGGTTGCGGTCACGAACCGCTCGACGGCCGCGGGGCCCGGCCTGTCGGCGTGGCGGTCGGCGAGGAGGAGGTGGCCGCCGCCGACCAGCGACAGCGTGAGCGCGTCGATGTCGGCGGCGGCGGAGAGTCGGCCGGCCTCGCGCTCCGCGGCGAGATACGCGGAGACGGCCCTGGTTGCGTCGGACAGGATCGCGATCCCGCCGCCCGGTCGCAGCTCGCGGAGCCGGATGCGCAGTTCGTCGCGGAACGTGATCAGCGGCAGGATCGCCACGGGGACGGGCCTGAACAGTGCGCTGAGGGCACGCGCGAGATTCTGCTCGACGGCGCCGACGCCGAGCGCGGCCATCAGTCGGGCCGAGTGCTCCTCCATCTGCGCGGCGCGATCGAGGATGAGCTCGGCCAGGAAGCCGTCGAAGTCGGTGAAGTGACGGTGCAGGACGCCCTTGGCGCAGCCGGCCTCGTCGGTGACCGCGCGACTGGTCAGCGCGCTCGGGCCATCGCGCAGGAGGATGCGCTCGGCGGCATCGAAGAGCTGTTGGCGGGCGTCCTGCAGATGCACGCCGGTCGGCACGGCTGAGTCTTTCGGCGTCGACACGAAGAGCTATGACGAGGCCCGGTCGCCGTACCCCGCCGGCCTGGTCGAACGGATCATGGGTGACCGGTCGGCGCTCCGCGTGCTCGACGTCGAGGTCTCGACCTTCGAGGCATGGGACGCGGCGGGGCCGACCGTTCGACGTGGTGACTGCCGCGCAGTCCTGGCACTGGGTCGACCCGGCGATCGGAGTCCCGAAAGCCGCTGACGTACTGCGTCCCGGTGGTCGACTCGCGATCTTCGGGCACGTCTTCGAGCCGCCCGAGCCCATCGCGGAGGCGACCGCTGAGGCGTACCGCCGCGTGGTGCCCGACTCGCCCTTCGGTGCCCAGGGACGACGACCTCTGGAGCTCTACCAGGCGGGCTATGCCAGGGTCGCGGAGTCCATCGGCGACAGTGGTGTGTTCGAGGGCGTCGAGCAGTGGCGCTTCACCTGGAGCAGGTCCTACACCCGCGAGGAATGGCTCGCCCTCCTGCCCACCACAGGCGGTCTCACCCGACTGTCTCCCGAGCAGAGATCCGAGATCCTGGAGTCCGCCGGAGCGGCGATCGACGCGCTCGGCGGAAGCCTCACGATGGAGTACGTCACCCTGGTGGCCACCGGCCTGCGGATGTAGGCCCCGTCGTCCGGGGGCCGTTGCGTGGATCCCGTTCACGGGACCTCCGGGGTCACCGGACAGCCGGGAACCGGCGTCTCCAGCGGTGGTGCGGAGGTCGGCATGTCCGTCGGGGCGGGAGGCGTCGGGTCCCCCGAGACTTCCGGGTTCGCGGTCGTCGTGGGCGTCGGCGTACAGGGCAGGGTGCTCGGTGCCGAGGACGGCGCCGAGTCGGGCGGCGTGGCGCGGACGCTCGGCTGCCGGAGCTCCGACCAGTGCCTGTCCGCGGTGGCGTCCAGCCAGGACTTCACCGCCAGCACGGTCGCCTCGGCTGTCGCCTCGGTTGAGGCTGCCGGGCCCGTCGCCGTATCGGGCCCGGGGCCGGGAAGGACGATCGGAACCGCGGACTCCTGCGTGAGCGCATCCGCCTGATAGGCCGCCGCCACGTCCAGCACCCGCCGCGCGAACACGGCGTTGGTGTTGAGTGTCGCCAGGGCCGCCTGTTGGTGGGCGACGACGCTCAGGTCCGTCGCTCCGCTGCAGAGCAGGACGGCCGTGGCGAGGGCCGCGTCGTCGATGTCCTGCGGGTTGCGTGCGCCGTCGTCGTCCGCGTCGACGCCGACGTGCGCCCAGGTGGTGGGCGTGAGATGGAGGGGGCCGATCGCCCTGTCGTGGACGGGGTCCTGGTCGAGCCGGCCGCCGTCCGTGTCGGACATCGGGCTCCGTCGGTCGTCGCGGACGGTCGGGCCGATGATCGGTGGCGTCGCGACGCCGTCGTCATCGAGCCGCGAGTCCCTGACCCGGCCGTGATCGGTCGCGATGCGGCCGATGGCGGCCAGCAGCATCCATGGCAGGTGGCACTCCGCGGCGGCGCCCGCGAGCACCGTCTCGGCACGCTGGTACGCCGTCAGCGCCGGCTGCGGGATGGCCTGGATCCGCGCCCGCCCGGCCTTGCCGGGAGCGACCACGCGGAACCACGCCTCGGAGACCGACGGCCCGGTCGCGGTCGGTGCTGCCGGCAGCATCTCGAGCGACGCCGTCGTCGTGCCGACTCGGTCGCCCTGGGGTGGCGAGCTCCTGGTGTCGGCAGACGCCAGGGTCAACGTGGTCGCGACGACAGCGGCGACGGTGATGGCGCACGAGCTGAGCACGGCGAGTGCCACGCTGTGCCGCAGCGTGCGGTCCCGAGATCCGCGTGCCACAGGGCTCGCTCCTTCCGGAGATGGCCCCATGCCGACGTACGTCGCCCCGGCCTCCATGAACGCCCCGCGCCTGTCGGGCTGTCAAGGGAGGTCGGGGTCCCGATTCGAATGGTCCGATCCGACCATCGAAGTTGGTCACTTCTGGGCATGGCGATTTTTGAGAGGGGCTACGAAGATCATTCGGCAGATGTGACGCCGGTCACGCTCGGGTGAACGTGACTTGGGGCCGGCGTCGCGGGAGGGGACCACCCCGATGGCTGCTCGTGCACGCGATCTCGCTCGCATCCTTCGCCGACGGCTCGTCGCTTCCTTGACCGTCGCTGCTCGACGGCTCGCCCGGATCCTGACTCCGGCGGGTGCGACTGTCACGCGCCGGCTCGTGGTCGCCGCGACCGCCGTGGCAGTGCTGGTCGGCAGTGTGGTGACGGTCGTCCTCGTGACCGATCGACCCCGTGCCGAGCGCGGTCCTCTGGCCGGTGCCGGTGAGGCGTTCGACGTCGATCTCGATCCGTTGAAGGCGATGAAGCGCCCGAAGGCCGGCGACGGCGTGAAGCTGAAGGACGCGGAGGAGGCGGCCTCGGGCGAGGTGAGGCGCCCTGGCGCGAAGTCGAAGAAGGCGTGCGAGAAGCCGAGTGCCTCCGGAGCAGGGGCGGGCGACGAGGCGGACGGAGCCAGTCCGCTCGATCTGCTTCTCGCGACAGACGGTGGCACGGAGGTGTGCGTCTACTCCGAGACCCGGCAGGCAGACGAGGTGCCCGACGCCGATCCGCTCACGATCGCCGAAGGATACGAGCCGGCGCCGGCCCCGAGGTCGCCTCCGGGCGACGCGACCGACGAGCCGAGCGACCAGCCCACCGACGAGCCGAGCGACCAGCCCACCGACGAGCCGAGCGACCAGCCCACCGACGAGCCGTCGGGGGATGCAGTCGACCCGCCGGACCAGGAGGGCGCGGGAGGACAGCCCCCCGGCCGGGTCCGTCAGGCGGCCTTCACCGGCACCCCTCGCGCCGCGGCGGCGCCGGACCCGGGGGAGTATCTGTCGCCGAACTGGGTCGAGCTCGCTCCGAGCTCCCAGCCCGACGCGTCGACCGAGGCCGTGATGGCGTACGACGTGACGCGTGACCAGGTCGTGCGGTTCGGTGGCCGCAACAGCGCGGGCACGGCGCTGGCGCAGACGTGGGTGTGGAACGGCATCGACTGGGTCCAGAAGACCCCGGCCACGAGCCCGCCGGTCCGCTACCGCGCGTCGATGGCGTGGGACGCCACCTTGGGCACGCTGGTCCTGTTCGGCGGCCAGAGCAGCGCGAGCGGGTGGCTGGGCGACGTCTGGGCGTGGGACGGCACCACCTGGGCGCAGCTGACTCCGACCGGCACGGCGCCGACGGCTCGGGCGGGCGCGATGATGGCCTACGACACCGCCCGTGGTGGTCTGGTGATCTTCGGCGGCACCAACGCCTCCGGCGCTCGCAACGACACCTGGCAGCTGAAGGCGAACGCGTGGACCCAGGTCCAGGCGCACGGTGCCTCCGGCGCCCCGGCGGCCCGCTTCGACGGGGGCCTGGCGTACTCGGCCTCGACGAACCAGCTGGTCCTGTTCGGCGGCGCCTCGACCTGCGGCTCGGGCACCTGCACGACGCTGGACGACACCTGGGTGCTCGGTCCGGCGGCCTCGGCCTGGACCGCGCAGAGTCCCGACCACGAGCCGCCCGCGCGCAGCTCGATGGCGATGACGCTGGACGCGGGCCTGGGCGTCGTACCGCCGGGCACGGGCGTCGATCCGTCGCAGGGCGCGGTCGTCCTGTTCGGCGGCATCTCCTACGACGGCACCACGCCGGTCCTGCACAACGACACCTGGGCCTGGACGGGCGATGACTGGGCCAGGGCCGTCGGCATCGCCTCGCCGAGTGGCCGGGCCGGGATGTCGATGGCTTCGGACGACAGCGGCCAGATGGTCCTGTTCGGCGGCATCGGTGGCGCCGGAGCCACCTTCCTCGACGAGACCTGGGCGTACGACGCGACGCTGCCCGTCCTCGAGGTGAACGTCACCGGCGCCTCCGGCGGCACGGAGGAGGAGCCGGTGTTCTGGACCGGCGACGTCGCCGAGATCACGATCACCGCCCACAACGCCGGATCGTCGGCGATCAGCGACGTCACCCTCACCTCCGCGCTGCAGAGCACCCTGCTCGCCGTGGGCAGCATCTTCAAGCTCGACGACACCGCCCTCCCGGTCTGCTCGGGAATCGTGACCGTCCTGTGCGGCGGCGTCAGCGACCTGACCGCCTCGATCACACGGATCGACATCCCGGTCGGTGCCACCCGGGTCGGCGACTTCCTCGCCGCGGTGGTCGGCACCCAGCGCGGCTGCGACCTGATCGACATCCCCGCGATCGCCTCCGACCTGCTGGGCGCCTCTCCCGAGGTCTACGCCCAGATCACCGTGTGCGGCGGCGGGCTCGGCAAGGAGGACTGGTGGACCTACGACACCACCGACCTCGGTGGTGGGGGGAGCGCGAGCGTCAACGTCGCCAACGGCAACCTCGTCGTCCAGCACACCGACACCACGCCGGTCCAGGCCCCTGGCCGGCTCGCGCTCGGGATCGGGCGGGTCTACAACTCCCAGGACCACTTCTCCGACAGCATGAACGACCCGCTCGGCATCGGCTGGCAGTTCGACCTCGGCGAGACGGGCGGGTTCGCCGGTGGGTTCGGCATCGGCGGGCTGCCCGTCCTGCCCAACATCCAGACCGTCCTGCAGCCGCTGTCGATGCCCTACATCGATCGCGACGGCACTCGCCACACCTTCAAGCTGCGCTCTGTCGGCGCCACGATCGGCGACGTCGACCTGCCGATCGACCTGACCGGCTCCGGCGGCGGCATCGTCCAGCAGATCCTCCGGCTGCTGAACCCGCAGACGCTGCTGTTCCCGCTGACCTCGACGGTCCTCGGGCAGAAGTACGACAAGCTCTGCATCGACCAGGCCTACACCGGCCCGCCGGGGTCGAACATGTATCTGTTCCGCTACATCGGCACCGCCGCCAGCGGCTGCGCCAACCCGGCGTCGGACGGCTTCGTCCAGGTCGGGTGGTCGCTGGTCCGACCGGACCGGGTGCGCTACGACTACGACATCCTCGGGCGGATCATCTCGGTCACCGATCCCGCGGGCCAGCAGATCAGGTACGAGTACAACCTCGACGAGACTCACGGACCCACGCGGATCTACACCAAGTCCTGCGGCCGGGTCGGCGCGTGCCCCTATCTCGAGATCGACTACGCGACGACCGGTCAGCCGATCGGGCGCCGGGTCGTGACGGTCACCGACTCCGCCGGCCGAGTGACGTCGTACCTGGTGCGCGTCGACGGCTTCACGCCGTACCTGGAGGAGGTCTGGGAGCCCGGCAACCCGCTCCCGCCTCCGGGCAGCGCCAGCCCGGCACGACCGTCGTGGAGCTACACCTACTCCACCTCCGTGGCGCCGTGCCCCGGCTCCGACGACGACGCGAAGACCGTCGGCCAGCTCTGCTCGGCCACCGACGCGCTGGGCAACACGACGACCTTCTCCTACATCCCGGCGCCCATCGGGCCCGACCGGGTCCTGGAGGTGACCGACCGCCGCGGCAACGACACCGACAGCGGCACCGGCGACGGCGACGGCGGGAGCAAGGGCCTGGCCACCCGCTACACGTGGACGGACCACTCCACCGACCACGACGCGCCTCCGGTCCAGGTCAACGCCGACATGGGCGCCCCCGACCAGGTCGCGGCGTGCAGCACCGGTGCGGACACGGGCTGCCAGCGGGTCCGCTACACGGGCATCGACGACTGGGGCCGCGTGGGCCAGATCGCCGAGGGCGACTCCGGCGGCTCCTACCTGCGCCAGACCGGCTACTTCTGGGACGGACTCGGCGAGTCCGGTGGCATCGAGTCCTGCACCGTGCCGCTCAACGCCGCGATGAACCACAATCTGTGCCAGACGATCCGGAAGGCCAAGCCGACCAACGACCCGCTGCCGCCGGGGCAGGCCGGCACCGCCACCGTGGACGGCGTCACCGCCCACGACGAGGCCATCGCCTACACCTACGGCACCCTCGGCCAGACGCTGCGGCAGAAGGTCCTGCTCGACGCCTCCCAGAGCTGGACCGACGCGAACTCCGCGATCACGACCTGGGGCAGCCACGACCAGTACTTCGACGCGAACGGCGACCAGCGGGTCTTCACCAACCACGTCCGAGGCAATGGGCAGGTCGGCTCCAGCGCGGTCGGTGCCCAGTACGTCGCCGCTGTCGACGCCGACGCTCCCTACGCCTACTGGCGGCTGGGGGAGACCAGCGGTGGCGGCGGCACGACGATGACCGCCCGCACCGGCCCCAACGGGGTCTACCAGAGCGGGGTCACCCTCGGCGCTCCCGGCGTGATCGGCGACAACGCCGCCATCAACGAGTCGACGACCGGCAATGGTGCGCTGGTGAGCCCGCTGAACGGCTTCGCCAACGGCACCGGCACGTCGTCGTCGTTCACGGTGGAAGCCTGGCAGAAGACAACCGACACCACGCAGCCGCAACGGACCTTCGCCTGGGGCAATGCGCTGGCGTACGCCGAGGTCGGCCGCAACTACGGCGGACGCCCGATCATCTACCTCAGCTCGGACGTCGCGGCGAACGACACCGCCGCGATCGTCGGCGCGAACTCGATCGCCGACGGAGAGTGGCATCACGTCGTCTACACCTACGACGGCACCGGCACCGCCGCGGGCCTGGCGATCTGGGTCGACGGCGTCCAACAGCCGGTCACGGTCGTCGCCGACACGCTGGACGGCGCCTTCGCGGCGAGCTCGACGACGGGGTCGACCGGTCGCGGCGGCCCAGGATCGAGCCTCGACGAGCTCACGCTCTACACCAAGGTCCTCACGCCCGGACGGATCAAGGCCCACTTCCAGTCCGGATTCGGTGGCGACCCGGTGGAAGCCGACACGCTGTACGCCGTCACCGACCAGACCCAAGAACTGTCGCCGCGCGGCAACGCGCCCGGCAATGCCAGCCACTGGGGTGACTACCTGACGACGATCCGTCGCGACCTGCCGCCCAACGGGACGCTGGCCTCGACCAACAAGCCCGGCGACGACACCATCTGCGGGACCGCGACCCGCGGCAACACCGGACTGGTCTGCGAGATCGACACGCCGTCCTCGGCCGGCGTCCCGGCGGGGGCGTGCCAGTCGCCCACCGCGAGCATGCCTGCCGGCAGTCCCGCGGCGCCGACCAGCGGCGGCTACACCCACGCCTGCACGACCTACGAGTACAACGACGCGGGACAGCGCACCCTGATGCGATCGCCGAAGGCCAATGCGGCGAACCGGCCCGAGACCACGGAGTACCGGTACTACGCCGACACCGACACCTGTGCCGGGGGTGCGCGGAACGACTGCGATCTGTCCGGGACGGTGTCCGCAGGTGGCTGGCTCAAGGCCGTGATCGACACCGACGGCAAACGGACCATCTTCGCCTACGACGCCGCGGGCAACGTCGCCCGTACCTGGGAGCGCAACGCCACCGCCGGGCTGCCGCTGAACGGCGCCTGGGCCAACGCGGCCACGCCGCCGTCGGCTGCGTACACCGACCAGGTCAACGCCACTCCAGTGACCTCCGACTCGCTGAGCGTGTCCAACACCGCGCTGGTCACCGTCGGACCCGACGGCACGATCTGGGGATCGGGCACCAACGCCTCCGGTGAGCTCGGTGACGGCACCACGACCCCCGAGTCCGAGGCGGTGCGGGCCGTCGGGATGGGCAATGTCGTCCAGGTCGCCCAGTCCTCCACCGGCGCGCTGTCGGGCTGCTCCCGCACCTTCTACCTCACCGGATCCGGCGAGGTGTGGTGGGCCGGACCCGGCCAGGCCATCCCTGCGCCGGTCGACCCGGACCCGACGCCGGCCGACCCGGACCCGAGCGTCCTGAAGGACATCATCCAGATCGCAGCCGGCGGCTGCCACGCCCTCGCGCTCGACGCCCAGGGACGGGTGTGGGCCTGGGGATCCAATGTGTCCGGGCAGATCGGCAAGGGCTCAACCGGCGGGGCGTGGGTCGACACCCCGGTCGAGGTCCTCGACAAGGTCTCCACCATCGGTGCCGGCTACCTGCACTCGCTGGCGGTCAGGATCGACGGCACCTTGTGGACCTGGGGCGACAACGCCACCGGACAGCTGGGTCTCGGCGACACGATCCTGCGCGACGCGCCCACGCAGGTCTCCGCCATGGGTCCGGGCAGCATCGGTGGGGTTCGCGCGGTCTCTGGCGGGGTCGGCGCCTCCTACGCCCTCACCCGCGACGGCAAGGCCTGGTCGTGGGGCGCGAACAGCACCGGCGACCTCGGCCTCGGCGACACCACGCAGCGCACGACGCCGACCCGGATCACGACGCTCGGTGACGGCACCACCGCGGGCCCCGTCCGGCAGATCATCGGCGCCTCCGGTGGCGCGGCCGCGCTGATGGCCGACGGCACCGTCCGCGCCTGGGGCGTCAACAGCTCCGGCCAGCTCGGCGGCGGCGCCTCCGGCACGTCCACCAGTCCCGTCGCGGTTCCCGGGCTCACCGGCCAGGTCGCCCTCGGCGGCGGCTGGGCGACCTGGGCCAGCGCCGATGCGGCCGGCAAGGTCACCGTCTGGGGCTCCACCGCCAACAGGCAGCGCGCCGACGGCACCAACCCTACCTCCACCACCACACCGGTCACCGCGGGGCTCGACATCTCGCCGTACCGGCTCCCGGGGTGGACCCTGCGGGGCACCCGCGACGCGACCGGCAACCTTACGACCCAGACCGCCGATCCTCTCGGCCAGGTCCGCCGGATCCGGTCCGGTCGGGGCAACGAGGTCCTGACCGCCGCCTTCGACACGACCGCCGGCTACGACGCCGCGGGACGTCCCACCTGGTCCGCCGGCGCCCAGCACCGCTCGACCAGCACGATCGCGACCGTCAGCTACGACCCGTACGGCAACCCGGTCAGGACCATCGATGCCCGCGGCGTGGCCTCGCGTGCGTCCTTCGACGACGTCAATCGTCAGCTCACCGCCGAGGTGACCCGCGGCCCGGTCGACCCGGGCAACACCGAGCTGAACGACAGCTGTCCGGGCACCGCGACCGCCGGCGCGTGGACGCCGGGCCAGGAGGGTCACCAGATCTGCACGACCTCCACGACCTATGACGGCGTCGATCGCCAGATCACCACCACCGACGGTGCATCACAGACGACTCGGACCTGGTTCGACGGCGCCGGACGACAGATTCGCCTCGACGTCCCGCGCAGCGAGGGCGTCACGTTGACCGGTCGCTGGAACTACGACGTCGACGGAAACATGGTCGACTACTGCACGCCACGCGAGTTCGACACGGGCAATGAGTCGGCTGCGTCCGGGACCTGCACGAGCACCGGCAAGCTCTCCACGCACTACACGGTGGATCGTGCGGGTCGCACGATCAGCGAGAAGCGGTACCGCGGCTCCACGGAACTCGTCACCGCCTACCGCTACGACGCCGACGGCAACGCGATCGGCGTCACCGACGCCAACGACCACGAGACCACGACGGCCTACGACTTCCAGGGCCGTCGCACCAGCCGGACCGTCCCGCGCTCGGCCAGCGCGTCCACCACCACGAGGTGGACCTACGACGACTCGGGCAACGTGACCGCGATCAACACGCCCGGGTTCCTCAACACCGGTACCGGAGCCGACGGTGACCTCGTCGTCGACGGCGCCACCAACGGTGTGGGCAATCCGTTCCAGGTTCCCCTCGGTGCGCAGTACCGCAATGTCACGCTCACCAACGGCGCCCACGTCACCACCACGGGCACCAGCAAGGGCCTGGTCTTCTCCGTGACCGGGACGCTCACCGTCTGCGCCACCTGCGCCATGACCATGGCCGGCAAGGGCGACACCGGCGGCATCTTCAACCAGGACGCCGCCAACCCCAACCCGGGGCACGGGGGCAAGAAGGGCTCCAGCAGTGTCACCGGTACCGGTGGCGGGGCGGCGGTCACAGGACGGACGGACAGCCCGGCGGTGGTGTCAGTGGCCCTGTCGGCCTGCCTGGCCTGGCGTCGGGCACCGCGGACTTCTCCGGGGTCGGCACCGACTATCTCGAGGGCTCCGGCGGGGGCGGTGGCGGCGGTGGCGGCGGCCTGCTCAGCGTGGGCGGCACCGGCGGCAACGGTGGTGGCTATGTCCGGATCACCGCTGACAAGGTCGTCGTCGACGGCACGATCACGGCTGCCGGCACCAACGGAGCCGCGCCGACCGGCGTGAACTCCGCGGGTGGTGGCGGTGGTGCTGGTGGCGGGATCTGGATCGAGGCGTCCGAGGTCGAGCTTGCGTCGGCGTCGGTACTGAATGTCGACGGCGGCACCGGTGGTCCTGGTGCGAACAACCGCAATGGCGGGGACGGCGCCGCGGGGCGGGTTCGCATCGATGCGGAGAGTGTCACCAACGCGCCCGCCGACGCCTACCGGGGCAGCAGTGACTCGATCACGGCGATCTCCTATGACGCCGCCAACCGGCCCCTCGACACCCTCGAGGGCGCCCAGACGGCACAAGCGGATCCTGCTCTGGATCACAGTGCCGCGGCGGTTCCTGGTCTTGACGGCTTGGAGAACACTCGCACTCGGGCGTTCTACGACGCCGATGGTCAGATCGTGGCGGTGTTGCCGCCGCAGGCGTTCAGCGATGTCGCGTCGTTGACGGCGCCGAATGCGAACGCTGCGCGCCGGATCGACTACGACCTGGACGGCAACGCCGCGCGGACGTACTCGCCCAGGTATGACAACGCCTCGGGCAGCGCGAGTGCGTCGGTGGGGGATGGCGATGACGGTGGGGCGGGTGTCGATCAGCAGGCCACCCAGTGCCCGAGCGGTGTGGTGACGGATCAGGTCCGTGGGCTCGCGGCCTATGCCTCGACGGTGGGGGTGTGCTCGACGCGGGCGAGCTACAACCCGGTCGGCAAGGTTCTGCGCCAGTACCTGCCGGCCTCGACTGGAGCCGACAACCGGTATCTGGAGTACTCCTACACCGGCGACAGCCTGGTCGCGAAGGTCACCGGCCCCGACCCGACCGACACCGGGGGCACGGGTCGCGTGGACGTGGTGACCCTGACCTACGACGGTGCCGGGCGCACCACCAAGACCGTCGATGCGTTGGGCCATGGTCCGCAGACCTCGTACACCGCCGACGGCCTGGTGGCCCAGGCCACCGGTCAGGGCTATACCGACGGCCTTCATGTGGTCAGTGAGGTCACCACTTTCGGTTACGACGCCAACGGCAATCTGGTCACGACGCTGAACCCCGAAGGCGATGAGACCGAGCAGGGGTGGACCACGGACAACCTGTTGGCTGCGATCACCGCGCCGGGTCCTCAGGGCGGGCAGACGGCGATCACGCGTTATACCTACGACGAGGTCGGTAACCCGATCGAGGTGGTGAACCCGAAGGCCGAGCATGCTGGTACGAGGGCGGTGGTGAACAGGTTCACCCATGACAACCTGATCGCCTACACGCACACCCCGATCGATGAGAAGACCTATCGTTCGGTGCGGTACGGCTACACGGCGGCGGGGCTGAAGGCGGTCACCGAGACCGCACTGTGCTCCGATCCCGATCCCGACACCGCTGTTGATGTCGATGACTGTGTGCGCGGTAACGCTGACACGTGGCATTCGGGTGGGTCGATGCGGCTCCAGTACGGCGACAACGGGCGGGTGCGCTCGCAGACCGGTCGTGATGGGGGGACGCGTCGCACGATCGAGACCGCCTATGCCCAGCACGGTGGCCTGGCCCATGTCAAAGACCCGATCAGCGATGTCACGATCGATGTGGGTTACTACCTGGACGGGAAGATCCGCACGGTCGCCGAGTCCGGTGCTGGTGCTGGTGGCGCGAACGAGAACACCTATGCCTACGACGGTGCGGGGCAGGTCACGGTCCGCTCCGATGAGACCGGGTCCGCTGGCGCGACCGAGGGCGACAAGGTCACCACCTCCTACGCCTACAACCAGGCGGGGTTGGTGGGGTCGATGACCTCTGAGGTGTTGGGCGAGGTGACGACCTACACCTACGACACCGCCAGCCGACTGCTGGAGGCATCGACCCCGTCCGGGGCCGGCATGCATGTCAACGAATGGGCCTGGCATCCCAACGACTCGCTCGCTCGGGCGAGGAGCGTGGTCTCCTCGGGCGGCAGCGACACCGTGATCGCGGACTACGTCTACGCCTACGACAACAACCGCAACATCATCTCCCAGGAGGTCTCCGGGGACGTCGCGGGGTCCGTGGGCAGCTACACGTCGAGCTATGAGTACACCCCCGCGCAGCAGTTGAAGAGGTGGGTCCATGATCCGGCGAGTGGTCCGAGCACGAGCATGGACTGGGGTTATGACCGCAACAGCAACCGGACCACGCAGGCGGTGACGGTCGGTGGCGGTGCCCCGCAGAGCACGAGTTGGGTGTATCGGCTGGACAACTCGATCGCGTCGGTCGACGGGCCGGTTGCTGGTGACAGCGACCAACGGTCCTACAGCTACAACAACGACGGGCTGCTCGACTCCGATGGGTGTGTCACCAACAGCTATGACGTGTTCGACCGGGTTCAGGAGGTCACGGTCGAGAACACCACTGTGTGTCCGGGTGATGTGAAGACCACCTCCTATACCTACGACGGGCTCGACCGGCAACGCGCGATCACGGTTGATGACCCCACTCCGTCCGGCGATCTGCCCGGGGATGTCGATGAGAGCGGCACGACCAAGAATGTCTACGACGGGCTGTCGGCCACGGTGGTGGGTCAGTACGACGCGGTCAACGGTGCGTTGAGCAAGCCGGAGGTGCTCTACCAGCTCGACGCGGGTGGGAACCAGATGGCCTACGAGCAACTCAACGCCTCGCCCGGGCGAGGGTTCCTCGACACCGACGGTCACGGCAACGTCACCGCGGTCACCACCGCCCCCACCACGGGCCCGAGTGGTGGTGCCGGTGTCTTGGGTTGTGGGGTGGTCTACGACCCCTACGGCAACCCGTATGAGCCGAGCACGGTCACGAACAGCAACAAGATCTGCGCCAACGGTACCCAGGTCACGACCACCGGTAACGCTGCCTGGTACCGGGGTCTGATCCGTGACGGATCGACGGGGACCTATCAGATGGGTACCCGGACCTACGACCCCGACACCGGCGCGTTCACCACCCCCGACACCTACCGGGTCGCCAGTCCGTCGACCGATCTGTCGGTCGGTGTCGACCCGTTGACCGCGAACACCTATGTCTACGTCAACGGCAACCCGCTCAACATGACCGACCCCGACGGCCACGGCGCCGTCGACGGATGGGGCAACGACGTGTCCCCGTGTGTGTCCAACCCGAAGTCGTGCAGCCCCGTGGGTGCGGCGAAGGAACAGGCGGCTCACAAGGCAACCGTCGAACGCGAGAAGCGGGCGTGGAACGCAGATGCCACAGATGTCGACCCGCCGACAAGGGACGAGCTCGACCAGGCAATGTACGACCTCTACGACCTGTTCCCGAACCAGGAATGGGCACAGGCTGACAAAGCCTATGACCAGCACCTGGCAGATCGCCCCGAGGATCAGGAGCGGTGGCGGAAGACCTGGATCGACATCCACCTTGGCGGCCATGAACCGGAGTGTCCGGGTGAATGGTGGTGCGTCATCGCCGAACCAGACTTCCAGAGGATGGTTCTGGAGTCCGTGGTCGGGGGCGGTGCCGCAGGACGGGTACTGGAAGCGATTATCCTTGCGCGTCGAGCCGCTGTTGCCGCAAACGCCGCGACCAGGGTGGACATCGCGGGCGCGCGCTTCGCGCAGAAGTCGTACAGCGAGATGTTCAGCAGTGGCGGGCGTTTCGCTGGCCAGAGCATCGACGATGTCGCTGGCGCGTTGAGGTCGGGGGCGTTGTCTCCGAAGGACGTCCCGATCGATGTCATCGCGCGCGGCGGTAACTCGCTGATCCTCAACACGCGCTCGTCCCAAGCGCTCATCAGAGCGGGCATCCCACGGTCGTCGTGGAACGTGATCGACCGGACCGGCCAGGCTGCCTACGAGGCTCGGCTCACGGGGCAGCTCACGCGCAACGGGCTGACGAGCTACGGGACGGAGCTGCCGTGAACTCGACTGCCACCAAGCGGGTGATCGGACCACTCTCGCCGTCACCGTCTGCTTACACCGAGAACGTGGTGTTCACTCATCCCGGCGGCGACGCCGAGCTGCGGTGCACCTACGAGCGGAACGGGTCGATGTACGCGGGCGGGCTTCGGTTCCGGAGGGTGCGTTCCTATCGGTTCCGGGCCGAGGGGCACTGCACGCCATGGCACATCGAAGACGCCTACGACACCCTCGTCGAGGTCGACCAGTCCGAGTGGATCGGCGAGCTGCTGGCTGCCGAGCCGAGCGAGACCTGGGGCCATTGGAAGATCCGACACTTCCTGATCTACCTCGACGGCGCAGGCGCCTACGAGGTTGCGGCGGAGGACGTCGAGTGGCTGCCGGAGGAACCTGCTTCGTGACGTTGAGCGGCGTCGATCTAAGTCGGGCCGTCTCTCAGGCTCTGCGCCACGCGCCGTGGCTCTACGAGTTGGAGTTGGACGAGGAAGGCTGGGCCCCGGTCGACCAGCTGCTCGCGTCGCTGCGCGAGAAGGGCGGCGCCTGGGGATCGGTTGACCGCGACGCGCTGGAGCGGATGCTCGCGACGGCTACGAAGCGTCGTCACGAGCTCGACGGCGACCGAATCCGGGCGCTCTATGGGCACTCGGTGCCCGGACGCATCCGGCGGCGTGTGGCGACGCCGCCAGCGCGGCTGTTCCACGGGACGGCGCCGGAGACCTGGGCCGTGATTCAGGCCGAGGGACTGGCGCCCATGCGACGCCAGTTCGTGCATCTGTCGGTGGACCGCGAGACCGCTCTGATGGTGGGGCGACGCAAGAGTGCCAGCCCGGTCCTCCTGCTGATCGATGCCGCCGGAGCTGCTGCGGCAGGGGCCTGTTTCTACGAAGGCAATGAGCTGGTGTGGCTCACCGACAGCGTTCCCGCTGGGTTTATCAAGCTCGTGGAGTAGTCAGCTCGTCTGTGCGAGGCGTCGGGCTTGGTGGCGCAGGAGGGCGCCTTCGATGAGGGCGCGGATGCCGGCGCGTTCGTCGGGGTCGAGTTGGTCGAGCGCGGCGAGGTGGAGCCGCAGGGATTCGTCCTTGGGGCCGCGTTCGAACGTGCAGCGCGACGTCGTCGTCGACGAGCACCTGGACGAGCAGGTCGAGGTGGCTCACGTCGCTGCGGACGAGGACTGCCACACACCCTTTGCACTGACGTGATCGGCGGGCGTGGCGTCATCCGTCGGTGACGAAACGAGCGCACCATGGAAGATCACCAGTTCGAGGTCCTCGGGAGCGACCATGGCGATCACACGGAGCTATCAATCGGTCGGTGAGTGTCAGCACTGCGGCGGTCCGATGCCGGTCGGGAAGTCAACCGGCCGACGCCGCGTCTACTGCGCGCCGGCGTGCCGCAAGGCCGCCTATGAGAAGCGGCGTGCACGGAAGCCCGACGCGACGATCGTGAAGGTCGTCGACCGAGTGGTCGTGGAGCGCCACGAGACGATCGTGGACAAAGGACACGACATCGGGACCTGTCAGTTCCGGGTCGCGCAGTCCCCGCGGGCGTGCACCCTGATCGTTCAGCACCTGGCCGGGATGGCTCGGAACAAGGAGCTGCTCGACAACAACGAGTGGGCGCCGGCCGTGCGGGCGATCGAGGACCTCTTCAACGCGATCACCGGACCACCACCACGCCGCTACCGCTGACCAGCCGCCAGCGCTGCGAGACTGACCCCATGAGTGCTTCAATCCGGCAGCGGACGACACCGCGCTGGGTCTTGCCCTTCCTAGCCGTCATCGTCGCGGTCCTGGCCATCATCGGTCTTGCCGCCACGTCGTCGGCCGCTACCGACGGCACGGCCGAAACTCGCGTCCGGGCTTCCAGCGTTGTGGCCGAGCCGCTCGTCGGGCCGCCCGAACGTATTGCTGCAGGTCAGCGGCTAGGAGAAGAGCCGTCGCGGGTCGTAGTTGTGGTGGCTACCGGTGTTGCCGCAAACGCCGCGACCAGGGTGGACATCGCGGGCGCGCGCTTCGCGCAGAAGTCGTACAGCGAGATGTTCAGCAGTGGCGGGCGTTTCGCTGGCCAGAGCATCGACGATGTCGCTGGCGCGTTGAGGTCGGGGGCGTTGTCTCCGAAGGACGTCCCGATCGATGTCATCGCGCGCGGCGGTAACTCGCTGATCCTCAACACGCGCTCGTCCCAAGCGCTCATCAGAGCGGGCATCCCACGGTCGTCGTGGAACGTGATCGACCGGACCGGCCAGGCTGCCTACGAGGCTCGGCTCACGGGGCAGCTCACGCGCAACGGGCTGACGAGCTACGGGACGGAGCTGCCGTGAACTCGACTGCCACCAAGCGGGTGATCGGACCACTCTCGCCGTCACCGTCTGCTTACACCGAGAACGTGGTGTTCACTCATCCCGGCGGCGACGCCGAGCTGCGGTGCACCTACGAGCGGAACGGGTCGATGTACGCGGGCGGGCTTCGGTTCCGGAGGGTGCGTTCCTATCGGTTCCGGGCCGAGGGGCACTGCACGCCATGGCACATCGAAGACGCCTACGACACCCTCGTCGAGGTCGACCAGTCCGAGTGGATCGGCGAGCTGCTGGCTGCCGAGCCGAGCGAGACCTGGGGCCATTGGAAGATCCGACACTTCCTGATCTACCTCGACGGCGCAGGCGCCTACGAGGTTGCGGCGGAGGACGTCGAGTGGCTGCCGGAGGAACCTGCTTCGTGACGTTGAGCGGCGTCGATCTAAGTCGGGCCGTCTCTCAGGCTCTGCGCCACGCGCCGTGGCTCTACGAGTTGGAGTTGGACGAGGAAGGCTGGGCCCCGGTCGACCAGCTGCTCGCGTCGCTGCGCGAGAAGGGCGGCGCCTGGGGATCGGTTGACCGCGACGCGCTGGAGCGGATGCTCGCGACGGCTACGAAGCGTCGTCACGAGCTCGACGGCGACCGAATCCGGGCGCTCTATGGGCACTCGGTGCCCGGACGCATCCGGCGGCGTGTGGCGACGCCGCCAGCGCGGCTGTTCCACGGGACGGCGCCGGAGACCTGGGCCGTGATTCAGGCCGAGGGACTGGCGCCCATGCGACGCCAGTTCGTGCATCTGTCGGTGGACCGCGAGACCGCTCTGATGGTGGGGCGACGCAAGAGTGCCAGCCCGGTCCTCCTGCTGATCGATGCCGCCGGAGCTGCTGCGGCAGGGGCCTGTTTCTACGAAGGCAATGAGCTGGTGTGGCTCACCGACAGCGTTCCCGCTGGGTTTATCAAGCTCGTGGAGTAGTCAGCTCGTCTGTGCGAGGCGTCGGGCTTGGTGGCGCAGGAGGGCGCCTTCGATGAGGGCGCGGATGCCGGCGCGTTCGTCGGGGTCGAGTTGGTCGAGCGCGGCGAGGTGGAGCCGCAGGGATTCGTCCTTGGGGCCGCGTTCGAACGTGCAGCGCGACGTCGTCGTCGACGAGCACCTGGACGAGCAGGTCGAGGTGGCTCACGTCGCTGCGGACGAGGACTGCCACACACCCTTTGCACTGACGTGATCGGCGGGCGTGGCGTCATCCGTCGGTGACGAAACGAGCGCACCATGGAAGATCACCAGTTCGAGGTCCTCGGGAGCGACCATGGCGATCACACGGAGCTATCAATCGGTCGGTGAGTGTCAGCACTGCGGCGGTCCGATGCCGGTCGGGAAGTCAACCGGCCGACGCCGCGTCTACTGCGCGCCGGCGTGCCGCAAGGCCGCCTATGAGAAGCGGCGTGCACGGAAGCCCGACGCGACGATCGTGAAGGTCGTCGACCGAGTGGTCGTGGAGCGCCACGAGACGATCGTGGACAAAGGACACGACATCGGGACCTGTCAGTTCCGGGTCGCGCAGTCCCCGCGGGCGTGCACCCTGATCGTTCAGCACCTGGCCGGGATGGCTCGGAACAAGGAGCTGCTCGACAACAACGAGTGGGCGCCGGCCGTGCGGGCGATCGAGGACCTCTTCAACGCGATCACCGGACCACCACCACGCCGCTACCGCTGACCAGCCGCCAGCGCTGCGAGACTGACCCCATGAGTGCTTCAATCCGGCAGCGGACGACACCGCGCTGGGTCTTGCCCTTCCTAGCCGTCATCGTCGCGGTCCTGGCCATCATCGGTCTTGCCGCCACGTCGTCGGCCGCTACCGACGGCACGGCCGAAACTCGCGTCCGGGCTTCCAGCGTTGTGGCCGAGCCGCTCGTCGGGCCGCCCGAACGTATTGCTGCAGGTCAGCGGCTAGGAGAAGAGCCGTCGCGGGTCGTAGTTGTGGTGGCTACCGGTGTTGCCGCAAACACAGCGCCTAAACTCGTTGAAGTCCCGAAGCTCGCGGGCGGAACCTTGCAGGAGGTCGGGGGGCCGATCTGGGCCCACGGCAACCCGGAGAGCCTTCTCGGGACCCGGAGCCCAGAAGTCCTTCGAGGACTGGCCAGCCGATCCGATGCCATCAAGCTGCGTGATTTCTACCAGGCAGCCGCCGACGCAGGGCGTGGCGGGTCGACCGCACCCATAAGGGTTCGATTAGCTCAGGAGATCATCGATGCTTGGGAGTAGCCGAACGGAGCAGGACCGGACGACGCTCAAAATCTCCGTTGCGCTCGGTGCGCAGTCGGAGATTGGCTTCGAGCCGATTGGCACGTCCTTCGTTCTTGACGGGGGGACTGGGTGACACTGGAACTTCCCGTTAGCGCTGTCGCTGAGGTCGAGATCGTTGCCTGGCCGAACGGCATCGCAGTCTGGGTTCCTTTCCCCGGTGACTACATCGTGTTTGATTCCTCCGGCAATGAGTTGGATCGACTGTGACAGTCCCGGGTCCGGCGCGTGCGCATAGCCCTGTCCCGTGGGCTTTGATCGCCGCCTTGGCGGCGATCCTCGGCATCACGACAGTGTCCGCGACGATGGCTGGTGTTGCTGAAACTCGCGTCGGGGCCATCAACCACACGGTCGAGCCCCCGTCGGTCCACCACAACACATCGCCGCTGAAGCGCACCGGGTTTGATGGAGACATCGAAACCTGGAGGAATGGAGCAGATGGCAGCGCAGCGTAAGTACCCGGCTGAGTTGAGGGAGCGGGCCACGAGGATGGCCATGGAGGCTCGGCGGGATCCGGCGACGAGGACCGGGGTCTACAAGCGGATCGGGGATCAGCTCGGGGTGCATCCGGAGGCGTTGCGGACGTGGGTCAAGCAGGCCGAGGTCGATGCGGGGGTGGCGCCGGGCACGACCACGGCCGATGCTGTGCGGATCGCGGAGCTGGAGCGTGAGAACCGCGAGCTGCGGCGGGCGAACTCGATTCTGAAGTCCACAGCGAGTTTTTGTAGGCGATGTGCCGGGGCTCGACCGGATCCCTGACTACGTTGAGGATGACGAACCGACGGTTCGCGCCCAACTGGCTTCATGGCGATCGGAGTTCGTACCCATCAGTGCCGTCTTCTTGGATCCCGCCCCGCTGGGATGACCTGTTTCGCCGGCAATCCGGCTGTGTCCGGGTGATGTGGAAGACCACCTCCTATACCTACGACGGGCTCGACCGGCAACGCGCGATCACGGTTGATGACCCCACCCCGTCCGGCGATCTGCCCGGGGATGTCGATGAGAGCGGCACGACCAAGAATGTCTACGACGGGCTGTCGGCCACGGTGGTGGGTCAGTACGACGCGGTCAACGGTGCGTTGAGCAAGCCGGAGGTGCTCTGAGCGTGTCAACTTTTCTGTGTAAGGGATCGGTCTCTCTGGTCGATTTCTAGTGGTTACAGGTGGGGGTTGATGCGGTCGGGGTAGGCGATGGCGAGTTGGGCGAGGGCCTGTTTCCAGTTCGTGACGACGAGTCCTTCGACCAGGCGGGGTGCGGCCTTGCGCTCGGCCGCGGGGCGTCCCTTCTCCTTGGCCCGCTCGCGGGCTCGTTTGTCCTCGATGTTGCAGATCGCCAGCCACAGCAGCTTGGTGACCGCGTCGTCGTTGGGAAAGTGGCCGCGGTTCTTGGTGACCTTGCGCAGCTGGTAGTTCAGCGACTCGATGCTGTTGGTCGTGTAGATCACCCGCCGCAGCTCGGGCGGGAACGCCAGGAACGGGATGAACCGCTCCCACGCCGAGCGCCAGGTCGCGACCGCGTGGGGTACTTGGCGCCCCACTGCCCGGCCGCGAAGGCGTCGAGCGCCTCCTCGGCCGCCGCCGCGGACACGGCCGTGTAGATCGGTTTGAGGGCCGCGGCGACCCCCTTGCGGTCGCTGTAGGAGACGAAGCGCATCGAGGCGCGGATCAGGTGCACGGTGCAGGTCTGCACGGTCGCTGCCGGCCAGGTCGCCTCGATCGCGTCGGGCAGGCCGGTGAGGCCGTCGCAGCACACGATCAGCACGTCGCGGATCCCGCGGTTGGCAAGATCGGCGCAGACCCCGGCCCAGAACTTCGCGCCCTCGGTGTGCTGCAGCCAGATCCCCAGCACGTGCTTGGTGCCGTCCATGTCGACACCGACGGCGATATGGGCGGCGATATGGGCGGCGATATGGGCGGACTTGTTCCGCACGTGCGCGCCGTCGCGGACCTTGACGATGATCGCGTCGAGGTAGATCACCGGGTACAGCGCATCGAGCGGTCGGGCCTGCCAGGTGAGGATCTCCTCGCACACCGCGTCGGTGACGTTGCTGATCGTCTCGTGGGACAGCTCGGTGCCCAGGGTGGCCTCGAGGTGGTCGGCGATGTCCCTGACGGTCATCCCGCCCGCGTACAGGCTGATGATCATGTCGTCGAGGCCACCCAGGCGGCGCACGCCCTTGGGGACCAGCCGCGGGGTGAAGGTGCCGTCGCGATCGCGCGGCACGGCCAGGTCGACGTCGCCGGCCTGGGTCGCCAGCGTCTTCGGGGTCGTGCCGTTGCGGGCGTTGGGGAACGCCGCTGCGTCCGGGTCGCCCTTCTCGTAGCCCAGGTGGTCGGTGAGCTCGACGGCCAGCCCGCGCTCGAGGCTGGCCTTGATCAACTCGGTGACGAACCCGCCGTCACCGGTCAGGTCGAGCTCGCCGCCGTCGATCTTGGCGAACAACCCGTCCAGCGCGCCCGACTCGGCCAACTCACTCACCGCCGCCCGGGCCGGCGACCCGGCGCGGATCGCGCGTCGCTCAGCCAGCCGGCTCGGCCGCTTGGAAGCGGGTCTGTCGTTCACGTCTGTCCCGGTGGCCTCGTCCGTCACAGCGGACATCGTGTCGGTCATGATGGTCCTTCCTCAGGACCGACCCCCTACACAGAACATCTGACACCCCCGGTGCTCTACCAGCTCGACGCGGGTGGGAACCAGATGGCCTACGAGCAACTCAACGCCTCGCCCGGGAGAGCGTTCCTCGACACCGACGGTCACGGCAATGTCACCGCCGTCACCACCGCCCCCACCACGGGCCCGAGTGGTGGTGCCGGTGTCTTGGGTTGTGGGGTGGTCTACGACCCCTACGGCAACCCGTATGAGCCGAGCACGGTCACGAACAGCAACAAGATCTGCGCCAACGGTACCCAGGTCACGACCACCGGTAACGCTGCCTGGTACCGGGGTCTGATCCGTGACGGATCGACGGGGACCTATCAGATGGGTACCCGGACCTACGACCCCGACACCGGCGCGTTCACCACCCCCGACACCTACCGGGTCGCCAGTCCGTCGACCGATCTGTCGGTCGGTGTCGACCCGTTGACCGCGAACACTTATGTCTACGTCAACGGCAACCCGCTCAACATGACCGACCCCGACGGGCACCGGCCGGCATGCAACGGCGAGGACTGCTCCTTCAATGTCGACGCCAAGGGCCACTACACCAACATCAAGGCGGCCTCTCCGCCGCAGTGGGTCCCACCGGAGGGCTATATAGCAGATGGGGCGCCGCTGGCTGACTTCCAGAATAAGGAAGCCTTCGCGAACGTCATCTACGGCGCCAGGGCCGAAGGGGCCAGCCCGGAAGAAGCGGCCCGACTGGCCTACGAGAACTGGTTCAGGTCATTCGCAGGTGGTGCGGGCAGCGTCGAGGGCTACGAGGCCGTGGAACTGGCTTACTGCCAGGTGTTCGGGGAGCACTGTGAGAGCGACGCGACGCTGTTGGACATCGGTATCCAGATGGCCAAGAACGCCTGGCACGAGATCACCGGCTGCTTCGGAAAGCGCGAACTCTCCTCCTGCGGCGCGCTCGGCGTGGATGTTGCGCTCTACGCCGTTCCGTTCGGCCTCGGCAAGGTCGCCCATGGCGCCAAGATCGCCGACGACCTGGCCGGCCTAGAACGAGCCGCAAAGACACCTGCGGTAGGCGACGACCTCCTGAAGCCGGGTCCGTGGGCGCGCGATTCGGTGCCTTCGAGCGCCCCGGGTAAGATCACCCAGAGTGAGCGTGACGCTCTGAACCCGATCGGCGACGCGTACGGATGCCATTCCTGCGGCGCGACGACGCCAGGCACCAAGAGCGGGAATTGGATCGGCGACCATCAGCCTCCCTCGCGCATGGCTGGCGGCGGCCCTCAGGTCTTGTACCCGCACTGCCAGACCTGCAGCAACGCTCAAGGTCTATGGATCATCAACCTCATCAGAAGGGGCCTGCTATGACCGTGCTCGCTGAGCTCAACGCCGACTTCCCCTGGGGTGTCCTTCTCGTCACGGACGCTCGTTCCACCGAGCAGATTCCTGATTGGGCCAGCCCCGAGGACATGGTCACTGCTGCCCACTCCGCCTTGGTCGTCCGAGTACGCCACGCGGACGAAGGATCGGTAGCCGTCCGCGTCCTTGACGCGGAGCCTGGTACTGGGCAGATGGTCTTCGAAGGTGCCCTCCAGGTCACCTGTGGGAGCCTACGCGTGTCCGATGCAACGGGTGGCTCGGCTGTCGATGTCCCGGCGCCGCCTGGCTCGCTGCGCCTGAGACTTTTCGCCGACGAAGTCTCTGAAGCGACGATGGTCGACGTGGTCATTGGGTGATCCGATGGGACGGCTGAAGCTTCGGCGGTGAAGTCCCGATCGAGGAAGGTCACCAGCCCGCTTGCCGTCCTTGGCCGGGATGGTGGTCCGGATCCCCTTCGATCGCCGAATCCCTTGCAGGGACAGCGATCTCATCGCCCGGTCCACCGATCCGGGCGATGCTTCCGGGCTGGTGCGCTGCACCAACGCGGTCATCTTCCGACGCCCGTAGAGCCCTTCGGGTGTCATCCTTCGCATCCCTTCGTTATCGATCGTCCAGGCCAGGTCACGGACCTGATTAGTGACCTGTGCGTCGGTGATCGTCCTGGCTGTGACCGGGCGGTGGTTCTGTGCCCAGTCGCGGTAGGTCCGCGCGGCGATCTGGCAGCCCTGCTCGCGCAGGACTCGGCAGATCGACTCGACCGCGTGGCTCTTGGCCCGCAGCTCGTCGATGAACGCGACGATCAGCGATTGCGGGGGTCGAGTTCCCCCGCGAAGAAAATCGAGGCCCTGCGCAGGATCTCGTTATCGTCCTCGAGCCGCCGGACCTTGGCCTTGAGCTCCTTGATCTCAGCCAGCTCCTCCGACGTGGCGCCCTGGCGCTGCCCGCCGTCGATCTGGGCCTGCACGACCCAGCGACGCACGGTCTCCTTCCCGAGCCCCTCGCGGCGTGCGACGGACTCGGCGGCCGCAGTCAGCGACGGGCACTCCGACAGGTGCTCCAGCACCTGCCGCACGCACCGCTCCTTGACCGCGGGATCGATCTTCTTCGGCATGGTTCGCATCCTTCCAACTCAAAAGGATGCGGCATCAAACCTGGGGCGCTTCACATCGCGTTCGCCGTGGCGCTCGGCAGCACCATGTTGGACAGCGGAATCACTGGGCGTGCTCTGACAAGCTGGTCGTCGAAGGTCAAGCTCTTCAAGTCCGCGGCGATGTCCTGTTCCTTCGTCGGCTCGACAACGGTTCTCATGGCCGACGGCACCCACAAACCGATCAAGGACGTCGGAGTCGGTGACAAGGTCGTCGCGACCGACCCCGAGACCGGAGAGCAAGTAGCCAAACGGATCGAGCAGGTCTTCGTCCACCACGACACCGTCCTGGACCTGGTCATTGATGGGGAGGTCATCGCCACTACCGAGGACCACCCCTTCTGGTCGGTCACCGACCAGCGGTTCGAGAGGGCCGACAACCTTGGTCCAGGGGAGCGGGTCTTGGCCGCTGATGGCCGGGTGCTCGATGTCATGGGACTGGCACTGAAGTCGACCCGTCAAGCGCTCGCCTACAACCTCAGCGTCGAAGGGATCCACACCTACCACGTCGGCGACAACGAAATCCTCGTCCACAATGTCTGTGGTGAGACCACGCGGAGGTATGGCAGCTTGAACGCAGCGCGTACCGACGCTCGAAAGTCGGCGGGCCTAGGCGACGACTCCGTTGACTTCGTGCAGCAGATCGGTCCTTTCAAGGGCAGGGTAACCGGCCGTCAGAGCCAGGACGGACTTCGTGGATGGAGAATCGACTGGGATGAGAAAAAGGGATTCCACGTGAACTGGTGGGATCGCACTGGTGGGCGGAAACGCGACTCTTGGAAGTATGGCGCGAATATTGTAGAAGGTGGAACGAGGGATGACTTCTATAGCCGCTCTCTCATTTCCCGAGATAAGGAGAGTGGCCTGTGCAACAACACCTTCTCGACTGGGTAGCGTCGAACGGCGCGGAGGTAGTCTCCGCCGAGAATCTGGTTGACTTCATCGCTCAACTCGAATCACTCCCGTGGGCTGGTATGCACCTTGACTGGACGCAGTTGGACGGCATAGAAGTCGATCTCCGTCGGCCGGATCTGTCGCTGGAAAGGGCGCGGATTGGGCGATGTGATCTTGCTCTGGCATTCATCGACTCTGCATCGGGGGGATCGTTGCTCCTATCAGGTCGATTATTGAGAGTCTTGATGAGTTGTACTGGACGAGTCCTGGGTACCGCTATATTTGCGGGGCTTCTGGAAACTTGCAGGGAAAGTTTACCCTGGAGTTCAATTCCATTGGTGAATATGATGGTGGACACGTCCTGAGGTTGAGGGCGTGAGTGGATAATCAGGGTCCCGGAAAGGGGCTCATCCCAATCGAGGGTGTAGTTGGGTCTGAAGCCGCCGGTTTCGAGCAGGCTTCTGGCGATGTAGTTGGTCAGGTTGCGGAACCCAAGAGCACTGCCGCGGAGGCGTTCGAGGCGGCCGTTGAGGGCTTCGGTGGGTCCGTTGGATGTGCCGGGGCGGTCGAAGTAGGCGAGCACGTCGGCGGCGCGCTTCTTCAACGTTTCAACGTCCGGCCCAGTCTGGTGACCTCGACCAGCGATCTCGGCACACCGGTGCTGACCGACTCGATCTGAATCGCCCCGGGTTTGATGCCGCTTCATGTGGAGTCTGTTGACCCGCGCGGTCGTCCGGTGTTGCATCAACTCAGCCCTGCCGTCCGCGGGTTCATCCGCCGCGGCGAGGACGCGGTCGGGCGGCCGCTGTGGGAGGGGAATGCGTATGACGCGGAGAGCAGTGACTGGGCTGGCGTTGGCGGCGGTGCTGGTCCTGTCGGGATGTGGTGGGGCGGATCCGGCTGAGGTGTCGGCGGCGGCGTCGCCGTACACGGCGTCGGACGGTCCGCTGGGTGTGCCGCTGGAGACGGAGCAGGCGGAGTGCCGGGTTCGGGTGCTGTTGGAGTCGGACCTGTCCGACGAGGCGAAGGCGGATGTCGAGCGTGGTCTGCCGCCTGCGCCGCACACCGACCGGGATGTCGAGGTGCTGCGCGAGGTCGCGGACGAGATCGCCCGGGAGTGCGTCTGACAGCGTCCAGCCCTGACCTGACCGGGCACGGCGTCCTCACAGCTCGAAGAACTGCGCGTCCTCGCCCGTCACCAGCACGACCCGCCCGTCCGGAAGAGGTACGACGCGGACCCGGCCGACGTCGTCGCCGTACTCGACCTTGACCCGGCGCTCGTGCAGCGCGCCGCCGGCGAGCTTGAGCACGGAGAGGTACCCGACCCGGCGGCTGCCCTGCTTCTCGACGACCGTCAGCACGGTGCGGTGATCGGGGAGCCAGGTGAAGGCGCGGGGTCGGCGCCGGCGAGGGGTGCGGTGCGCCGGCCGTAGGAGAGGACGTCGAGACGGGTGACGGCGCTGGTGTCGCGGACGTCGAACAGCCCGACCTGGGCGCCCCAGCCGTCCGGGCCCGGGCCCTCGCCGACGCCGATCAGCCGGGCGCGGCCGAGCGGGTGGAGGTAGGAGGAGAAGCCGGGGATCTTCAGCTCGCCGAGCAGCCGCGGGGTCGTGGTGTCGGTGAGGTCGACGGCGTACAGCGGGTCCACGCGGCGGAAGGTCACGATGATCGCGAGGTCGTCGAACCAGCGCACCGACCGGATCTCCTCGTTGCGGCCGAGCCCGTCGAGCCGGCCGCGCTCGACCAGGTCCTGGCCCCGGCGCTCCAGGGTCAGCACCGAGTTGAAGTTGCCGGTCTCGCTGGTCGGACCGACGGCGACCCGGAGCACGCCGCCGGCCTCGTCCAGCGACCAGCGGTCGCGGATCGCCCCCTCGACCTCGCCGGAGGCGACATGGGTGGCGCGGGTGCCGTCGAGCGCGAAGTCGAAGAGGTACGACGAGCCGCCCGCCGGTGCGCCGACGTCGCACCAGTCGACGCACCGCCACATCGAGCCGGCGCCGGACGAGGCGAGGTACAGGTGGTCGGCGGACTCGTAGGCGATGTCGGCCCGCCCCGCCAGCCCGATCGCGTCCACGCTGCCGGGCTCGGCGGCGTCGAAGCCGACCACGCTGGTGGTGCCGAGCGCGAGGTCGTCCGTGGGGATCGCCACGTCGCGGCAGTCGAGGAGCTGCTCGGGCCCGTCGTCGCCGACGGCGATGGTCGGCAGCCAGTCCTCGAGGGTCGAGTCCTCGACGGCCGCGCGGTTGTGCTCCAGCGCCTCCTCCGGGCTCCGCTTCCCGTGCGGCTCGACGAAGTCCAGGTCGGGCAGGCCGCTGGCGAGGACCAGCCGTACGTCGGCGCCGTGCTGGCGCACCGAGACCTGCCCGGCGTCGTACCGGACGTCGTCGGTGACCTCCGGCGCGGTCGGGTCGGCCAGCGACACGGTCAGCACCCGGGTGCCGGGGCGCTCCGGGCGTGCGCCCCGGTCCGAGCCGACGGCGACCACGGTGTCCCCGGTCAGGAGGAGCTCGGCGTCGCGGACGCCGGGCAGCCGTACGGAGGAGACCTTCTCGGTGGCGGAGCCGGTCACGTCGTACACGTCGAGGCGGTCGTGCCGCTCGACGACCATCAGCCTGCCGTCGGTCTTCACCGTGTCGGGCTCGTCGACGCCGGCCTCCTGGACGTTGGTGCCGGTCTCGCTGCTGACCTGGCGCTCGGTCCGCGGGCTCCGGTCGGCGGCCGCGGCCTCGCCGGAGACGCGGTTCGCCGTGTCGGCCTGGTCGTACACGACCGGCCCACCGCCCCAGCCCACGCGCCGACGATGTCCAGGCCGCGTTCGACGTACGCCGCGAGGAGGTCGTCGCAGGACTCCGCCGGCTCGAGGTCGGCCTGGAACGCGACGTGCCGGGGCAGCCGCTCGGGTCCGGCGGGACCGGTCGCCGACGGGCCGCCGGAGCCGCCGGACCCGCCGACCAGGACGCCGGCCACGAAGGCGCCGGCCAGGGAGGTGACCGCGGCCGCCGTCAGCAGCGGGCGTACGACGAGCCGCCGGCGCGGCCCGCGGGCAGGCGCGGCGGCGGTGAGGATCGCACCGACCGGCGCGGGGCCGGTGGGGTAGTCCTCCCAGAGGCGTTCGAGATCGGTCACTGGGGGCCTCCGGAGAGGTCGAGGAGATGGTCGTCGGCGGCGAGGTGGGCGAGTGCGCGGGAGAGCCGGCTCTTCACGGTCCCGGCGGGGACGCCGAGCACCTCGGCGGTCTGCCGCTCGCTCAGCTGCACGAAGTACCGCAGCACGACGACCTCCCGGTTGGGCTTGGACAGGCCGCCGAGCGCCCGGTGGACGGCGTCCGCGACGGCCACCCGGTCGGACGCGTCGGGCTCCGCCGTCCGCGACCCGTCCACCGGCACGTCGTACTGCCGGTCCTTCCACCAGCGGGTGCGCCGGACGTCGCGCAGGCAGTTGAGCAGCATCCGGTAGACGTAGGCGTCGCGGTTCTCCGCGCTGCTGACCCGGCTCCAGCCGGTGTAGCAGCGCACGAGCGTCGTCTGGGCCAGGTCCTCGGCCTCGTGCGGCCGGGCGCCGAGGAAGACCGCGGCACGGACCAGCGACGGCCAGCTCCGCCGGACGTACTCGGCGTACGCCGTCTCGGTGTCGGGTTCCACGTGCCCTCCTGTTCTGGACCTACGACGGAGCGAGGGGCCGGGAGGGTTCCATCGGCTTCTCAACGGATGGAGGCGGATGGAAGAGTGGGGTCATGGCAGACAGCGCGCGCCCGTACGACGTCGTCCTGTTCGGAGCCACCGGCTTCACCGGGGGACTCACCGCCGACTACCTCGCCGCCCACGCGCCGGCCGGCCTGCGCTGGGCGCTCGCGGGGCGCAGCGAGCAGCGGCTCGCCGCCGTCCGCGACCACCTCGCCGCGTCGGACGAGAGCCTCGCGGACCTGCCGCTGCTCGTCGCCGACGCCGAGGACGCCGACGCGCTGGCCGAGGTGGTGGCGACGACCAAGGTCGTGGCCACGACGGTCGGCCCGTACGTCGAGCACGGCGGCCCGCTCGTCGCCGCGTGCGCCAACGCCGGCACCGACTACGTCGACCTCACCGGCGAGCCCGAGTTCGTCGACCGGACCTACGTCGAGCACAACGCGGCGGCCGAGGGCTCCGGCGCCCGGCTGGTCCACTCCTGCGGCTTCGACTCGATCCCCCACGACCTCGGCGCGTACTTCACCATCCAGGAGCTGGCGGCGGAGGTCGGCGGGGAGATCACCACCCCGGTGACCATGCGCGGCGTCGTCCGCACCAGGGCCGGCTTCTCCGGCGGCACCTTCCACTCCGCCCTCACCGCGTTCTCCCGGGCCCGGCAGATGAAGGAGGCGTCGAGCGCGCGGCGCCGGATGGAGCCGCGTCCCGAGGACCGTCGCTCCCGGGCCGTCGCGGGCCGGCCCCGCCGCGACCACGACCTGGGCTACTGGCTGCTGCCGCTGCCCACGATCGACCCGTTCGTCGTCGCGCGCAGCGGCGCCCACCTGGCGTCGTACGGTCCGGCGTTCAGCTACTCCCACTACGCGGGCACCAAGACCCTGCGGTACGCCGCCGGCGGCGCCGTCGGCGTCACGGGCCTGACCCTGGCCGCGCAGGTCCCGCCGCTGCGCAACGCCCTGCTGAAGCGGGTCCCGCAGGGGGAGGGGCCGTCGCCGGCTCGGCGGGAGAAGTCGTGGTTCACCGTCGACTTCGTCGCCGAGACCGCCGGGACGACGGTCCGTACCCGGGTCTCCGGCGGCGACCCGGGCTACACCGAGACCGCCAAGATGCTGGCCGAGTCCGCGCTGTGCCTCGCCCTCGACGACAACCCGAACGTCGCCGGGCAGGTCACCACCGCCACCGCGATGGGCGATGCGCTGCTCGCCCGGCTGCAGCGGGCGGGCATCGCCTTCGAGCGCCGCTGAGGCCGAGCCCGCTCGGAGGGGCCTGGGGGTGGGGCTGGCTCGGGGCGGGTGGGCGCTGTAACACGTTGTCCACCCCTCTAGCAGCCCGGTGTCGTCGCGACACGCCGGCGACACGCCGTGTCCAGCGACGACATGGGGCGGGTAGGCAGGTGGACAACGTGTTACAGCGCCCGAGCGCCGAGCGCCGATCCACCGGCTGGACGGAGCCCACAACGAATCCGTGCCAAGCCTGTGGGTTCTCCACTGTCACGAGCCCGGGTCGGGGTGGAAGGGTCGGGATCGTGCCTCCGGTCTCTCGAATCGCCATCGTCAACCGTGGTGAAGCGGCGATGCGCCTGATCCACGCGGTCCGCGACCTCAACGCCCGGCGCACGCCGGAGACGGGGCAGAGCGGGGGGATCCGCACCGTCGCGCTCTACACCGACGTCGACGCGGGGGCGACGTTCGTCCGCGAGGCCGACGAGGCCTACCTGCTGGGAGCGGCGGCCGACCGTCCGTACCTCGACCTGGCCGCGCTCGAGCTCGCTCTCACCCGGACCCAGGCGGACGCGGCCTGGGTCGGCTGGGGCTTCGTGGCCGAGGACCCGGCGTTCGCCGAGCTGTGCGACCGGCTCGGCGTCACCTTCATCGGCCCGAGCGCGGACGCGATGCGCAAGCTCGGCGACAAGATCGGCTCGAAGCTGATCGCCGAGGAGGTCGGCGTCCCGGTGGCGCCGTGGAGCCGCGGTGGCGTCGACACCCTCGAGGAGGCGCTCGCCAGCGCCGAGGAGATCGGGTACCCGCTGATGCTCAAGGCCACCGCCGGCGGCGGCGGGCGCGGCATCCGCAAGGTCGCCTCCGGCGACGAGCTCGCCGAGGCCTACCAGCGCACCCGCGACGAGGCCGAGCGCGCGTTCGGCAGCGGCGTGGTGTTCCTGGAGAAGCTGGTCACCGACGCCCGCCACGTCGAGGTCCAGGTGATCGCCGACGGGCAGGGCACCGCCTGGGCGATCGGCGTCCGCGACTGCTCGGTGCAGCGGCGCAACCAGAAGGTGATCGAGGAGTCCGCCTCCCCTCTGCTGACCGACGAGCAGACCGACGAGCTCAAGGCGTCCGCCGAGCGGCTCGCCAACGCGGTCGGGTACGCCGGCGCGGGCACCGTCGAGTTCCTCTACCACCCGGGCGAGCGGACCTTCGCGTTCCTCGAGGTCAACACCCGGCTCCAGGTCGAGCACCCGATCACCGAGGAGGTGACCGGCACCGACCTCGTCGCCCTGCAGATCCAGGTCGCCCGCGGCATCCCGCTGACGGGGGACCGCCCCAGCGAGCGCGGCCACGCCGTCGAGGCCCGGCTCAACGCCGAGGACCCCGACCGCGACTTCGCGCCCGCGCCGGGCCGGATCAGCCGCCTGGAGTTCCCCGCCGGCCCGGGCATCCGGGTCGACACCGGCGTCGCCGAGGGCGACACCATCCCGGCCGACTTCGACTCGATGATCGCCAAGGTGATCGCCTGGGGCGCCGACCGCGACCAGGCACTGGCCCGGCTGCGCCGCGCGATGGGCGAGACCACGGTCGTCATCGACGGCGGCGCCACCAACAAGAGCTTCATCCTCGACCTCCTCGACCAGCCCGAGGTCACCGCCGGCACGCCCGCCTGGGCCGACACCGGGTGGATCGACCGGGTGCGCGGCGAGGGCCGGCTGCAGGCCGCCCGCCACTCCGGCGTGGCGCTGGTCGCCGCCGCCATCGAGGCGTACGACGAGGAGGAGCGCGCCGAGATCGCGCGTCTGCTGCAGACCGCCCAGGGCGGCCGGCCGCAGGTGCAGCACGACCCGGCCCGCACGATCGAGCTCAAGCTGCGCGGCGCGACGTACGCCCTGACCGTCCGGCAGACCGGACCCGCGCGCTACCAGGTCACGGTGGCCGCCGGCGCCGACGAGCGCACCGTCACCGCGACCCTGGACCGGATCGACGAGGTGCACGGCCGGCTCACCGTCGACGGCCACCGGTTCCGGCTGGTGACCTCCAGCCACGGCCCGGTCCACCTGGTCGAGGTCGACGACGTCATGCACCGGATCAGCCGCGACGAGGGCGGCATGGTCCGCTCGCCCGCGCCGGCGCTCGTCGTCTCCACCCCGCTCGCGGTCGGCGACGAGGTGGTCGCCGGGCACCCGGTGCTGGTGCTGGAGTCGATGAAGATGGAGACCGCGCTCACCGCGCCGTTCACCGGCCGGGTCAAGGAGCTGCTGGTCCGGGTCGGGAGCCAGGTCGAGACGGGCGCGCCGCTGGTGCGCCTCGAGCCCACCGGCGACGCCGACGAGGAGCAGGCCGGCGCGGGCCGGTACGGCGACCTCGACCTCCCGGAGCCCCTGCCGACCCCCGCGCCCGTCGCGGGGCCGGGGCGGGCCGCCGAGGCGCTGGCCGCCCTCAGCAGCCAGCTGCTGGGATACGACGTCGAGCCGGACCAGCGCTCCGCGCTGCTCGCGACCTATCTCACCGGTCGCGACGACCGCGAGCCGGCGGACACCCTGCGCGCCGAGATGGACCTGCTCTCGCTGTTCACCGACTTCGCCGAGCTCAGCCGCAACCGCCCCGGCGGTGACGAGCCGCATGCCGAGCTGCGCGTGCACAGCTCGCGGGAGTACTTCCACACCTACCTGCGCAGCCTCGACCCCGACCGGGGCGCCCTCCCCGACCACTTCCGCGACAAGCTGCTCCGAGTCCTCGCGCACTACGGCGTCACCGACCTGGACCGCACCCCGGAGCTGGAGCGGGCGGTGTTCCGGGTGTTCCTGGCCCAGCAGCACCCCTCCGACGTCGAGATCGCGGTGGGCGTCCTGCAGCGGTGGCTGAGCGCCCCGCCGCCCCCGGCGGAGGAGCGGGCCGCCGCCCGGGCGCTGCTGGAGCGGATGGTGCGCGCCACCCAGCTGCGGTTCGCGGTGGTCGGCGACCTGGCCCGGTCCATCCGGTTCGGCTGGTTCGACCAGCCGCTCGTCGACGACGAGCGGCGGGCGGTCCTCGAGGGCGTGGCCGCCGAGGTCGCCGCCCTGGAGGACGCGGACGCCCCCGATCGCGACGCCCGGATCGCCGCTCTCACCGCGATCCCCGAGCAGCTGGTCGGCTTCCTCCGCGACCGGCTGATCGAGGGACCGCCGGTCCGGGAGCCGCTGCTGGAGGTGCTGATCCGCCGGCACTACCTGGAGTACGACCTCCACGACCTGACCGTCACCGGTCCCGACGAGCACGCCGGCCGCCCGGTCGTGCACGCGGAGTACGCCACCGACGAGAAGGGCGCGACCCGCGTCGTGTCGACCATCGGCGACGTGACCGAGCTCGCCGACCCCGACAGCCCCCTCGGTACGGCGATCGGGTCGGCCCTCACCGCCGACCACGACGACGTCGTCGAGATCTACCTGCGCTGGCCGGACGCCCCCGCCGACCCCGACCTGGCCTCGGCCGAGGTCGCCAAGCTGCTCGCCGGGCAGGATTTCGCCGCCCGCGCCCGCCGGGTCTCGGTCGCCGTCTGCCCGGCCGCACCGCAGCCGGTCGACTACTTCACCTTCCGCCCCGATCCCCAGGCGGAGGGCGGGACCCTGGTCGAGGACACCCTGGTCCGCGGCATGCACCCGATGGTGGGCCGCCGGCTCAACCTGGGACGCCTCTCGGAGTTCGACGTGACCCGGCTCGCCGCCCCCGAGGACGTGCTCCTCTACGAGTGTGTGGCCCGCGCCAACCCGGCCGACCGGCGACTGGTGGCGGCCGCGCAGGTGCGCCAGCTCGCCGTCGTACGCGATGACGAGGGGCGGGTGATCGCCCTCCCGCACGCCGAGCGCGCCGTCGAGAACTGCCTCGAGGCGATCCGGCGAGTGCGCACCGCCCGCGGCCGCGAGGGCACCAAGCTCGACGTCAACCACGTCTGGGTGACCGTGTGGCCCGTCGTCGAGGCCGACCTCGACCAGCTCACCGCGTTGCAGGGCAAGATCACGCCGCTCAGCGAGGGCGCCGGGATCGAGGAGGTGCTCGCCGAGGGCCGGGTGGCCGGTCCCGACGGCACCCCGACGCCGCTCGCCATCCGGTTCCACGCCAAGCCCGGCGCCGGGGTGGTCGCCGACATCGTCGAGCCGCCGACCGAGCCGCTGGCTCCGCTGGACGAGTACGCCGGCAAGGTGCTCCGCGCCCGCCGCCGGGGCCTGGTCTACCCCTACGAGCTCCAGCCGGTGCTCGCGGGCGGCGGCACCGTGGTCGAGCACGACCTGGACGCGTCCGGGACCCTCGTGCCCGTCGACCGGGCACCCGGCCAGAACACCGCCGGCATGATCGTCGCCGTCGTCAGCACCCCGACCGCGCTGCACCCCGAGGGCATCACCCGCGTGGTCCTGTGCGGCGACCCGCTGAAGTCCCTCGGCGCCCTGTCGGAGCCCGAGTGCGCGCGGGTGATCGCGGCGATCGACCTCGCCGCGTCGATGGGCGTGCCGGTCGAGTGGTTCGCGGTCTCGGCCGGTGCCCGGATCTCGATGGAGAGCGGCACCGAGAACATGGACTGGGTGGCCGAGGCGCTGCGCCGGATCGTCCAGTTCACCCAGGACGGCGGCGAGATCAACATCGTCGTCGCCGGGATCAACGTCGGCGCCCAGCCGTACTGGAACGCCGAGGCCACGATGCTGATGCACACCAAGGGCATCCTGGTGATGACGCCGGACAGCGCGATGGTGCTGACCGGCAAGCAGTCCCTGGACTTCTCCGGCGGCGTCTCGGCCGAGGACAACCACGGCATCGGCGGCTACGACCGGGTGATGGGCCCGAACGGCCAGGCGCAGTACTGGGTGCCCGACCTGGCCGGCGCGTTCGGCGTGCTGATGGCGCACTACGACCACACCTATGTCGTACCCGGGGAGACCGGGCCGCGGCGCGCGCCCACGACCGACCCGGTCTCGCGCGACGTGACGTCGTACCCGCACGAGGGCGACTTCGCCACCGTCGGCGAGATCTTCTCCGCGGAGCACAACCCCGACCGCAAGCGGCCCTTCGACATCCGCACCGTGATGCGGGCGCTGGCCGACGCCGACCACGCGATGCTCGAGCGCTGGGCCGGCATGGCCGACGCCGACACCGCCGTCGTCGTCGACACCCGGATCGGCGGCTACCCGGTCAGCCTGGTCGGCATCGAGTCCAAGCCGGTCCCGCGCGCGGGCTTCCCGCCACCGACGGCCCGGACACCTACACCGCGGGCACCCTGTTCCCGCGCTCGTCGAAGAAGGTCGCCCGCGCGATCAACGCCGCCTCCGGCAACCGCCCGCTCGTCGTCCTCGCCAACCTGTCGGGCTTCGACGGCTCGCCGGAGTCGATGCGCAACCTGCAGCTGGAGTACGGCGCCGAGATCGGCCGCGCGATCGTCAACTTCGAGGGCCCGATCGTGTTCTGCGTGATCTCGCGCTACCACGGCGGCGCGTTCGTGGTCTTCTCCAAGCGCCTGAACCCGGCGATGACCGTGCTCGCCATCGAGGGCTCCTACGCCTCGGTGCTCGGCGGTGCCCCCGCGGCCGCCGTCGTGTTCGCCGCCGAGGTCGCCAAGCGCGCCGCCGCGGACCCCCGGGTCGCGGCCCTGGAGGAGCGGATCGACGCCCTTGCCGGCGACGACGGCGAGCGGGGCGCGCTCGTGGTCGAGCTCGCCGAACTCCGCGCCCAGCTGCGCGCGGACAAGATCGCCGAGGTGGCCGCCGAGTTCGACGGCGTGCACGACATCCACCGCGCCGTCGAGGTCGGCTCGGTCGACGAGGTGATCGCGGCCCGGGACCTGCGGCCGAAGGTGGTCGAGGCGATCGAGAAGGGGCTCGGCCGCGGCTGAGCCGATCCGTCAGTCGATCCCGAGGTAGTTGAGCCAGAGCCGGGTGAGGTCGTCGGCGGCGGCGTCGACGTCCTCGCGGTGCCCGAAGACGTACCAGACGTAGGCGAGCCGCTCGGTCATCGCGCCGAGCACGAAGGCGGCCGTGGCGGGGTCGACGTCGGGCGAGACCTCCCCGGCCGCCTGCCAGCGGGCGATCGCGCGCTCGGTGCGGCTGCGGTAGTACCGGTTCCGCTCGGCCAGGACGTCGGGGAGGTCGGACTGGCCGAGGGCGGCCGCCTCGACGCTCTTCCAGAAGCCCGAGTTGCGCTTGAACGAGCTGAGGTAGAGCGCGTTGGTCTCGCGGATCCGCTGGGCGGGGTCGACCGATCCACCCGACCGGCTCGGCACCAGCTCGCCGTAGACCTCGTCCTCGACGGTGATCAGCAGTTGCCGGAACAGGTCGTCCTTGTTCTCGAAGTGCAGGTAGAACGTGCCCGCGGCGACACCGGCCTCCTTGGTGATGTCGGAGACCCGGGTCTTGTGCAGGCCCTTCCGCTCCAGGACGCGGCGTCCGGCGCGGAGCAGGGCGCCGCGGGTCCGGTGCGCCTGGGTCGTCTGAGGGGTGCGCTCGGTCGTCATCGGACGCTCTCCGGGGTCATCCGCAGGATCGAGGCCCAGGCGCCGGCGATCACCGCGGTGGCCTCGTCGAGGTCCGGCCGGTCGGACCCGGTGCACCATTGCTGGACGGTCTGCTCGATGAGGGCGATGAGGGCGTCGACCACGACGGCGCTGTCGACACCCGGGTCGATCCAGCCCTGCTCGGCCCAGAAGCCGAGCTCGTCGGTGAGGGTGCGGGTCAGCGGGTCGGCCTGGTCCCGCAGCGCGGTGGCGATCTGGACGTTGCCCAGGGCGGCGGCGTTGATCATCCGCCAGGTCGCGGCACCCTCGATCAGCCCGGTGACCTGGAGCCGGACGACCTCGTACAGCCAGGCGCGTGCGCTCGCGGCGTCGGAGAAGCGGGCCCGCGGCACCTGGGCGGCCAACTCTCGGCGGACCTGCTCGACGACCTCGAGGAAGAGCACCTCCTTGGTGTCGAAGTAGGTGTAGAAGCTCCCTGCCGCGACGCCGGCGCGTTTGGTCACGTCGATCACCCGGGCGCCGTGGAGCCCCTTCTCGGTGAAGACGTCGACGGCGGCGTCGACCAGCGCCTGCCGGGTCGGAGGGAGGGTCACCGGGCCGCCTCTCGGGGACGTGGATGGTCGTTCGGACTGCCCGAAGGCTAGCCAGTACGCCACGGGGACGCCAGAATTGAACGTTAATTCAAGCTATCTGAATTCTGCGTCACCGACCTGAACGGGGAGTGCCAGGCGGTCAGATCGCGCTGGAACTGGTGGGATCCGCCGTGGCCCGGTCGACCCAGTGTGTCCCTTGACACACCTTCGGAGGGCGCGGTAGGACTACCCACATGAATGAAAATTCAACGCGGTACGACGACCGCCGGGTGCTCGTCACCGGGGGCGCTCGCGGCCTCGGCGCCGCGGTCGTCGCGTCCTTCGCCGCCGGCGGCGCGCGGGTCGCGGTCTGGGACGCGCCCACTCCGATGGCGCTCGACTACCCGCTCTCCGGCGCCGCCGAGCTCGATGCGGCGCGGGTCGCGGTCGGCCCCACCGGTCACGTCGCCGCGGTCGACGTCCGCGACGTGGCACAGGTCCGGTCCGAGCTGCCCGCGACCGTCGCCGCGCTCGGCGGGCTCGATGTCGTCGTCTGCGCCGCGGGCGTGCGCACCGCCGCCACGGCGGCGACGATGAGCGACGCCGCCTGGGACGCCGTCGTCGACACGAACCTGCACGGGACCTACCACGTGCTGCGGGAGGCGCTGATCCACCTCGAGGAGTCCGGCCGCGGCCGGATCGTCGTCGTCGCCGCCGAGGAGGGGCGCCGCGGCGCCTTCGGGCTCAGTCACTACGCCGCCGCCGCGTGGGCGCAGATCGGACTGGCGAAGTCGCTGGCCCACGAGGTGGCCGAGCACGGCATCGCCGTCGGTGTCGTGTGCCCCGGCGTGATGGACACCGCGATGACCAGCGACCCGGCGTACTGGTCGGTGCTGCAGGCGGGGCGCGACGGCTCCCTCGCGGTGGCCGCGCCCGACCGGGCCGAGGCGGAGCACGCGCTGCGGGTGCGCCACCCCAGCCACACGACGTACGTCTCCGTCGACGCGGTGGTCCGCGCCGTCGACCAGCTGGTCGCCGAGCCGGGGCTGGACCGCACCGGTGCCGTCGTCGACGTCTCGGCGGGACTGGCCGCCGCCAACACGGCCTGAGCCCGCCGAGCAACGAGGAGAGGACGACGATGAGGAACTTCGACGGCAGGACCGCGCTGGTCACCGGCGCCGCCAAGGGGCAGGGCCGCTCCCACGCGATCGCGCTCGCCCAGCGGGGAGCCGATCTGGTGCTGGTCGACATCGCGGCGCAGATCCCGTGTGCCTCGCGGATGGGCACGCCCGAGGAGCTGGACGAGACCGCTCGTGTCGTCGAGTCGCTGGGTGCCTCGTGCCTGACCCTCAAGGCCGACACCCGCAGCCCCGAGCAGATGCGCGACGCCGTCGCCGCCGCCGTCGACCGGTTCGGGCGCGTCGACGTGCTGCTCGCCAACGCGGGCATCGCCGCGTTCGGGCCGGTCCGCACGATGGCGGACGACGTCTGGCGCGACGTCGTCGACGTGAACCTCGGGGGAGTGGCGGCCAGCATCCGCGCGGTCGCGCCGGTGATGGCCGAGCAGCGTTCCGGCCGGATCGTCGCGACCGCGTCGGCCGTCGGCCGCGAAGGTGGTCCCAACAATGCCAACTACGCGGCGTCGAAGTGGGGCGTGATCGGACTCGTGAAGTCCGTCGCGATCGAGCTGGCCCCCTACGGCGTGACGGTCAACGCCATCTCGCCGATGTCGGTCTCGACCGACATGTGCCACAACGACCTCACCTACGGGCTCTTCCGCCCCGACCTGGAGGCGCCGACCACCGACGACGTACGCGCGACCTTCGCCACGCTCAACCCGATGGCGGTGCCGTGGATCGAGGTCGGCGACGCGACCGAGGCCGTCCTCTTCCTCGCCTCCGACGAGGCCCGCTACATCACCGGCACGGCGCTCGACGTCGCCGGTGGCTGGAACGCCTTCCACAGCGCCTGACGCATCCCGCCGACCCTCTCCCGACACACCAAGGAGCCTCCACCGTGACCTTCGACCCCACCGACAAGCTCTCCGACCTCGCCGCCGGCGGCCCGGCGCTGTTCTTCCCCGACCCGCCCGCGCAGGTCACCTTCAACTTCGACCAGGGCATCGCGGCCGAGGAGACCTTCCCGCTCGACGACTTCAACCGGCTGATGGGCGAGGTCCTCGACCGCGACGGCGGCCGGGCGCTGGAGTACATCTCCTTCGGCTACGAGGAGGAGACCGACCAGATCGTCTACCTGCCGACCTACATCGAGCTCATGCTCGGCCACACCGGCCTGCGCGAGGAGGTCGCCGCCTGGCTGGCCAAGACGCAACAGGTCGACGGGATCGGCGCGGACAACCTGATCCTCACGTCCGGCTCGGTGCAGGCCATCGCGCTCGCGGTCAACGCGCTGGTCAACCCCGGCGACGGCGTCCTCGTCGAGAAGGCCACGTTCCCCTACGCCATGCGCTTCATGCAGATGCGCGGCGCCGACATCCGCACCGTCGAGATCGACGAGCACGGCCTGGTCGTCGAGTCCCTGGTGGAGCGGCTCGAGGAGATGCGTCGCGACGGCGTCACGCCCAAGCTGCTCTACGTCATCCCGACCTTCCAGCTGCCGACCTGCGTCGTGATGCCCGAGGAGCGGCGTCGCCGGCTGCTCGAGGTGGCCGAGGAGTACGACTTCGTCATCCTCGAGGACTCCATCTACGCCGACCTGCGCTACAGCGGCGACCCGGTTCCCTCCCTGCTCAGCATGGACACCGAGGGCCGGGTCATGCAGAGCCACGGCTTCTCGAAGGTGCTCGCTCCGGCGCTGCGGATCGGCTGGATCGCCGCGCCGGAGCGGTTGATCCACGCGCTCGCGTCGGTGCGCCAGGACCTCGGCGTCAGCCAGTGGATCTGCCGGATGCTCACCGAGTACCTCAAGGAGGGCCGGCTCGACCCGCACATCGAGCGCGCCAACGCGGTCTACCGGCGCAAGCGGGACCTGGCCGTCGCGGCGGTGCGCGAGCACTGCGGCGGGCTGGTCACCTTCGACGTCCCGGACGGCGGCTACTACCTCTGGCTCAAGATCGCCGAGAACGTCGACTGGGAGAAGGCCCAGCACGAGGCGGCGATGGCCGGTGTCTTCTGCCGCCCGGGAGAGAAGTTCCTCGGCCAGGAGGCCGGCCAGGGCTACCTCCGCCTGGCCTACAGCCACGCGCCCGACCACGAGCTCGCGCGCGGCATCAAGGCCCTCGGAGAGGCGATCGTCGCGAACGCGCGCTGACCGCCGCCGCCGACCCCCGCCACCACCTGCTGTTCCCGGCGCCCAGGCCGGGGACGGAGCTCGGGCGCCCGAAACACCCGATACCGAACCCAACGAGAGGAATGCCCGTGCCTTCCAACAACCTCCCTCGATCGCGCCGCCGCGGCGCCGTGATCGCCGCTCTGGTGGTGGCCGCCACGGTCGCGCTCGCCGGCTGCAACAGCTCCGACACCGACGGTGGCGACGACGGACCGGCCGCCAGCGGTCCCTGGCTCGACGATGCCAAGGCCGCCGCCGAGAACGCCGTCCAGGTGCCGTCCGAGATCGCCGTCGCGTCGCTCGGCCCGGTCGAGCCGCCGGCCTCGATGACCGTCTACTTCGTCGGCTGCGACCAGTCGATCCCGGGCTGCGTGGCCCAGGTCGAGGGCGTGCGCCAGGCGACCGACGCGCTCGGCTTCGACCTGGAGGTGTGCGACGCGAAGAGCGACGTCGCCTCCTTCCAGAACTGCATGAGCCAGGCGGTCAACGCCAAGCCCGACGTCATCGTCAACAACGCCCGGCCCTCGGCCGACGCGTCCGAGGCCTACGCCAAGGCGCACGAGCTCGACATCCCGGTGATCGGGCAGTTCACCGCACAGCTCCCGGACCCGGAGAAGGGCAACACCGTCGAGGTCGGCAACGTCTGCCAGATCGAGGGCGAGCTGCTCGGCAACTACATCGTCGCCGAGTCCGGCGGCAAGGCGAACGTCGCGATCTTCGCCGACACCGTCTACCAGTGCAACGGCCAGCGTGCCGACGGCGTCAAGGCCGTGCTCGACACCTGCCCGAGCTGCACGGTGAGCGTCGACCGGTTCAGCGTCGCGACGGCGCAGACCGATCTGCCGCCGGCGCTCCAGGCCAAGATCCAGTCCAACCCGCAGCTCAACTGGGTGGTCAGCACGCCCGGTTTCTCGGGTGTGATGGCGGCCGACGCCGTCCGCCAGGCGGGCAAGCAGGACGGCATCTCCGTCGGCACCTTCGACGGTGACGAGCCCACGCTCGCGCTCGTGCGTCAGGGCGACATCATCAAGGCGGATGTGGCGTCCGGCGTCTACGAGAACGGCTGGACCGTCGTCGACGCGGCGTTGCGGCTCAAGGCCGGGCAGACCATCCCGGACAACATCGAGAACCCGACGCAGCTGCTGATGACCCAGGAGAGCGCGCCGGCGAGCGGCACCTACGAGGGCGCCGACGGCTTCCGTGACCAGTTCACCGCGCTCTGGGGCGTCGGCTGAGCCGACGGTGGCAGTGAGAGCGGAGACACGATGACCACGGAGGACGCGGCAGCCCTGGAGCTGCTCGGGATCGTCAAGACGTTCCCCGGGCAGCGGGCCCTCGACGGCGTCGACTTCACGGTCGCGCGCGGCGAGATCCACGCCCTGCTGGGGCACAACGGCTCCGGGAAGTCGACCCTGATCAAGGTGCTCTCCGGGTTCCACCAGCCCGACGCCGGACACTGCTCCGTCGCCGGATCGCGGCTGCGGTTCGGCGACGGAGTGGCGGTGAGCCGGGCCGGCGTCCGGATCATCCACCAGGACATCGGCCTGGTCGACGAGCTGTCGGTGCTGGAGAACCTCCGCCTCGGCGTCGGCACCTACCGGTCGGCCACCCTCGGTGCGATCCGTTGGCGCGGCGAGCGCGCCGCCGCCCGGGCCCGGCTCGCCGACCTCGGCCTCGGTCACATCGATCCCGGGGCCGAGGTGGCCGGGCTCTCCGCCGTCGAGCGCACCGAGGTCGCGATCGCCCGTGCGATCGACGACCCCGACGCGATCCGGGTCCTCGTCCTCGACGAGGCCTCGGCCGCGCTGCCCGAGGAGCAGGTCCAGCACCTGTTCCGGCTGGTTCGCACGCTCGCGGCCCGCGGCGTCGGCGTGGTCTACGTGACCCACCGGCTGGAGGAGGTCATCGACCTCGCCGACCGGGTGACGGTGCTGCGCGACGGCGCCGTCGTCCTGCAGGAGAGCGTCTCCGCGCTCACCCGCGAGGACCTCGCCCGGGTCATCGCGGGCAGCGATGTCCAGGCGGTGCACGGGACCGACCGCGCCGTCGGCCGGACGACGGGCGAGCCGGTGCTCGAGCTCGCCGACGTCGTCGCGGGGCGCGAGCTCACCGGTGCCAGCCTCGCCCTGCGCGAGGGCGAGGTCCTGGGCGTGGCCGGCCTGGCCGGCTCGGGCGTGCACGAGGTGGTCCGGCTGCTCCAGGGCCGCGCGACGCTGAGCTCCGGCTCCGTCGCGGTCGGCGGCGCGCCCGTGCGTCGGCCGGGCGTCCGCTCGTTGCGGCGCCTCGGGGTCGCCGTGCTGCCGGGGGAGCGCGACCAGAAGCGGATCACCGGCATGACGGTGGCCGAGAACATCACGATCGCCGACCTGGCGCCGTACTGGAGGGGCGGGCGGTTCCGGCACCGCGCCGAGCGCGCGGATGCCGTCGCCCTGGTCGAGCGCTACCGGATCAGGCCACCCGACGTGCAGCGGCCGATCGAGCTGCTCAGCGGCGGCAACGCCCAGAAGGCCTATGTGGCGCGGCTCCTGCGGACCGCGCCGCGCGTGCTGGTCCTCGAGGAGCCGACCCACGGCGTGGACGTCGGCGGCACCGCCGAGATCCTGCGCCTGCTCGTGGAGGCGGCGCGCAGCGAGGGGACCGCCGTGCTCCTGTGCTCCTCCGACACCGACGACCTCGCCGCCACCTGCGACCGCGTCCTGGTGCTGCGCGACGGGACGGTCACCGACGAACTAACCGACAAGGAGATCACCCGTGAGCGAATCGTTGAGCTCTGCTACGCAGCCGGCTGAGGAGGTGACGACGGCCCGGGCCACCGAGCACCGGGCCGGCCGGGTCGGCCTCGACCTGCTCGACCGCTGGGCCGGCCCCCTCCTGCTGGTGGCGATGATCGTGGCGTTCACGATCGCCTCTCCCGGTGTCTTCCTGACGAGCAGCAACCTGCTCGCGGTGGTGAACAACCAGACGATCACCGCGGTGGTGGCGCTGGGCCTGCTGTTCCCGCTCGCGGCCGGTGTCTTCGACATCTCGATCGGCGGGGTGCTGACCCTGGCGGTGATCACGTCGGCGTTCACCTTCCAGCAGACGGCCGGTGCGATGCCGGTGCCCCTCGCCATCCTGATCACGCTGCTGGTCGGCGCGACCGCGGGTCTGCTCAACGCACTGCTCGTCGTGCGGCTCACCATCGACCCGTTCATCGTCACCCTCGGCTCGGGCTCGATCTTCCTCGGTCTCTCGCAGCTGGTCGCGAACGGCCAGGTCGTCTCGCGCGACATCCCGACCGCGTTCACCGACCTCGGGCGCGGCGAGCTCTTCGGCATCCCGAACCCGATCGTGCTGGTCGTCGTCCTCGCGCTCGTCGTCTACTACGTGCTGGAGATGACCCCCTGGGACGGATGATCTACGCCACCGGATTCGGCCGCGAGCAGTCCCGGCTGGCGGGCGTGCCGACCAACCGGATCCTGGTCCTGGCGTTCGTGGTCTCCGGCTTCTGCGCCTCGCTCGCCGGACTCGTCTACACCTCCCGGATCGGCACGGGACAGCCGGACGTCGGCGCGCAGTACCTCCTGCCGTCGTACGCTGCGGCCTTCCTCGGCTCGACCATGATCAAGCCGGGTCGCTTCAACGTGCCCGGCCTGCTCGTCGGCCTGGCGATCCTCGCCATCGGCATCAACGGCCTGCAGCTGCAGGGGATCCCGTTCTGGGTGATCTCCACGTTCCAGGGCGGCGCGCTCATCCTCGCCGTCGTCCTCACCAAGCTCCGCAAGCTCTCGGCGCGCGCGGACGGCTGAGCGCCGTACGCCATCGCACCGACGACCCCGATCACCCGACCACCTGACAGGAGAACGACATGGGCAAGCTCGACGGCAGGACCGCGCTGATCACCGGCGCCGCCCGCGGACAGGGGCGCTCGCACGCCCTGACGCTCGCCGCGGAGGGGGCGAACGTGATCGCGGTCGACCTCTGCGCGGACCTCGTGACCATCCCGTACCCGCTCGCCACCCCCGAGGACCTGGCCGAGACGAAGGCACAGGTCGAGGCGCTCGGCGTCGCCTGCCACACGGTGCGCTGCGACGTCCGCGACACCGAGGCGATCGAGGCCGTCGTCACCGACGGCGTCGACCGGTTCGGCGCGCTCGACATCGCCGTCGCCAACGCCGGCGTCTGCGGTTTCGCGAAGTTCTGGGAGCTCGACGACGCCGCCTGGGACGAGATGATCGGCGTCGACCTGACCGGCGTCTTCAAGACGATGCGCGCCGCGGTCCGGCCGATGCTCCGACAGGGGCGCGGGCGGATCGTCGCCACCTCGTCGATGGGCGGGCGGATGGGCAACCCCAATCTCGCGCACTACGTCGCCGCGAAGTGGGGCGTGATCGGCCTCGTGAAGACCCTCGCCCTGGAGGCGGCGGCGTCCGGGATCACCGTGAACGCCGTCTGCCCGGCGACGGTCGACACGGCGATGGTCCACAACGACGCGCTCTACGGGCTCTTCTGTCCCGACCTCGACGCGCCGACCAGGGAGCAGGTCGAGCCGGCGTACGCCGCGATGAGCCCGATGGGCGTCGCGTGGGTGGCACCCGAGGACATCTCGAAGGCCGTTCTCTACCTGGTCTCGGACGACGCCCGCTACGTCAGCGGCACGACCATCGACGTCAGCGCCGCCGCGTCCGCGGGCATGCCGTGAGGGGCTACAACCCGCCGCACCTGCGCTTCGACGGGATGTCGCAGGCGGTGCGCAGCGGCGACTTCGTGGTGCTGTCCGGTCAGGTCGCGCTCGACGCCTCGGCCAAGATCGCCACGGACGATCCCTACGAGCAGGCCCAGCAGTGCTTCGAGAACATCCGGCTGGCCCTGGCCGAGGCGGACGCGACGCTGGCGCAGGTCACCAAGCTGGTGTGCTACCTGACGGACCCGGCCCACTTCCCGTCGTACAGCAAGGCGAAGGGGGAGGTGTTCCCCGTCGACGGCGCCCCGGCGAGCACGACCGTCGTCGTCTCGGCCCTGCTCGACCCGCGGATGCTGCTCGAGGTCGAGGCCTGGGCGTACGTCGGCGACGGCTCGGCGTGACCGCGGTGCCCAGGCAGCAGGCGGTGCTCACCCTCGCCGAGGCCCTGGTGGTGCTCCGGCGCGCCCTGGACGAGGCGGAGCGGCTCGAGGTCCCGGTCGCCGTCGCGGTCACCGATCCCGGCGGGGAGCCGGTCGCGACGGCCCGGATGGACGGCGTGTCGGAGCTCGTCGCGGCGGCCGCTCGGGGCAAGGCGCGCACCGCGGCCGCCCTGGGGGTCCCCACCCTGCTGTGGGAGGAGCGTGGCCGCACCGAGCCCTCCTTCGTCGCCGCCGTCGGCACCGTGCCCGGGTTCACTCCGCTGGGCGGGGGCGAGCCGGTCCGGGCCGGTGCGGCCGTGGTCGGTGCGGTCGGCGTCAGTGGCGGCACCGCCGACCAGGACGCCGCGATCGCCCGCGTCGCGGCGCAGGCCGCTCACTGACCGCTCACTGACCGCTCACTGACCGCTCAGTGACCGAGCACCGAGCGGCGCAGGACGGCGAACGGGTCCTGCTCGTCGCGTCGCCCGCGCGGGCCGTCGCCCTCGGGGGCGAGCATCCGGCCGCTGTCGTCGCGGGTCCATTCCCGCACGGCGAAGCGCTCCCGGATCCGCCAGCCGGCAGCGGTGCGCACGAAGTGGTCGACGTAGCGGAAGCCCGAGGTGAAGTTCCTCCGCGGGTCGCTCCCCGGCGTGCCCCAGTGCACCGCGGTCCCGTAGGTCTCCGCCACCGCGTGGTCGCCGTCGATCTCGGCGAGGTGGTTGCCGACCAGATGCATGGTGCCGTCGAGCGCCGGCAGGAGCTCGCGCAGCCAGGCGACGTACGCGTCGGCCGTGCCGCTGAATCCGGTGTGGTGGTCGACGCCGTCCTCGGCGTACACCGCCCGGATCCCGTCGAAGTCGAGACGGTCGACCGCTCGGCAGTAGCGGAGAACGGTCTCGTGGATCTCGCGCCGGTCGGGGTCGGGCATAGGCACTCCTCGGAAGGATCTCAACGGTGTCACGGTAGGCCACAGCGGCACGGGCGGGCCTCGCGTGGGAGCGAGGAGCGCTGCTCCCCGGCTGATCCTCACACGGGCGTGATCGGCAGCGACCGGCGCGGCTGGAAGGCGAACGTCGCGCCGGTGCTGAACCGGGTCACCGCGACCTCGTCGGCCTCGGGCGCGGGCTGGTCGCGGCGGACGACGCTCGCGAGCCAGGCGTCGTCCGGCAGCGCCGCGACCTCGACGTCCAGGTGCGGGTCGACAGCGCGCACGATCGCCTGGAGGGCGGCGGTCCAGTCCGGTCCGCACAGGGCGACCCACGCCTCGTCCTCGTGGGCGGCCGAGGGGCGTACGACGACGGCCGCCGCGTCGGCCGATGCGTCGACGTACGCCGCCGGGTTGAGGAGCGGGTGCACGGCGAGCAGCCGGGTGGCGGCCGTGACCGGGTCGTCGCGGCGGTCGAGGCCGAGCGCGCGGGCGAGCCGTTCGGCGCCGATGCCGGCGACGCCCACGAGCTGCTTGCGGCGGATCCTCAGAAGGTCGTCGGTGGTCTCGGTGCGCTCGGCCACCGCGAGCGCGAACGCCCGGTCCAGCAGGTGCATCTGCAGGCAGACCTCGTCGGCGATCCGCACCAGCGCGGAGTGGGAGAAGGCCGCGAAGTCCACGTCGGAGAGCAGCGGCCCGGCGTAGTCGGACGCGCCCTCGTCCGAGGGATCGATCGGCGCCAGCTCCAGCGTGGCGGCCCGTGACTGCTCGTTGACCGCGAGCGCCGGGACGGGCGTCGGCTCGGGGTGGGACTCGTCGATGATCACCGTCCACGCGCAGTGCGGGTGCCGGTCGGCCGGGGTTCGCGGAGGCCGGTGGATCGGGCGCACCCGGGCGTGCGGGTTGGTCGCGATCGCGGTGGCGTCGAAGGTCGGGTCCTCGATGTCGTGGCACATGCCGCGCACGTAGTCCTCGCCCATCGGCTCCACGTCCATCAGCGCGCCGCAGTGGTCGAGCCGGAACTCGCCGTGCCACGGGTCGTGCACCGTGTAGCGGAAGTCCATGAACTGCGGGGGCGCGCCGATGTCGAGCTGCAGCCCCTTGAAGATCGTCACCACGTCACCGCGCCCGGCGACCGCGGGCGCGTAGCCGAGCGCCTCCTGCATCCGCCGCGTGTAGATCGGCGAGGCCGCCGCCCACTCCTCGATCGCGATCCGCAGCATCTCCTCGCGGCCGAACGCCGCGATGCACCACGCCATCCCGGAGCGGTCGATGAGCTGGCCCATCAGCAGCAGCTCGGGTACGACGACCGCGAGCTCCGCGCGCGACAGCTCGGCGTACCGGCTGGCTGGCGTGTTGCCGCGCCCCATGCGAATTCGTCGCGAATCGCCCGAATCTGCGACGGATTCGCGTGGGGCGCCGTTCACGAGAGCCCCATGCGGGAGGCCATCTTGTCGAGATAGGTGAGCACGGCGGACTCGTCGGAGTCGGGCACGCCCCAGATCAGCTCGGACGCGCCGGCGGCCGTCCAGTCCGCGAAGTCCTCCTCGGTGGGCCGCTTGGCGACCAGGATCCGCACGTCGGGCTGGCCCTCACGGCCGGCGTCGGCCCAGGCCTTGCGCAGCCTGTCGGCGTTGGCGGCGACGTCGCTGGTGGTCGGCGTGGTCATCCAGCCGTCGGCGTTGGCGGCGATCCAGGCGAAGGTCTGGGGGCCCGCGCCGGCGCCGACGATGACGGGGATCCGACCCTGCGGGGGCTTCGGGTAGGCCCAGCTCGGGCCGAACGAGACGAACTCGCCGTCGTACGACGCCTCCTCCTGCGTCCACAGCGCCCGCATCGCCTCGAGGTACTCCTTGAGCACGGTCCGGCGCTTGCCGGCGGGCACGTGGTGGTCGGTCAGCTCGTCGGTGTTCCAGCCGAAGCCGGCGCCGATCGTGACCCGCCCGCCGGAGAGGTGGTCGAGCGTGGCGAGGGTCTTGGCGAGGGTGATCGGGTCGGACTCGACCGGCAGGGCCACGGCGGTCGACAGCCGGATCGTGGACGTGACCGCCGCGCAGGTGGCGAGCGAGACCCACGGGTCGAGGGTGCGCAGGTAGCGGTCGTCGGGCAGCTCCTCGCCGCCGGTGGGGTGCAGCGCGTCGCGGCGCACCGGGATGTGGGTGTGCTCGGGGACGTAGATGGTGTCGAAGCCGCGCTCCTCGGCCGCCTTCGCGAGGCGGGCCGGCGTGATGCCGCGGTCGGAGGTGAAGAGGACGATGCCGTTGCGCATGCGCCCAAACTAGAACGAGTTCTAGGAAATGTCTTGCGCCCGCCGGGAACGTCTCCTATGTTGGACACATGTCCAGTCAGGTGTTCGAGGCGCCGCGCCAGGGGCTCAACCCGCGTCAGGCCGAGACCGTCGAGAGGCTGCTCGCCGCCGGGCTGGAGGAGCTGCGCAGCGTCGGCCACGAGGCACTGACCGTGCGCACGGTCGCCCAGCGCGCCGGCGTCTCGCCCGCTACGGCGTACACCTATCTCGCCTCCAAGAACCACCTCTTCGCCGAGCTCTTCTGGCGCCACCTCACCGCCGACCCGGCGCCGGCCCCCGACGGCGGTACGGCGACAACCCGGCTCCAGGCCACGATGCGCGCCCTCACCGCGCGGATCGTCGAGGAGCCGGCGCTCGCCGCGGCCGTCACGCCGGCCTTGCTCGGCTCCGACCCCGACGTCGAGCGGCTGCGGCTGCGGATCGGCGGGGAGTTCCTCGCCCGCTTCGAGGCGGCGATGGGGGAGCAGGCCGACCCGGCCGTGCTGGAGGTGCTGGTGCTGACCCTCTCGGGAGCGCTGCTGCAGGCCGGCATGGGTCTGATGACCTACGACCGGATCGCGGAGCGACTGGTCGCCGCGGTCGACGTGATCATGCGAGGCAACTCATGACCGCGACCGCCCACGCCCCCCTGGTCTTCGACCCGTACGACTACGACTTCCACGAGGACCCCTACCCGACGTACCAGCGGCTGCGCGACGAGGACCCGGTCCACCACGCGCCGGCCGACGACCTCTGGGTGATCTCGCGCCATGCCGACGTCTTCGACGTGCTGCGCCGCGATGACATCTTCTCCAACCGGATGGGGGTCTCGCTCGACGCCTCGGCGTGGAGCCCAGACGCCCACAAGGTGATGAGCTTCCTCGGTCTCGACGGCGCCGAGCAGGCCCGGATCCGCAAGCTGGTCTCGGCAGCCTTCACGCCGCGCCGGGTGCGCGAGCTGACGCCGGAGGTGCAGCAGCTGACCGAGAAGTACCTCGCCTCCACGCTCGCGATCAGCGCCGAGCAGGGTGAGGCGGACTGGATCAGGGACTTCGCCGGCAAGCTCCCGATGGACGTCATCTCCGAGATGATGGGCGTGCCGGAGGCCGACCGGGACGAGGTACGACGCCTGGCGGACCTCGTCGTGCACCGCGAGGACGGCGTGCGCGACGTGCCGGTCGCTGGCATGGAGGCGTCCTTCGCGCTCTTCGAGTACTACGGCGACATGGTCGAGCAGCGCCGGGCCGCCCCCAGCGACGACCTCACCTCCGCGCTGCTCGCCGCCGAGCTCGACGGCGACAAGCTGCGCGACAGCGAGGTGATGGCCTTCCTGTTCCTCATGGTCGTCGCCGGCAACGAGACCACGACCAAGCTGCTCGGCAACGCGCTCCTCCACCTCTCCGCCCATCCGGAGCAGCGGGACGCGGTGCTGCGGGCTCCGGAGGACCCGAGCACACTGGTGGTGCCGTGGATCGAGGAGACCCTGCGCCACGACACGTCCAGCCAGATGCTGGCCCGCTACGTCACCGAGGACACCGAGATCGCCGGCGTGGCGGTCCCCGGCGGTGCCAAGGCGCTGGTCCTGCTCGGCTCGGCGAACCGCGACGAGCGGGTCTTCACCGACCCGACGACGTACGACATCCACCGCGAGAAGGCGGAGCTCTCGCAGATCCTCAGCTTCGGCACCGGCCGGCACTTCTGCCTCGGCGCCAACCTGGCCCGGCTGGAGGCGCGGGTGGTGCTGGAGGAGCTGGTCCGCCGGGTCGAGCACTTCGAGGTGCACGCCGACCGCGCGGTCCGGGTGCATTCGACCAGCGTGCGCGGGTTCGCGTCGCTGCCGACCGCCTTCACCGTGCGGAGCGCCTGATGGCTGCGTCACGGAAGCCCGTCCACCCCGACCGCCGGCCCGCCGTCGTCGCCGGCGCCTCCTCCGGGATCGGCGCCGCGACGGCGAAGGCGCTGGCGGCGGCCGGCTTCCCGGTCGCGCTCGGCGCCCGCCGGATCGATCGCCTCGAGGAGCTCGCCGGGGAGATCCGGGAGGGCGGTGGCGAGGCCTTCGTGCACCCGCTCGACGTGGCCTCGACCGAGTCGGTCGACAAGTTCGCCGCCGCGGCCGCCGCGGCCCTGGGCGACATCGAGATCGTGGTCTGCAATGCCGGCCTGCTCGCGCCCGGCGCGATCCTGGACGCGACGACCGAGCAGCTCGCCGCCGAGTTCGACGTCAACGTGCTCGGCGCCCACCGGCTGGTCCGCGCCGTCGGTTCCGGGATGGTGGAGCGGCGGCGGGGCGACCTGGTGTTCGTCTCCTCCGACACCGCTCTGCGCGCGCGGCCGTTCATGCGCGGCTACAGCGCCACCAAGTCCGGCCTCGAGGGCCTGGTCGAGGCGCTGCAGATGGAGCTCGAGGGCAGCGGGGTGCGCGCCTCCGTCGTGCGCCCCGGCCCGACCTGGTCCGAGATGGGCTCGGACTGGGACGCCGAGGCCGGCGCCAAGGTCCTCACCGAGTGGGTCAAGTGGGGCCACGCCCGGCACTCGCACTTCCTCAAGGCCACGGCCATCGCCGACGCGATCACGACCGTGGTCAGCGCGCCCCGCGGCGTGCACCTGAGCCCCGTCGACGTGAACCCCGAAGCACCACTGTCGAAGGAGGAGCAGTCATGACGCTCGCCGACATCCCCGAGGTCTCGACCGTCCTCGACGACCAGGACCCGTCCGTCCCCGCGATCATCAAGGGCACCGGCCACCTGCCGGAGATGCGGGTCGACCCGATCCGGCTCTTCCACCGGGTCCGCGAGGAATGCGGCGACCTCGGCCGGTTCCGGCTCGCCGACAAGCAGGTCGTCCTGGTGACCGGCGCGGAGGCCAACGAGGCCTTCTTCCGGGCGCCCGACGACGTGCTGGACCAGGCGGCGGCGTACCCGTTCATGACGCCGATCTTCGGCAAGGGCGTGGTCTTCGACGCCTCGCCCGAGGAGCGCCAGCAGATGCTCAAGAACCAGGCGCTGCGCGGCGACATGATGCGCGGGCACGCGCAGACCATCGAGGCCGAGATCCGCCGGATGGTCGCCGACTGGGGCGACGAGGGCGAGATCGACCTGCTCGACTTCTTCGCCGAGCTGACCATCTACACGACGTCCTCGTGCTTGATCGGCAAGCCCTTCCGCGACCAGCTCGACGGGTCCTTCGCGGAGATCTACCACCGGCTCGAGCACGGTACCGACGCGATCGCCTACGTCGACCCGTACGCCGACATCGAGAGCTTCCGGATCCGCGACGAGGCCCGCGAGGAGCTGGTCGCGAAGGTGCAGGCGATCATCTCCGCGCGCGTCTCCCGGGGCGAGGTTCCTCGTGACGAGAGGGACCTGCTCGACGTCCTCATCGCCGTCGGGTACGACGCGGACATGGTCACCGGCATCTTCATCTCGATGATGTTCGCCGGCCACCACACATCGTCCGGCACCGCGTCCTGGGCGATGATCGAGCTGCTCCGCCACCCCGCGGTCATGGCCTCCGTGGTCGCGGAGCTGGACGCGCTGTACGCCGACGGGTCCGAGGTCTCCTTCCAGGCGCTGCGCTCGATCCCGGTGCTGGAGTCGACGCTCAAGGAGACCCTGCGGCTGCATCCGCCGCTGGTCATCCTGATGCGGCTGGTGCAGGAGGACTTCGAGCTGCTCGGCCACACCATCCCGGCCGGCACCGTGCTCGCCGCCTCGCCGCGCGTCTCCAGCCGGATCGAGGACGACTTCCCTCTAGCCCACGCCTTCGAGCCCGGGAGGTACATAGACCCACGCCAGGAGGACCTGCAGAACCGCTGGACCTGGATCCCGTTCGGCGCCGGCAAGCACCGCTGCGTCGGCAACGCGTTCGCGATGATGCAGATGAAGGCGATCTTCTCGGTGATCCTGCGCGACTTCGCGTTCGAGCCGGTGCAGGAGCTGGACTCGTACCGCGACGACTTCACCAAGATGGTGATCCAGCTCGCCCAGCCCGCCCGGGTCCGCTACCGGCGGCGGTCCCGATGAGGGTCGTCGCCGACACCGGCATCTGCCAGGGGCACCAGCTCTGCCAGGGCGAGGCCCCCGACGTCTTCGGCTTCGACGAGGACGCCGATGTCGTCGTACTCCTCGACCAGCACCCCGGCGAGGCGCTGCGCGCCGACGTCACCACCGCCGTGAAGTACTGCCCCGCCTTCGCCCTGTCCATCGAGGAGGACCGATGAGTGACCCGACCGCGCCCCTGAGCCGGGCCGAGATCGAGGAGTTCTGGGAGACCTGGCTCCAGATCAACCGGGACGTCGAGGCCGCGGGCGACTGGCGCCCGATGGCCGAGTGGTACGCCGAGGACGCGACGTACGGCTGGATGTACCACCCGGACGAGCATTTCATGGCGGTGGGTCGCGACCAGATCCGGGACTGGGCGATCGGCATCGAGATGGACGGCCTGGACGGCTGGCACTACGACTACGTCTGCACCATGATCGACGAGCAGAAGTCGATGGTGCTGGGCTTCTGGAAGCAGCGTGCGGGGATCGTCGACGACTCGACCGGTGAGGAGTTCGAGATCCTCGGGATCGGCGGCTCGTGGTTCGGCCTCAAGCGGGTCGCCGAGGGCGCGGACGCCGGGAAGATCAAGATCGACTGGCAGCGCGACTGGTTCGACCTGCCCTCGACCGGCCACACCTTCGTCGAGATCCTCAAGTCGGGCAAGGCGCCCGACACGCTGATGAAGCGGCTCGAGGTCACCGGCCACGGCGTGCCCGGGCACTACCACTACGAGGACCTGCCCTCGACGCTGTGGCCGCCGCCGGTCGAGGCCGGTCGGTACGTCACGCAGGCGGCCGCGCCGGCCGCGCCGGGGGTGTCGTCGTGACGGCGCTGCCTCCCGCTGCTCAGCAGCTGATCGACGGCAAGCTCGTCGCGGCGTCGTCCGGGGAGACCTATCCGATCATCGACCCGGCCACCGGCGCCGAGATCGGGGTGGCCCCGACGGCACCGTTGCCGACGTGGACGCCGCGATCGCCGCCGCCCGCCGGGCCTTCGACGAATCGTCGTGGTCGACCGACCGCGAGCTGCGGGTGCGCTGCCTGCGCCAGCTGCACGCGGCGCTGCTGGAGAACGCCGACGCCTTCCGGGCACTCACCACGGCGGAGGTCGGGATGCCCGGCTTCATGATGGGCGCGGCCGGATTCGACGTACCCGTGGACGGGCTGAAGTGGGGCACCGACCTGGTCGAGACCTACGAGTTCGAGACGGACCTGGGGGTCGCCTCGCCGATGGGGATCCCCTCGCGTCGTACCGTGCGCCGGGAGCCGGTCGGCGTCGTCGCCGCGATCACGCCCTGGAACGTGCCGACCCAGATCAACCTCGCCAAGGTCGGCCCGGCGCTGGCCGCGGGCTGCACCGTCGTGCTCAAGCCGGCGCCGGACACCCCGTGGGTGGCGGCCGAGCTGGGCCGCCTGGTCGCCGAGCACACCGACATCCCGCCGGGCGTCTTCAACGTGGTGACGCCGCGGTCCAACGAGGTCGCCTCGGTCCTGGCGACCGACTCGCGCGTCGACATGGTGTCCTTCACCGGCTCGACCGCGGTCGGCAGGGCGATCATGGCCGCGGCCGCGCCGACCCTGAAGAAGGTCTTCCTCGAGCTCGGCGGCAAATCCGCCGCGATCGCCCTCGACGACGCCGACGTGGCCGCGGTCGCCGGTGGCACCGCCTTCGCTGCGTGCATCCACGCCGGCCAGGGCTGCGCGATCACGACGCGCCTGGTCGTGCCGCGGGAGCGCTATGAGGAGGCGGTCGCCGTCGCCGCGCAGACCATGGAGTCGATCGGCGCTCGCGATCCGGCTGACCCGGGCGCGATCTGCGGCCCGGTCATCTCCGCCGCCCAGCGGGACCGGGTGGCGGCGTACTTCGCCGTGGCGCTGGAGGAGGGCGGGCGCTTCGCGACGGGCGGCTCGATCATCGACCGACCTGGCTTCTGGGTGCAGCCGACGGTGGTCGCCGGCCTCGACAACTCCTCGCGACTCGCGCAGGAGGAGATCTTCGGACCGGTGCTCGTGGTGATCCCGCACGACGGCGACGACGACGCGGTGCGGATCGCCAACGACTCGGCGTACGGCCTCTCCGGCTCGGTCGACTCGGCGTCCCTGGAGCGGGCGAAGGCGGTGGCCGCCCGGATCCGGACCGGCACCCTCGCCGTCAACGGCGGCGTCTGGTTCAGCCCGGACGCGCCGTTCGGCGGCTACAAGCAGTCCGGCATCGGCCGGGAGATGGGCGTCGCCGGGTTCGAGGAGTACCTGGAGATGAAGACGATCGCCGAGCCGGCGTGAGGGGTGCAGGAATCACCGCTGAAGAGGTAGTTCCTGCGCTTCTTGACCGTTGCAACGGCCAGTAAGTGCAGGAATCGCCTCTTCAGCGGTGATTCCAGCACACCAGAGTGACAGGAGTGAACGTGCGTTTCGAGAACAAGGTCGTGGTGGTCACGGGCGCGGCCCAGGGCATCGGCGAGGCGTACGCCCGCGCGCTCGCCGCGGAGGGGGCGGCGGTGGTGGTGGCCGACCTCAACGAGGAGGCCGGGGCGAAGGTCGCGGCCAGCATCGACGAGGGCGGGGGCCGGGCGATCTTCGTCCGCTGCGACGTGTCCTCCGCCGCGTCGGCCGAGGCCCTGGTCGAGGCGACCACCGAGGAGCTCGGCGGGATCGACCACCTGGTCAACAACGCCGCGATCTACGGCGACATGGAGTTCAACCTGCTGATCACGGTGGACTGGGACTACTACCGCAGATTCATGAGCGTGAACCTCGACGGCGCCCTCGTCATGACCCGCGCGGTCTACCCCGAGATCGCCAAGCGCGGCGGGGGAGCGATCGTCAACCAGTCGAGTACGGCGGCGTACCTCTACTCCGGCTTCTACGGCCTCGCCAAGGCCGGCATCAACAGCCTCACCCAGCAGCTCGCGCACGAGCTCGGTGGCCAGCGGATCCGGGTCAACGCGATCGCGCCGGGGCCGACCGACACGGAGGCGACCCGCACCCAGGCCGGCGACGCGGCCCAGGACATCGTGCGCAACAGCCTCGCCATCAAGCGGATGGGCTCCGTCGACGACATGGTCGGCGCGCTGCTGTTCCTGCTCTCCGACGACGCGTCGTGGGTCACCGGCCAGGTGCTGGCGGTCGACGGCGGCCAGACCTTCCGGCTATGAGCGCCGCCATCAGGGTCGGCTTCGTCGGCCTCGGCAATATCGGCAGGCCGATGGCGCTCCGGCTGGCCGCGGCCGAGGCCATCGACCTCCACGTGTACGACGTCGCGCCGGAGCCCGTCGCCGAGCTGGTCGCCGCCGGGGCGACCGCCGCCGCCTCGGTCGCGGAGCTGGACGTCGACGTCGTCTGCGTGATGGTGCGCGACGACGACCAGGTCCGCGCGGTCGCCGCCGACGTACCGCACGACCGGGTGCTCGTCGTCCACTCGACGGTGGCGCCCGGCACCCCGGCCGAGCTGGCCGCGGCCGGGCACCGGGTGCTCGACGCGCCGGTCAGCGGCGGCCCGATGGGAGCGGCCGAGGGCAGCCTGGCGATCATGGTCGGCGGTGCCGCCGACGCCTTCGCCGTCGCTCGCGCCGCTCTTGAGGCGATGGGCTCAAAGGTCGTCCACGCCGGGCCGGTCGGGGCGGGCACCCGGATGAAGCTGGCCCGCAACCTGATCCACTTCGTCGCGTTCACGGCCGTCACCGAGGCCCAGCGCCTGGCCGAGGCCGCCGGCCTCGACCTGGTCGCGCTCGGCGAGGTCGTCCGGCACACCGATGCCATCACCGGCGGCCCCGGCGCGATCATGTACCGCGACACGACGGCGCCGATCGCGCCCGACGACTTCTGGCACGGCGTCCTCTCCCACGTGGCCGCGCTGGGGGAGAAGGACCTCGGGTTCGCGATCGCGCTCGCGGACGAGCTCGGCGTCGACGTACCACTGGCGCGCGAGGCGCTGCCGCGACTGGGGAAGGGGCTGGGGCTCTGATGAGCGACAAGTTCGACGACCTGCCGGAGGCGCGGGCCAGGGGCCTGCGCAAGATGGAGGAGGTCTACGGCTTCGACATGACCGACGGTGCCGGCGACTTCTTCCGCTACACCGCCGAGCACCTCTTCGGCGACATCTGGCAGCGGCCCGGGCTCACCGACCGCGACCGCCGGCTGTTCCTGATCGGCCTGCTCGTCGGCCAGCGCGCCGACGACGTGCTCGGCATCCAGGTCCCCGCGGCCCTCGCCAACGGTGAGCTCGACGCCGACGCGCTGCGCGAGCTGGTCATCCTGGCGTGCCACTACGACGGCTGGCCGAACGGATCCCGGCTGAACTCGGTCGTCGAGGACGCGATCGGCAAGGCCGAGCGGGCCGCTGCGCGCGACCGGGGGGACACCCCTTGACGGAGGCCTTGTTAGCCTCGGGATCGATGACACGCGATGTGGCGCAGGCGGTTCCGGACCGCAGGGCGGAGCCGGTGACCCCGGACGTCCTCGACTCCCTCCTCAACACCTCGGTCGCGCGCGACGGGGCGGCCGTCGGGGTCTGGCGGGTCCCGACCGAGACGATCGGCGACCAGGAGCTCGAGGTCGCCCGCGACTGGCTCGACGAGGGGGAGCGGCAGCAGGCGTCGTCGTACGTCCGGGCGGAGCTGCGCCGCGCCTACGAGATCGCCCACGCCGCCGCCCGCCTGGTCGTCGGCGCCGCCTCCGACACACCGCCGGAGAAGGTCGTCTGGGGCCGGCACCCCTGCCCCGGCTGCGGGGAGCCCCACGGCCGTCCGCGGGCGGAGGGGGCCGGCGTGGAGTTCTCGCTGAGCCACACGCCCGGCCAGGTGCTCGTCGCGGTGGCCGACGCGGCCGTCGGCGTCGACGTCGAGCGGCACCCCGACGACCCGGTCGCGCTCGCCAAGCTCCTCCACCCCCAGGAGTGGGAGGAGATCGACGCCGCCGCCCGCGGGACGCTCGACGGCGGCCGGGCGACGGTGCGGTTCACCCGCGCCTGGTCGCGCACCGAGGCCTACCTCAAGGGGATCGGCATCGGCCTGGGCCGCGACCCCCACCTCGACTACCTCGGCACCGACGACGCCTCCGGCCGCCGGCTCGGGTCGTGGACGGTCCGCGACGTCGTGGTGCCGGAGGGGTACGGCGCGGCGCTGGCCGTGCTCGCCTGAACCACCTCCGCCGGACCCCGGCTCTTCGCTACGCTGGCCGGGCTCGCGGAAAGGCCGCCCATGCATCGAGCCCGCGGTGTGCTCGCCACCCTCCTCGCCCTGCTGGCGGTGCTGTGCGCCCTGGCCGCGGTCGTCGCGGTGTGGGGGCGGGGCCAGATCCTGGACACCGACCGCTACCTGGCGTCCGTCGCACCGCTCGCCGACGACCCGGTGATCCAGGCCGAGGTCGCCGACAAGATCGCGGAGGCGATCATCGCCCGCCTCGACGTCGAGCAGTACGCCGCCGGCGTACTCGGCCCCGAGGCGGCCTCCCTCGCGCCGGCGCTGGCCCGGGGCGTGACGGACTGGGTCGGCGACACCGCCCGCGACGTCGTGAGCTCCCGCCAGTTCGCCCGGCTGTGGACGGCGGCGAACCGGATCGGCCACGCCGAGCTGGTGCGGCTGCTGACCGGCGAGGAGCCGCCCGGCGTCGTGATCAGCGCCGGCCGGATCCAGGTCGACCTCACCGACATGGTCGCGGTCGTCCGCGGCCGGCTCGTCGCCGCGGGGCTGTCGGTCGTCGCGACCATCCCGCCGATCACGCTCGTGGTCGACATCGCCGACGCCGACGGGCTGACCGCGGCCCGCGACGCCGTCCGCCTGCTCGACCGGCTCGCCTGGTGGCTTCCCGTCGCCGCGCTCGTCCTGATCGCTGCTGCCGCGCTCGCCGCCACGAGCCGTCGCCGGGTCGCGGTCCGGACGCTGGTCGCCGTCGCCTGGGCCATGGTGCTGCTGCGGCTGGTCATCGCGCTCGGCAAGCGGATCGCCGCCGACAGCATCCCGCGCGAGATCGCCACTCCCACTGCCGTGCACCACTACTACGACCACCTGCTGCGCCTGCTCGAACGAGGTGTGCTCGGCGCGGCGCTGGTCGCGGGGATCCTGCTCCTCGTGGTGGCCGCCACCGCCGTCGACGTACGCCGCCGGCGGGTCCCGGCGACCTATGTCGCGGCCGGGCTGGGGGTTCTCGCTGCCGTCCTGGTCATCCTCGGCTGGGGCCACGTCCTCGTCGTGGTGCTCGGCCTGCTCCTGGCCGCCGCCGGCATCGCCGTCGCCCGGGGCAGCCGTGAAGGCGCCGTGAAATCGGGGTGAAAGCGTCGCTCCCTAGCGTCTGACGCGTCGTCCGGTCGTCGGACGCCGTCCGAGGGGAGTCCGCATGTCCAGCACCACCATCGCGACCACGGGGCCGTCGCGCACCTATCCGTCGCTCCGCGCGGCGTGGATCCCGATGGCAGCGTTGTGCTTGGCGTTCTTCGTGGAGATGGTCGACAACACGCTGCTGTCGATCGCCCTGCCCACCATCGGTCGCGACCTCGGCAGCGGCACGACCGCCCTGCAGTGGGTCACCGGCGCCTACTCACTGACGTTCGGCGGGCTGCTGCTCACCGCCGGGTCGATCGCGGACCGGTTCGGGCGGCGCCGGGTGCTGGAGATCGGGCTCGCCGTGTTCGGCCTACTGAGCCTGCTGGTCGTGCTCGTGACGACCGCGGGGGAGCTGATCGCGCTGCGCGCGGCCCTCGGCGTCGCCGCTGCGGCGATGGCGCCGATCACGAACTCGCTCGTGTTCCGGCTCTTCGACGACAAGGCGCTGCGGATGCGCGCGATGACCGTGATGATCGTGGTCGGCATGTCCGGGTTCATCCTCGGCCCGCTGCTCGGCGGCACGGCGCTGGCCCACGTGCGGTGGGAGTGGCTGCTGGTCGTCAACGCGCCGATCGCCCTGCTCGCCTTCATCGGCGTACGTCTCGGCGTGCCCGCCGACCGGCCCGAGGACCTGACCCAGGACGTGCTCGACGTACCCGGCACCGTGCTCAGCATCACCGCGATCGGCCTCGCCTGCTGGTCCCTCACCAGCGGCGTCGAGCACGGCTGGCTCTCGGCCCTCACCCTCGCCTCGATCGTGGGCGCCGTCCTCGCCGCCCTGGCGTTCGTGGCGCACGAGCGTCGTACCGCCTCACCGATGCTCGACCTCCGCCTGTTCGCGAACGGCACCATCCGCGGCGCCGCCATCGCGCAGGTCGGTACGTCGATCGCGATGGCCAGCGTGATGTTCGGGCTGATCCTGCACTTCCAGTTCGCCTACGGCTGGAGCCCCGTCCGCGCCGGCCTGGCGAACCTCCCGATCATCCTGACCATGATCGTCGCCACCCCGCTGTCCGAGTGGCTCGCCGCCCGGTTCGGTCACCGCATCGCCTGCCTCATCGGCGCCCTGGCCCTCGCCGGGTCCCTCGTCGGCCTCGCCTGGGGCGTGGAGCACGGCTACCCGGCGATCGCCGCCGCCATGGTCGTGATGACCATCGGGCTGCGCACCGTGATGACCATCTGCGCCATCGCCCTGATCGACGCGATGCCGGCCAACCGCACCTCGATCGGCGCCGCGCTGAACGACACCGCGCAGGAGATCGGGACCAGCGTCGGCACCGCCGTGGTCGGCACCATGATCGCCGCCCTCGTCACCGCCCAGCTCCCGGCCGGCACCTGGAGCAGCGCGCTCGTCGAGTCCTTCTTCCACGGCGAGCGGATCACGTACGCCGTCCTGGCGGTCGTCGTCGGCCTGGTTGCCGTCGTCGGCGCCCTCGCTCTCACCGACTCCCACGCGACCGAGGAGCACCCCGACCCGGCCGAGTGACCGCCGCGGCCGGGGCCTGCGAGGTCACAGGAACCGAACGGTCTCCTCGGGCCGCAGGCGCGGCAGCCGGTCCATCCAGGCGCCCGGCCCCGGACGGCCGATGTTGACCACCAGCACCGTGCGCTGGCGACCGCCGGGGAAGAGCTCGCTGTCGATCGCCGCGGCGTCGTACCCCAGCATGGGACCGGCCGCCAGACCCGCGGCACGCACGCCGAGGATGAAGTACGCGGCCTGGAGGACTGCGTTGAACTCGGCAGACCGATGGCGACGGTCGACCGGGTTCTCGAAGTAGTCCGAGGCGCCTTCCAGATAGGGCATGAGCCGATCCATGTGGACGTGGAAGTCGAGATCGGCCGACAGGACGGCGACGACCGGCGCGGACGCGGTCTTGGCGCGGTTGCCCTCGTTGAGCAGCGGGATCAGGCGTGCCTTGGCCTCGTCGGTGCGCAGCACGGTCACCCGGAGCGGTTGGACGTTGCCGCTCGTCGGCGCCCAGCGCACGAGCTCCATGATGGACAGGACCTGTTCGTCCGTGACCGGCTCTGCGGTGAAGGTGTTGGCCGTCCGGGCGCGGCGGAAGATCAGGTCCTGCGCTTCGGTGGAGAGCGTGAGCTCGGCTGAGGCACTGGAGATGGACACGGTGGATTTCCTCTCGTGGAACGGGGTGAAGGGCGGTCAGTCGATGGTCCAGGTGTCGCCGGTGTTGATGAGCTGGGTGAGCCGCTCGGTGTCGGTGTCACCGGTTGCTGTGGCGGCGTCGCGGGCGTGAGCGATCTGGGCGCGGGTCTGGTCGTCGTAGGTGGGGCGGTGGATCTGGCGGAAGATGCCGATGGGGACCTGTCCGGTTGTGCCGGGTGGGGCGTTGTGGTCGCTGAGGCGGGAGAGGGCGAATTGGCGGGTGGGGTTGGTCTCGGTGGGGTCGTGGTGCCAGGTCTGGGTGTGGCCGTTGATGTCGAGGGTGATCTCGAGGCCGGGTTCGAGGCGGAGCAGGTGGTCGGCGGCTTGGGGTCCCTTGAGGGTGTCGAAGGCGCCGTCGTTGAAGATGGGGCAGTTTTGGTAGATCTCGACCAGGCTGGTGCCGCGGTGGGCGGCGGCCGCTTGCAGGATGGTGGTGAGGTGTTTGCGGTCGGAGTCGATGGTGCGGGCGACGAAGGTGGCTTCGGCGCCGAGGGCGAGGGAGACGGGGTTGAAGGGGTGGTCGAGGGATCCGGTGGGGGTGGATTTGGTGATCTTCCCGACTTCGGAGGTGGGTGAGTATTGGCCTTTGGTGAGGCCGTAGATGCGGTTGTTGAACAGCAGGATGGTCATGTTGACGTTGCGGCGTAGGGCGTGGATGAGGTGGTTGCCGCCGATGGACAGGGCGTCGCCGTCGCCGGTGACGACCCATACGGAGAGGTCTTCGCGGGCTACTGCGATGCCGGTGGCGATGGAGGGGGCGCGGCCGTGGATGGAGTGCATGCCGTAGGTGTCGAGGTAGTAGGGGAACCTCGAGGAGCAGCCGATCCCGGAGACGAAGACGATGTTCTCCCGAGCTAGTCCGAGGTCGGGGAGGAAGGACTGGACGGCTTTGAGGACGGCGTAGTCGCCGCAGCCGGGGCACCAGCGGACTTCTTGGTCGCTGGAGAAGTCCTTGCCGGTCTGGGTCTGGCCCTCGGCCAGCCGGGGCACCAGGGCGGTGCCCGCCGAATGATGTGCGGGCATGGGCAGGTCTGCCAGGTTGTTGGTCGTCATCGGACGGGTGCCTCCTCTGGGCTGGTCTCGTGGTCGGCGGGAAGATTGAGGCCGTGTTCGCCGAGGTCGACCTCGCGTCCTTCGGCGTGGCCGATGAGGGTGCCGATGGCTTCGGCGAGCTCGGCGGCCTTGAGGGGAAGCCCGTAGACGTGGTTGTAGCCCTGGGCATCGACGAGGTACTCCGCGCGCAGGAGTCTGCTGAGTTGGCCGAGGTTCATCTCGGGCACGAGGATCTTGTCGTAGGAGCGCAGGATGTCTGCGAGGTCGTGGGGGAAGGGGTTGAGGTGGCGCAGGTGGACCTGCGCCACGTGGTAGCCGGCGCGGCGCACGCGGCGGCAGGCGGCGCCGATGGGGCCGTAGGTGGAGCCCCACCCGATGACCAGGACCTTGGCCTGCCCACTCGGATCATCGACTTGCAAGGGGGGCAGCGAGTCGGCGATGCGCTGCACCTTGGCGGCGCGCAGGCGGACCATGTGGTCGTGGTTGGCCGGGTCGTAGGAGATGTTGCCGTGTCCGGTGGTGGGGGTGCCGGCTTTCTCCAGTCCGCCGATGCGGTGCTCGAGTCCGGGGGTGCCGGGGATGGCCCAGGGCCTTGCGAGGGTCTGGGGGTCGCGGGCGTAGGGCCAGAACTCCTTCGTGCCATCGCCCTTGTCGTGGTTGGCCTCGGTCGCGAAGTCAGCGTCGATCTTGGGCAGCTGGTCGATGGTGGGGATGGCCCAGGGTTCGGAGCCGTTGGCCAGATACCCGTCGGAGAGGAGGAAGACGGGGGTGCGGTAGGTGATCGCGATCCGGGCGGCTTCGAGGGCGGCGGCGAAGCAGTCCCCGGGGGATTGGGGGGCGATGATGGGGACGGGGGCTTCGCCGTTGCGGCCGTACATGGCCTGGAGGAGGTCGGCCTGTTCGGTCTTGGTCGGCAGGCCGGTGGAGGGGCCGCCGCGTTGGACGTTGACGACCACCAGGGGGAGTTCGGTCATGACCGCGAGTCCGATGGCTTCGGACTTGAGCGCGATCCCGGGCCCTGAGGTGGTGGTGACGCCGAGTTGGCCGGCGAAGGAGGCGCCGATCGCGGCGCCGATCCCGGCGATCTCGTCCTCGGCCTGCAAGGTGGTCACCCCGAACCCCTTGTGCTTGGACAGCTCGTGGAGGATGTCGGAGGCCGGGGTGATCGGATACGAGCCTAAGAAGAGCGGTACACCGGCACGAACACTGGCCGCAACCAACCCATACGACAGGGCCAGGTTGCCGGTGATGTTCCTATAGGTGCCGGAGTTCATCCGGGCGGGTTTGATCTCGTACTGGACCACGAAGGTCTCGGTGGTCTCGCCGTAGTTCCACCCCGCGCGGAATGCGGCGATGTTCGCGCCCAAGATCGCGGGGACCTTGGCGAACTTCTTCTTCAAGAACGCCACCGTGGGTTCGGTCGGGCGCCCGTACATCCACGACAACAACCCCAACGCGAACATGTTCTTCGCCCGTGCGGCGTCCTTACGCGAGAGCCCGAACTCCTTGACCGCCTCGACGGTGATCCCGGTCAGGTCGACCGGCTGCACCGCGAACCCCGCCAACACATCATCGACCTCGCCGAGCTTGTCGAGCGGGTTGGAGGTGTAGCCGGCCTTGTCGAGGTTGCGTTGGGTGAAGTCGTGGGTGTCCACGATGATCGTCGCCCCCCGCGGCAGATCACCCAGATTGGCCTTCAACGCGGCGGGGTTCATCGCGACCAGCACATCCGGGCGGTCCCCGGCGGTGAGGATGTCGTGATCGGCGAAATGGATCTGAAACGACGACACCCCGGGGATCGTGCCCTGCGGGGCGCGGATCTCGGCGGGGAAGTTCGGCAACGTGACCAAGTCATTGCCGAACACCGCCGACTCCTGCGTGAACCGGTCACCGGTCAGCTGCATGCCATCGCCGGAGTCACCCGCGAACCGGATGATCACCCGATCCAACCGCTTGACCTGCTTGACCGTCGTGATCGCCTCGGCGACGTGGCGCGCCACGTGGGGGTCCTTCCTCTCGAGGGTCATGGCTCCGGCGCTCAGAACTCGGGCGCGCGCGTGCGCTTGCGCTCGTACTGGGGGAGGTCGGGAGCGACCGGGCGCCGGAAGTGGGAGGCGCTGACGGCTCCGCCGTCGACGGGGAGGATGACGCCGTTGACCTGGCGGGACTCGTCGGCGAGGAGGTAGGTGGCGGCGTACGAGACGTCCTCCGGCTGCCCGACGCGACCCAGGTGGACGTCCCAGATCGGCGGACCCTGCACGGGATGGTCGAGGAGGGCCTCGAGGTACTCGCCGCCGGTCCGGGTCACGCCGGGAGCGATGCAGTTGCAGCGGATGTCGTAGCGGGCGTAGTAGCTGGCGACATTGTGCGTGAGGGCGATCACCCCGCCCTTGGCCGCGCTGTAGCCGGCCGCACCGTTCACTCCGCGGATCGCGTGCTGGGAGGCGAGGGTGACCACCGACCCCCCGTTGCCCGCGCACATCGCCTGGAGGGCGTGCTTGACGGTGAGGAAGGTGCCGGTGAGGTCGCTCGCGATGATCTGGTTCCAGCCGTCGAGACTCATCTCGGAGAGCAGGCCGTCGTGCGGGGCGTTGTCCTGGTAGCCGGACGCGTTCGCGACCACGCCGTCGAGGCGACCCCATCGCTCGGCCACCGCTGCGAAGGCACCGGCGACGTCGGCCTCGACCGAGATGTCCCCTCGGGCGAAGTGGGCGGAGCCGAGGCGACCCGCCAGCTCCGCCACGACCTGGTTCCCGTCGTCCGCGTTGCGCCCGATCAGGGTGACGTGGGCACCTTCGTCGACGAAGGTCTGCACCATGTGGCGGCCGAGCCCCCGGGTGCCCCCGGTGACCACGATGACCTTGTCCGCGAGCCGTCCCGTCACGTCCGGTCCTCCCTCTTCGCTCGTCATGTCAGATCTCCGTCCCGGTCGCCCGGCACCGGCCGGGTGATGTCGTCGCGGACCTGTCGGGCGACGTCGCGCACCTCGCCCCAACCCCGGTCGTACGGCGCGAGGAACGCGCTGCGTCGGCGGATCCGGCCGAAACGCCAGCCCGCGGCCGTCCGCACGTACTGCTCCTCGTAGCTGCCGCCCGACCACAGGGCCTGTCCGGCTGGGGTGAGCAGCGCGTTGAGGCCCTGCCAGGTGGCCTCGGCCGTGTCGCCCTCGACGCGGATCCGAGGCGTCGTCGCCAGGTGGACGGCCATCGCGAACCGCAGGCCGAAGTCCCGCATCATCTGCCGGATGGCCACCTTGCCCTGGAGTGCGCCCGTCATCGGGGTGTCGTACACGGCGTCGTCGGTGAAGAGGTCCGCCGCGGCATCCGGATCCGAGCCGGCGCCGTCCCAGCCCGTGTTGCAGTAGTGGCAGTAGAGGGCCTTCAGCGAGCGGATCCGCTCGTGGTCCTCCAGGATGCGCAGCCGGCTCTCGAGGTCCGGGGCCGGGTCGGGGGCAGCGGGCGTCACGAGGCCGGGGAGGTGATGGCGACCATGGGGTTCGCGTCCGGCTCGGTGATCCGCATGCCCGCGATCCGCCACTCGCCGTCGACCTTGCGGTAGGTGTCCTCGTACAGGCGGTAGCCCTGGGCGGCCTCCAGCCCGGCCTCGCCCGTCCACTGCATGTGGAAGCTCATCGACCAGCGGCCGGTCGCGGTGCCGTCCGGCAGCACGGCGATCTCCGGCATGTGGCCGGCGTGGAACGTGGTCAGTCGCGCGGACAGCTCACGCAGCGACGCGACGAACTCGCCGGCCGGGCCGCTCATGGCGGAGGTCGCGCGCACCTGGGCGTCGGGCCAGAACAGGTCCGCGACCTCGTCGAACTCGTGGGCGTCGACGTGGCGGAAGTAGCGGGCCTTGAGCTGCCTGATGGCCTCGACGTCCTCGAGCTGCCCGAGCCGCTGTGCTGCCTCAACCGGATCCATCGTGCCTCCTCGCTGGATGGCGCGATCTTGTCATCGAATCAAAGATCGAGTCAATGGAATCATATTTGAAGATTTCGGATGACATGCGTAATCTGACCGGAAAGGTTCGCCCGGGACCCGTCGGTGCGGTACGACGGCCCGGCGTCGGTCCCCAGGCGGAGGTCGGCCGCGGTCGGCCGGATGGGAAGTACGCGTGGCAGTGAGCGAGCTGTTCGAGGTCGCGATCGTGGTCGACGACATGGAGCGGGCGATCCGGGAGGAGCTGGCGCCGCTGCGGCCCTTCCTCGAGGACTGGTGGCGCACCGGGCATCCCTCGAGCGAGGTCTACGACGCCTCGATGGCCGGATGGGACCCGTCCCGGTGACGGCCGTGGGCCCGCAGCCCGACCCGCCCGCGCGGCCCGACCCGGCCGCGCCCTACGCCCTCGCGGCAGGCCTGCACGTGTCCGACCTGGCGGCGTCGGAGCGCTTCTATGTCGCGCTGCTCGGCTTCTCGGTGTTCGGCCGGCTCGACCTGCCGAACGGCCGGCTGGCCGCACTCCGGTTCGGCAACAGCATGCTGAAGCTGCTGCAGTGGGACGAGCCGAGAGGTCCGCGGGAGGCCGGGCCGGTGCTCGGCATCAGGTACCTGACGGTCCACGTGACGGACCCGGACGAGATCGTGCGGCAGGCCGTCGCCCGCGGCCACGCGGTCGTCCGCGCGCCGTACTCGTTCTCCGAGTCCGTGCGCGTGGCCTTCGTGGCCGACCCCGACGGCAACCACGTCGAGCTGTGCGCGGGCGTCGCGTGGAGCCCGGTGGGCTCGGACGGGAGCGGCGCATGAGCTCGGTGGTGGTCGTCGGCTCCGGCGCCGCCGGCCTGGCGGCCGCGCTGGCGGCCAGGCGTGGTGGAGCGGACCTCACCGTCCTCGAGGCGGCGCCGCGCATCGGGGGCACCACCGCGTTGTCGGCGGGAGCCGCCTGGCTGCCGGCCACGACCCACCTCGCGCGGGCCGGGATCGCCGACAGCCCCGCCGCCGCGTTGGAGTACCTCCGCAGCGTCCTGGTCGTGGGCTGGACGGACGCGTCGATGCTCGAGGCGTTCTGCGCCGACGCGGGCCGGGTGGCCGACCTGCTGGAGGAGCTCACCCCGCTGCGCTGGCAGGTCCAGGAGCATCCCGACTACTACGAACGGCCGGGCTCGCAGCCGCGTGGCCGGGTCCTGGAGCCGGCGCCGCTGCCGCTGACCGGCGGCGCCGCCGACGTCGAGCGACAGGTGCACCTCGGCGAGCCGGGCGACCTGGGGACGGTGCCGGTCACGTTCGGCGACACCCTGCACGGCAAGGCGGCCCACGCCCTCCCCGACGGCGCCGAACCGCTCGTGACGATGGGACGCGGTCTCGTCGTCGCGTTGGCGGCCGGTGCGGTGGCCGCGGGCGTGGTCGTGCGCACCGGCTGCCGGGCTACCCGGCTGCTCACCGACCGGAACGCGGCCGTGGTCGGCGTCGCGACGTCCGACGAGGAGTTCCTCGGACGGGTCGTCCTGGCGAGTGGGGGCTTCGAGCGGGACCCCGGCCTCACCCGCGCCTTCCTCCGCGGCCCGGCGCCCCATGCGCTGGGCGTCGCGTCCGTGCGTGGCGACGGGCTGCGGATGGCGATGGCGGCCGGCGCCGACCTGGCGAACATGAGCGAGGCCTGGTGGTGCCCGGCCTACCGCATCCCGGGGGAGACGGTCGCAGGAGGAGAGCCGAGGAGCCGGATCGTGTTCCCCTCCCATCGTGCGGCGCCGGGCTCCATCGTCGTCGACGCGGACGGGCGGCGGTACGCCGACGAGGCCAGCAACTACAACGACTTCGGTCGCACCATGACGGAGATCAGCACAGGGCGGCACGAGTTCGGGCGATCCCCGTCATGGCTGGTCTTCGACGCCGTCTTCCGCTCGGGCCATGCGAGCTTCCTGCCGCCCGACAGCGATCCCGCCTGGTGCCGGCGCAGCGCGACCTGGTCCGGCCTGGCCGCCGCGATCGGCGTACGACCGGACGTGCTGGAGGAGACGGTACGACGGGTGAACGGCCTGGCCGCGGGCGGACGCGACACCGACTTCGGTCGAGGCGACTTCGCCTACGACCGCTTCCACGGGGACCAGGGGGTGACCCTGGGGCCGCTCGTCACGCCTCCGTTCTACGCGCTGGAGATCCACCCGGGGGCGATCGGGACCAAGGGCGGCCCGCGCACCGATGCCGAGGGCCGGGTCCAGCGACCCGGCGGCAGCGGGGGCCTCCCCGGCCTCTATGCCGCCGGGAATGTCGCCGCGAGCCCGTTCGGTGCGATGTACGCCGGCGGGGGCGGAACCATCGGCCCGGCGCTGGTCTTCGGCTTCCGCGCCGGGGAGGCGGCCGCCGCCGACGCCACCGCCGAGGAGGGGTGCGCATGATCCTCCGTCTCCGTACCGCTCCGGCTCCCGTCCTGCTCGTCGAGGAGCCGGCCGTGATGAGCGCGCTGGCCCTCCTGTGCGACGGTGCGGACCGCGCGGCGCTCGGGCTCGCGCTGGAGCGGCAGGGCGCCGGATCCGTCGCCGACGACGAGCAGCACGTCTGGGTCCGGGTGGCGTGGGTCCGGGAGCAGGTCGCCGCCGTGGACCCGTCCTTGCTGGGCGGCTTCGACGGCATGGTCGCGTACGCGGCGAAGCACGGCTGGGTCGACGCGTCGGGGCATCACGTGCGGGTGCACATCGCCGCACCTGATATTGAATCGAATCCGACTGAATAGAACCATTGACCAGAAAAATGGAATGTGTCATGCTTCACAACACAGTGATTTCGAGTCAGTGGGACCGGTGTTTCGGGCAGTCCCCAAGAGAGGGGTGGACGATGGGATCAGTACGGTCAGGAAGCGGATGGGCGGTCGCCGTCTCGCCGCCGGCCTGGTGGCGCTCGTCCTGGGCGCGGCGGTGCTGGCGGCATGCGACGGCGGCGGCAGCGGGTCCGGGAGCAGTTCGAAGCCGGTCGACGTGTCCGAGCTGCCGAACAAGATGGAGCCGGCCTCAGGACCGGTCGACTCGGTGACGTGGAACATCAGCCCGCAGCCGACCAGTCTCGGCGTCCCGGGCTTCTCGGAGAACAACTACGCGCCCCAGTCGATCATGTGCGACCACCTGGTCGCGCTCGACGGCGACTGGAACTTCGTCCCCCACCTGGCGACCGAGCTGCGCTGGGAGACCCCGACGCGACTGGTGATGCCGATCCAGGAGGGCGTGACCTACTGGGACGGGACCCCGCTGACGGCTGACGACGTGGTGTGGAACCTCAACCACGTCATGGATCCGGCGGTCGCTCCGACGAACCAGGCCAACGTCGCCAACGTCGAGAGCGTCACGAAGACCGGCGACAACGAGGTGACGGTCGAGTTCACCCAGCACGACAGCACCTACGTCGCGACGGTGCTCGCCACCAACTTCGGTGCCATCCACAAGCCGAGCGTCGTGCAGGAGAAGGGCGACGCCTACGGGACGGCCGCCGGGGGCATCATGTGCTCCGGTCCCTTCGAGTACGAGTCCTGGCAGACCGGCGAGTCGATGACCATGACGGCCAACCCGGACTACTGGAACGACGACTACCAGCCGCTGATCCAGAAGCTGACCATCCGGTTCGTCTCCGACCCGAACGCGCTCGCCAGCGCGCTGCTCTCCGGCGAGATCGACGGCGCCTACAACCTGCCCCTCTCGATCACCTCCCGCCTGGAGGGCGCCAGCAACGGCACGCTGCAGCGCGGCAAGTCGGTGCTGTTCGACGTGCTGATCCCGGTCGACCAGTCCGGACCGCTCGCCGACGTCCGGCTGCGCAAGGCGCTGTCCCTCGCGATCGACCGGGAGGCCGTGGCCAAGGTGGGCTACGCCGGATACGGACACCCGAACGTCCAGGCCGTCTCCTCTCCGTCCTCCTTCACCTACGGCGGCGACGTCTTCAAGCAGCAGGTCACCGACAAGCTGGACTATCTGCTCGAGCCGGACCTGGAGCAGGCCAAGGGCCTGGTCGACGACGCGGGAGCGCCGAGCCGGCCGCTCACCCTGGTCTACACGGCAGGGGACCCGGTGCACGAGAAGGCGGCGTCGGTGATCCAGCAGTCCGCCGCCCAGGCCGGCATCGACATCGAGCTGGCGCCGAAGGACCCGACCGAGCTCCTCGGGCTGCTGACGACGCCGGACGCGCGCGCCGGCGTGGACCTCTGGCTGCGGATGGGCGTGCAGAACGCGCCCGACCCGCTGGTCGCGATCGTCTCGGGCTATGTGGGCAAGGGCGTCCTCACCTTCGGGCACGAGAACTCCGCGGCCTTCGACCTGATCAGCCAGGCGCGGGCCGAGCCCGACGACGACGCCCGGGCGGAGCTGACGGCGCAGGCGCTGTTCCAGATGACCGACGAGGACGCGTTCCCGATCCCGCTCGTCTACCGGGACAACACGCTCTTCCTCAACGAGCGTCTCGGCGGAGCCTGGCTCAACAACCCCTACTGGGAAGGTCCGTGGGCGGCGGTCATCGGAGCCAAGTGACGAGACCGGCTTCCCCGTGACCAGCAGGTGAGGGGGCACCACTCCCGGTGCCCCCTCGCCTCCCCAGCGAGACGAGAGGTGGCGCGATGTCCATCGTGATCGTTCTGGTCAGGCGCCTGACAGGGGCGCTCCTGACCATGGTGGCCTCGAGCTTTGCGGTGTTCGGTGCGATGTACCTGGCACCGGGCGACATCACCGATGTCCTGATCGGCGGCGACGCGTCGCCGGAGGCCATCGCCGCCGCCCGGGCGGAGTACCACCTCGACGATCCCTTCGTCGTGCAGTACTGGCACTGGCTCGAGCGTGTGCTCCACGGCGATCTGGGGGTCTCCCCGATCTTCCAGGTCCCGGTCGTCGACCTGATCGGGCCGCGGCTGGTGAACTCGCTGTGGCTGGTCGGACTCGCGACGCTCATCGTCGTGGTCGGCGGGATCGTGCTCGGCACGCTCGTCGGCCTGCGTCCGAACCGGCTCGGCCGGGCCATCCTCGGTCTCGCCGCGGCCGGCGTGGCCGTCCCGCCTTCGTGGCGGGCGTCCTGCTCCTGGCGCTGTTCTCCGTGCAGCTCGGCTGGTTCCCCACGTTGGGCGGGGGCGAGGGCGTCCTGGACCGGCTCTACCACCTGGCCCTGCCGGCGCTCGCGCTCGCGACGCCGATCGTCGCCTATGTCATCAACGTGACGGCGGCCGAGGTGGCGACCGAGGCCGAGCGCGAGCACGTCGAGACGGCGCGCTCGCGCGGCATCCCGAACCGGATCGTGACCCGGCGCCACATCGTGCGGAACGCGCTGATCCCGGTGACCACCGCGACCGGGTTGGCGGCCGCCTCGATGATCGCCGGGGGAGCGGTGATCGAGGTGGCCTTCGGGATCAACGGCGTCGGCTCGTACCTGGTCCAGGCCGTCCACCAGCGCGACATCGTCGTCGTCCAGGGCATCGCACTGCTCCTGGTCCTCTCGTTCGTCCTGGTCAGCATGCTGATCGACGTCCTCTATGCCGTGATCGACCCCAGGGCGGTGGCACGTACATGACCTTGCAGGCAGCCGATCCGAAGATGATCGGACGTGAGAGCTCCACGAGGAGAGGCGTCATCGGTACGACGGCGAGGCGCGTCGGGCGCTGGGCATGGTCGAGCAAGGCGGAGTTCGTCTGCGTCGTGGTGATCGCCCTGCTGTTCGCGGTCGCCCTGCTGGGTCCCCTGATCCAGCCCTACGACCCCAACGCCAACGACTACGACGCCATCTCCGCCTCGGCGTCCCTGAGCCACCCGCTGGGGACCGACGCGCTCGGCCGTGACGTCCTGTCCCGCCTGATCGCCGGCGCCCGGCCGAGCATGATCGGCGCGATCGTCGTCGTCGTCCTCGCCACCGCCGTCGGCACGGCCATCGCGCTGTTCAGCGCCTGGTTCGGGGGCTGGGTGGACGCGCTCGTCTCGCGCGTCCTCGACTTCCTGATGTCCTTCCCCGCGCTGCTGCTGGCGTTCATGGCCGTCTCCCTGTTCGGTCCCGGCCTGGTCGCCCCCGTCATCGCGATCAGCATCCACTTCACGCCGTACTTCTCGAAGATCATCAGAGGAGCGGCGCTCCGCGAGCGAGGGCTGAGCTATGTCGCCGCGGCGCAGGTCCTGGGCTTCTCCGGGCTGTTCATCGCCCGGCGCCATCTGCTGCCCAACGTCGCGCCCCTGATCCTGGTGCAGAGCGCCATGACCTTCGGGTACGCGATGCTCAACCTCGCGGCGCTGGCCTATCTCGGTCTCGGGGTGCAGCCGCCCGCCGCCGACTGGGGCCTGCTGATCGCCACCGGTCAGCAGGGGCTGCTGGAAGGACACCCGCTCGAGGCCCTCTCGGGCTGCGCCATGGTGTTGATCAGCGTGTTCGCCTTCACGGTTCTCGGTCAGCAGCTCGCATCCAGGTTCGGAGTCCGCCGATGACCACGTCGAGTCAGCCCCTGCTGCGCGTCGATCGCCTGCACGTCGACCTGGCGATCGAGGGCGAGCTGCGTCCGGTGATCCACGACGTCTCCTTCGAGCTCTCGCCGGGCCAGGCGCTCGGCCTGGTCGGCGAGTCGGGCTCGGGCAAGTCGATGACCGCCCGCTCGGTGATGCGGCTGCTGCCGCCGAAGGCCGTCGTGCAGGGGCGGATCGAGTTCGACGGCGCCGACGTCCTGACGCTGGACCGGACGGCCCTGCGCCAGTACTACACGCGGGAGGTCGCGATGATCTTCCAGGACCCGTCGGCGCACATCAACCCGGTCCGCACGATCGGCGCGTTCCTCACCGAGGCGATGCGCACGAACCTCGGCCACAGCCGGGCGAAGGCCGAGGCGCGGGCGGTCCAGCTCCTCGACGAGGTCGGCATCCCGGAGCCCCGCCGGCGGCTGCGGCAGTATCCGCACGAGCTCTCCGGCGGTCTGCTCCAGCGCGTGATGATCGCCTCCGCGCTCGCCCTGGAGCCGCGGCTGCTGATCGCCGACGAGCCGACCACGGCGCTCGACGTCACCCGGCAGATGGAGGTGATGGCGATCCTGGAGGACCTCCGGGCCGAGCGGAGCCTGGCGATGCTCTTCATCACCCACGACCTGGACCTGGCCGAGGCCATCTGCGACCAGACGGCGGTGATGTACGCCGGCTCGATCGTCGAGCGGCAGCCGACGACCGCGCTGCACGCCGAGCCGCTGCATCCCTACACCCGGGCGCTGATCGGCTCCCGCCCCGACTGGACGGTCGGGCGGAGCGGCTCAACGCCGTCGGCGGACGCCCCGTCTCCGCCTTCGAGGCGGGGGCCGGATGCGCCTTCGCCCCGCGCTGCGCGTCCAGCCGGCCGGGCTGCGTGGACGTGCGGCCGGTGCTGGAGCCGCGGGGCGAGGGCGAGGTGGCCTGCCTGCGGGTCGAGGAGCTGATGGGCGAGCGGCGTTCGGCCGCGGCGCCGGAGCGGATCGTGGGGTGAGGGAAGTGACGGCAGAGGACGTGGTCACCGTCGAGGACCTGCGCAAGGTCTATGTCCTGCGCGGCGGCCTGCGCCGCCGGCGGGAGCTGGTCGCGGTCGCCGGCTCGACCTTCAGCGTCGCGGCCGGCGGATCGCTCGCCGTCGTCGGGGAGTCGGGCTCGGGGAAGTCCACCACGGCACGGATGCTGGTCGGCCTGGAGACCCCGACGGCCGGACGCATCGTCGTGGCCGGACGCGAGCACGGAAGCGGGCGGATCACCGGCGGCGAGCGCCGGCGCCGGGCGCGCGACATCCAGATGGTCTTCCAGAACCCGTACGCCTCCCTCGACCCCCGGCAGAGCGTGAGCTCGTGCATCGCGAGCGTCCTGAGGCTCCACTTCCCAGAGCGCGACGATCACTGGCGCCGGGAGCGGATCCAGCGCCTGCTCGACCAGGTCGGCCTGGACGAGCGCCAGGGCCGGGCGCTGCCACGCCACCTCTCCGGCGGGCAGCGGCAGCGGGTGGCGATCGCCCGGGCCCTCGCGGCCGAGCCGCGGGTCCTGGTCCTCGACGAGGCGGTCTCGGCGCTCGACGTGTCGATCCAGGCCCAGGTGCTCAACATGCTCCGCGACATCCGCGAGGAGGTCGACATCGCCTATCTGTTCGTGTCCCACGACCTCGCCGTGGTCCGGCAGATCAGCGACGAGGTCATCGTCATGCGCGAGGGCGAGATCGTCGAGCGCGGCCGTACCGAGGACGTGCTCGACCGGCCGCAGCACCCCTACACCCGGCTGCTGATCGACTCCGTGCCCCGCCCGGGCTGGCGTCCTCGCCGGGTGGTCGGCGTCTGATCGTCGAGCCGGCCCGGACGTCCGGGCCGGCTCAGTGCTCCGGGGTGGCGGCGCGGCGGCTGTCCGCGGAGACCAGTCGCCCGCCGTCGACCGGCAGGGCGACCCCCGTGACGAACGAGGCCCGGTCGCTGGCCAGCACGACGGCCATCTCGGCCACCTCGTCCGGCTCGCCGACGCGGTCCATCGCGATCGAGGCGCGCAGGGCGTCGTAGCGTCCGGGCTCGGCGAAGACCGGCTCGTTCATCGGCGTGCGGATCGGGCCGGGGCAGACCGCATTGACCCGGATGTTGTCCGGCCCGTACTCCAGGGCCGCGCTCCGGGTCAGCATCACGATGCCGGCCTTCGCCGCCGAGTAGGCCGCGATCCCCTCGGTGGCGGCGAAGCCGCCGACCGAGGAGAAGGTGACGATCGACCCGCCACCCGCGGCGCGCATCAGCGGGACGGCGTACTTGATGGAGAGGAACGCCGAGGTGAGGTTGACCCGGACGATCCGGTCGAAGTCCGCGGGGTCGAGGTCCACGATGGGGTCGAAGACGTCGCACACGCCCACCGTGTTGATCACGGCGTCGAGCCGGCCGTGCCGGGCGTGCGCCTCCCGGACCATGCTCTCCACGCGGGCGGGGTCGGTCATGTCGGCCGACAGCGGGGTCGCCGCGGAGCCGATCTCCCGGGCGACGTCCTGCTCGGCGCCGGAGCGGTCGGCGACGAGCACGCGGCCGCCCTCGCGGACGTACGCCGCGGCGACCGCTCGGCCGATGCCGGATCCGGCTCCGGCGACGACGGCGACCTGCCCGGCGACCAGTCCTGGATGATCGGTCATGGGTGACGGTTCCCTTCGCGAGCGCCACGCCCTCGGCACGAGAGGCCTCCGGGTGGCGGTGGGTTCTACGGGAGGTTGGTGTGTGCCGGCATCGAGACGTAGCCGTTCAGCATCCCCCGCATGGGGAGTCGCTGCACGAGGCCCTCGTCGATGCTGTAGTCGGGGAGGCGCGTGAGGACCGCGGTCAGCATGAGAGTGAGCTCGAGCCGTGCGAGGTGGACGCCGAGGCAGTAGTGCGCGCCGGCGCCGAAGGCCAGGTGCTGGCCGCCACGCTCGAGGTCGATGGTCTCGGGTGAGGTGTATCTGCGCGCATCGACGTTCGCAGACGGCAGGAGCACGAGGACGCGGTCGCCGGGTGTGAAGGGGACCCCGCCGACCTCCACCTGCTCGCGCACGGTTCGCGCCAGGGAGACTGAGGGAGAGCTCGTCCGCACGAACTCGTCGACGGCGGGGCCGACCAGGTCGGGGTCGTCGATCAGGCGCTGTCGCAGTGACCGGTCGTGGTGCAGCGCCAGCAGCGCGTGCGCGGTGGTCGACGCCGTCGTCGGGAGTCCGCCGGCCAGGAGGTTCATGATGAAGCCCCGGATCTCCACGTCGGCCAGGCGCGGTGCATCGGCGGACACGAGATCGCTGATGACGTCGTCGCGCGGCGCTCGGCGTCGCTCGTCCATGGTGCGGCGGATCTGCTCCGACAGCCCGTCGACCGCGGCCAGTCCCTCCTGCGTCCCCCGGGTCTTCCCGAGGCCGAAGACCTCCTCCACGGCGAGCTTGTGCCGAGCGCGCTGCTCCGCGGAGCCGGGCAGGCCGAGGAGATGCACGGTCAGCGCGAGCGGCACCGGCGCGCCGAGGTGGTGGACGACGTCGAAGTCGCCGAGGGCGACGATCTCGTCGAGACATTCGTCGACGAAGCCCTGGGTGGCCGGCCGGTACGCCTGCACGGCGTTGCGTGCGAAGCGGTGGGTGAGCAGTCGCCGGAAGGCGGTGTGGCGGGGTGGGTCGATCTCGCCCGGGAGGAGGGTCTCCCGGGCATGGGTGCTGGGCGGGATCAGCAGGCCGCCGCGACCGTCCGGGTCCCTCTCCACGGAGAAGGACCTGTCGTCGAGCAGGACCTGACGGACCTCGTCGTAGCCGGTGATCACGTAGAAGCCGCCGTAGTGGTCGGTGTAGGCGACGGGGCTGGCGGTGCGCAAGGCCCGCAGGATGCCGTCCGGGTCGGCGGCGAACGCGGCGGAGTGATGGTCGAAGTCGACCAGGGGGCGGGCGGAAGACACGTGGATCTCCTGGTGAGTGCGGCCTCAGAAGGCCAGGAACAGGATCTCCTCGCGGGAGTACTCCCTGCCGGGATGGCGCTGGGCCAGGTGCGCCTGGACGGCCTCGACGAGCTCGTCCTCGCTCGGGCCCTGGAGGCGTGCGCCGCACGGGCAGTCCAGGCGCAGGGTCGGGTTCTGGTTCTGGTCGCTCATGCGGTGATCTCGTCCTTCCTGAGGCGCTGGAGGCTCAGGTGGCAGATCCGCCACGAGCCGTCGACCTTGCGGTACTTCTCGAGGTAGTAGCCGGCGCCGGTGAAGGCCGCGCGCCCGGTGGCGGGGTCGGGGACGACCAGGTCCTCCATCGCCCAGATGCCCTCCGCCGTCTCGTCGTCCAGGATCTCGATCTCCGGCGTGTGCCCGTGATGGATGGAGAGCCCGGCGTCCAGGTGGGCGCGTGCGCCGTCGACGAACTGGTCGCGGGTGCGGCGCGGCCCCGGCGTCTCCGGGATGTCCAGCACCAGGTCCTCGGTGAACAGGGCGCGGTACTCCTCCCACCGGTGCTGGTCCAGGTAGCGGAAGTACCGGGCCTTGAGCTTCTTGATCTCCTCGATGGCCAGGAGCCGTTCCAGGTCGTCCACGGATCGTCGTCCCCTCTCGGCCCCTCGGCCGGCGTCGTAGGACATGAATCATACGCCACTATGTCGGAAAGACATTCGAAAGTTTTGGCCAAAATCGCGAGGATATTGAAAAGCGCGCTCGTTGAGCTCTATGCTGGCGAAACTACGTCGAGGATGCCAGGGCGAGGAGTCGGTCATGTCGGTGATTCGGGCGAGAGCCGTGAACCAGGGGCGTTCGGCCGACTGGGCCGAGGCGAAGGCGACGGCCGGGCAGATGGTCGACCTCGCCCGGGACTTCGACGGCGTCCACTACTACGAGATGTACGTCGACGAGGCCGAGCACCGGCTCGTCAACCTGGCCGAGTACGCCGACGAGGCGGCCTGGCGCGCCTGGATCCAGGCCAACCGGCCGCTGGGCTCCCAACTGATGACGACGGTGGACGTGATCGCGATGGAGGTCTACGGCGAGCTGTCGCCGGAGCTGCGCGCGTCGATCATGAGCTACACCGCGGCGACCACCTACCCCCGACTCGCCGGTTGATCGGCCGCGCGGACCACACCACCCACACCAGGACCGAAGGAATCGATATGTCTGTGGCTCTAGACCTCCCCGTCATCCCGCTGGGTGAAGAGGCCACCTGGCAGACGCTGCAGGAGCACCTCACGGAGGCGCGCACGGTGTCCCCGTTCGCCCGCACCGACAGCGGGCTGGTGTTCGCCCTGCGGCACGCGGACGTCGACGCGATCTTGAAGTCCGACGCCTTCGAGTTCGGCGACCTGATCGCCTCGTTCGGCAACTACGAGGGCGTCTTCTACGACTGGTGGCACCGCACCATCTCCGCCTTCAACCCGCCGGCGCACACCCGGCTGCGGCGGCTGCTGGGCGGCGCCTTCACGCCGAAGCGGCTCAAGCCGCTGCGCCAGACGATCATCGACATCGTCAACGAGGCGCTCGACCCGTGCCTGGAGCAGGGCCATGTGGACATCGAGCAGTTCGCGCACGTCATCCCGCTGCGGGTGATGGGCGACCTGCTCGGCATACCGCGCGAGCAGCAGTCGATGTACGAGGACCTGACCCAGATGGTCGCGATGGGCTTCCACAACGGCACGGCCGACGAGCCGGAGCTGCGCAAGGCGGTCGACGACGCGGTCCTCCAGCTGGACGGGTACAGCCGGGGGCTGATCGAGGAGAAGCGGCGCGACCCCGGCCCCGACCTGATCACCGCCATGCTGGAGGAGCGGGACGGCGTCGACCGGCTCACCGAGCAGGAGCTGGTCGACCACATCATCTTCATGCTCTTCGCGGGGCACGACACGACCAAGGGCGCCCTCTCCATCGCCACGATGCTGATGGCGAAGTACCCCGGGCAGACCGACCTGCTGCGGCAGAACCCGGCACTGGCGCGCAGCGCCGCCGAGGAGGTCATGCGCTTCGAGTCGACGGTGCTCTTCACCACCCGCCAGCCGGTCGAGGACATCGAGTGGCACGGCCAGCTCCTCCCCAAGGGCATCCCGGTCGGGCAGTGCCTGGTTTCCGCGGGCCGCGACGAGGAGGGCATGCCCGACGCCGGCACGTTCGACATCACGCGCTCCGCGAACCGCGCGATCCCGTTCGGCTCGGGCATCCACTTCTGCCTCGGCGTGAACCTGGCCCGTGCCGAGATCGAGGAGGCGGTGGTCGCCCTGGCCACCCGCAGCCGTGAGCTGGGCCTCGACGGCGAGCCGCAGTGGTCGCCGTTCAAGTCGGTCCGGGGCTTCAAGGAGCTGCGCGTCCCGGTCGAGGCTCGCTGAGCCGACACGAGCAGAAGGGCAGATCCATGCAGTCGGGTGAGCTCGCCGCGGTCGACGCCGAGCGTTTCCGCCGGGTCATGGGGCACTACCCCACCGGTGTCGCCGTCGTCACGACGACGGGAGCCGACGGCCAGCCGATCGGCATGGTCGTGGGGTCGTTCACCTCGGTCTCGCTGGACCCGCCGCTGGTCGCCTTCCTCCCCGACAAGGGCTCCTCGACCTACGGTCGGATGGGCATGCCCGGGCGGTTCGTCGTCAACGTCCTCGGCGCCGAGCACGAGGCGCTGTGCCGCAGGTTCGCCGGCAAGGTCGAGGCGGAGAAGTGGAGCGGCGTGCGGTGGCGGCCGTCCGCGTCGGGCGAGCCGATCCTGGACGCCGCCGTCGCCTGGGTCGAGTGCGCGCTGCACACCGTCTACGACGGCGGCGACCACGACATCGTCGTCGGGAGGGTGACGTCCATGGACGTCGGCGACCCGGCGATGCCGCTGCTGTTCTTCCAGGGCGGCTACGGTCGCTTCTCGCCCCTGTCGCTCATGGCGCCGGCGGACGACGACCTGCTCAAGCACGTGCGGATCGCCAATATCGTCCGGCCGCTCATGGAGCGGCTGGCCGAGGAGCTGGGGGTCGAGTGCGTCGCCCAGTGCGTGGTCAACGACGACCTGGTGTCGATCGCGAACGCGTCACCGCCCGGCTCTGTCCTGGCGCCGAGTCGCGTGGGCGCCCGGCTGCCGTGGGTCCCGCCGTACGGCAGCCTGTACGTCGCCTGGTCGGGGCCCGACGCGATCGAGCGCTGGATCGGCAAGGCCACGCGCGAGCGCGACGTCTCTCGTGCGCACCTCCTGGAGTCGCTCGAGCGCGTCCGGGAGCGCGGCTGGTCGCTCGGCCTCGTCGCCGAGGTCCATCGCGAGGTGGACCAGACCCTGGCGGAGCTGTCCCAGGGCGGCTACGGCAGCGACGCGCAGCGGCGGCTGAGCAGCCTGCTGCAGGAGGTCGGCGACCTGTACGAGCCGCAGGACCTGGCTCCGGCCGAGGAGCACCTGGTGCGCTCGATCGGCGCCCCCGTCTTCGGCCCGGGGGCGAGGTGGAGCTGGCGCTGAAGCTCTTCGACTTCGCCACGGCGCTGACCTACGAGCAGATCATGACCTACCAGGAGAGCCTGGTGGCGGCGGCCCGGCAGGCATCTGGCCTGGTCCGGGACGCCCTGGGCCCGTCGCGGGCCGGTTGAGCCCGGCACCGCAGAGGAGGAGTGGAGCGATGGACGAGACGATCGAGTCGGTGGTCGTTGTCGAGAACGAGCAGCCCTACGAGTTCCCCGCGGGGCGGTGACGATCAAGGTCATCCACCGCGAGTTCACCGAGCAGGCGATGCTGAAGTACGAGGGACAGCCCGGCGTCGCGGAGATCCTGAAGAAGATCCGCGAGGAGGGCTACTACGACCGTGGCGTCTCGGTGTACGTCAACGAGACCAGCACCGGTCGGGACTACCTCAGGTTCGACTGCTTCGAGCGGGAGCCGCACTACCACTACCACCACCTGCACGAGCTGCGCGATGCCGGCGTGGAGATCTCGATGGAGTACCTGCGCATCTCCGGCTACGCCGAGTGCGTCACGATGAACGGGATGTGGCACCAGCTGCCGTTCGACTCGGTGGCCAACGGCGACATCCGCGACTGGGTCCTCGACCGGCTCGGCCGGCGGATCGCCCCCATGCTGCGCGAGGCAGGTGCGGCCGCGCTGGCCGATGCGGTCGACCAGGACGTCGTGGCGAGGGCTCTGGCCGAGGCGGAGCCGTACGTCTACGCCACGGCTCCCTCGGCCGGCCGGGACTGACCGGACCGGCCCCCGTCGTCAGGGCACGAGGAGCAGCTTGCCGGTGCTGGCGCGCGACTCCAGCGCGACATGTGCCGCCGCGGCCTCGGCGAGGGGATAGACGCTGGTCTCCGGGGCGATCAGGCTGCCGTCGGCGATCCAGGAGAACAGCTCGGAGCTGACCGCGCGCAGGCGCTCGGGCGCGGGCACGTGGTCGAGCACCACGGGCTTGGTCAGCAGGATGCTCCTCGGCAGGTCGAACAGGTCGACCGGCGGCACCGGGCCGCTCGCCTGGCCGAAGTAGGCGAGGAGCCCCTCGGACCGCACCTGGCGGAGGCTGGCCGGGAAGGTCGCCGCGCCGACGCCGTCGTACACCGCGTCGAAGCCGGCCTCGCCGTACCGCTGGGCGAGCGCCTCCTCGAGCTCCCCGGCCCCGGCCACGACGACCTCGTCGGCGCCGCGCGCGGCGGCCGCGGCCTTGGCCGGCGCGGACACGGTCCCGACGACGTGGTGCCCCTGCCGGCGGAGCATCTGGGTCAGCAGGGAGCCGACGCCGCCGGCCGCCGCGTGCACGAGGACCCGGCCGGGCCGGTCCAGGACCCGCGCGGCGACCGCGGCCAGGTGATGGCTGGTCAGGCCCTGGATCATGACGGCCGCGGCGGTCAGGTCGCCGATGCCGTCGGGGACGGGCACGGCGCCGCCGGCGGCGACCAGCACCTGCTCGGCGTAGCTCGATCCGGTCATGTTCCAGGCGACGCGGTCGCCGACGGCGAGCCCGGTGACGTCGTCGCCGACCTCGACCACCGTGCCGCTGCCCTCCCATCCGGGCACGAACGGGACCGGACGTGGCGGACCGATGCCCCGGCGCTGGCGCACGTCCATGAAGTTCACGCCGGCGGCCGCGACCCGCACGAGCAGCTCTCCGGCGCCGGGCTCGGGAGGGGGGACCTCTCCTGGCCGGAGCACCTCGGCCGACCCGAGTGACTCCACGACGATCGCCTGCATGGGGCCTGCCCCTTTCCCATTTGTCCGAATCGACTTCTAGTATAACGAATGCTCTTCCGTGTAGCATCGATCAGAACATGAAATCGTGATGCAGCTTTCTCTACGGGGATCATGCGTCACCGGGGAACGGATGTGAAGATGAGAGACGCGGTCATCGTCGAGGCAGTGCGTACGCCGATCGGCAAGCGGGGCGGAAGCCTGGCGGGCGTGCATCCCGCCGATCTGTCGGCGACCGTGCTCGAGGCGCTCGCCGAGCGCACGGCCGTCGACCCGGGCCTGGTCGACGACGTCGTCTGGGGGTGCGTCAGCCAGGCCGGCGAGCAGACCTTCGACATCGCGCGGACGGCCGTCCTCTCGGCCGGCTGGCCGGAGTCGGTCCCGGGCACCACGGTCGACCGGCAGTGCGGATCCTCCCAGCAGGCCGTCCACTTCGCCGCCGCGGGCGTCGTCGCCGGGCACTACGACCTGGTCGTCGCCGGCGGTGTCGAGTCGATGAGCCGGGTGCCCATGGGCTCGGCGGCGGGGGAGCAGTCCCCCCTCGGCCTGCGGTACGCCGCGCGCTACTCGGCCGAGTTCCCGAGCCAGGGGCTGGGAGCGGAGACCATCGCCGAGCGGTGGGGCCTGAGCCGCGCCCAGCTCGACGAGTACGCGCTGCAGTCGCACGCGCGCGCCGCGGCGGCCGTCGACGCCGGCGCCTACCAGGAGCAGCTGGTCGAGGTCACGACCCCGGACGGCGAGAAGGTGAGCGTGGACGAGGGGATCCGCCGTGGCGGCACCCTGGAGAGGCTCGCGACCCTGCCCACGCCGTTCCGTGAGGACGGCGTCGTCCACGCCGGCAACGCCTCGCAGATCAGCGACGGCGCGGCCGCCGTACTGATGACCAGCTCCGAGACCGCCGCACGGCTCGGGCTGACCCCGCTCGCGCGGATCCACTCGGTGGCGCTCGCCGGGAGCGACCCGAACATCATGCTGACCGGTCCCATCCCGGCCACGGAGAAGGTGCTGCGCAGGGCCGGACTCTCGATCTCCGACATCGGCACGTTCGAGGTCAACGAGGCCTTCGCGTCCGTCGTCCTCGCCTGGCTCGCCGAGACGGGGGCCGACCCCGCCACGCTCAACCCGGTGGGCGGCGCGATCGCCCTGGGCCACCCGCTGGGCGGCTCGGGAGCGCGGCTGATGACCACGATGGTCCATCACATGCGCGCCCACGGGATCCGCTACGGCCTCCAGACCATGTGCGAGGGCGGCGGCCAGGCCAACGCCACGATCCTCGAGCTGGTGTGAGCCACCGATGAGCGACACGGGCGCGCACTCCTCCGTGTGGTCCGGGGTGGTGGTGTCGGATGTGGTGTCGGTGGATGGTGCGGGTCCGGTGGATGCGTTGTTGGAGTTGGAGCATGTGCGGCGGGGTGGGGTCGACATCGCGTTGGTGCGGTTGAACCGGCCGGAGTCGTTGAACCCGGTGGACAAGGACACGATCGCGGCGTTGGCGTGGTTGTTGGAGACGTTGACGAGTCAGGGGGCCGATTCGGGCGCTGATTCGGGTGTCGATTCGGGTGTCGATTCGGGTGTCGATTCGGGTGTCGATTCGGGTGTGGTGGTGCCGGATGCGGTGGTGTTGACCGGGAAGGGCCGGGCGTTCTCGGCGGGTGGTGATCTGAAGGGGTATCAGTCGCTGTATCGGGATCCGGAGCGTTTTCGCCGGTTCATGGACGACTTCGAGACGGCGTGCGGACTGTTGGAGACGGCGGCGCCGTTGTCGGTGGCGATGGTCAACGGTGCGTGTGTGGCGGGTGGTCTGGAGCTGGCGTTGGCGTGTGATCTGGTGACGATGGCTGATTCGGCGCGGATCGGTGATGGGCATCTGAATTTCGCGCAGTTGCCGGGTGCGGGGAGCAGTCAGCGGTTGGTCAAGGCGTTGGGGAGTGCGCGGGCGTCGCAGTGGTTGCTGACGGGTCGGTTGTATTCGGCTGGGGAGGCGCGGGAGGCGGGTCTGGTGGCGTTGTGTGCTTCGGAGGAGGAGTTGTTGGAGGCGACGTTGGAGTTGGTTGCGCAGACTGCGCGGCACACGCCGTTGGGTCGGGCGAAGATGAAGAAGTTGATCTCGATCGCGGAGAACACCCCCCTCGACGACGGCCTCGCCCAGGAGGCCGAGCTCTTCTTCGACTACGCCACGACGTCCCACGACGCCTACGAGGGCCTGGCCGCGTTCGCCGAGAAGAGGCCCGCCCGCTACCTCGGCCGATGACCGGTCGCCCACCGAGGAGAGGCGCGCCATGTCCTACGTGATCACCGTCGGATGCGTGGACGTCAAGGACCGCTCGTGTGTCGAGGAGTGTCCCGTCGACTGCATCTACGAGGGGAGCCGATCCCTCTACATCCATCCCGACGAGTGCGTCGACTGCGGTGCCTGTGAGCCCGTCTGCCCGCAGGAGGCGATCTACTTCGACGGCGAGCTGCCCGAGGAGTGGGAGGCCTTCGTCAGGGTGGGCCGGGAGGTCTTCGCGGAGATCGGCTCGCCGGGCGGGGCCCGGCGCCGGGAGGGGGTCCTCGAGGACCATCCCCATGTCGCGGCGCTGCCCGCCGGCCCGGGGGCCGTGGACCTGGAGGGCGGGTCCTGAGAGCGTCTTCGTCCAGGGAGCGGCTCAGGTTCCGATCACCCTCGTCGCGGTGCGCATGAGCGCTCGAGTCGGTGTCGTCCAACGCAGCAGCTCGCTGACCGCGGTCTGCACGTTGGCAGGATCGAGGAGCAGGGTCTTCTGGTCCGGATTGTCCATGAGTGCCCGAACGCCACCGCCCAGGAAGCTGTTCGTGGTCTCGGCGCCCCCGACGAGGAAGCCCCAGCACATCATGAGCATCTCGTTCCGATCGAGGCCGCGCCCCTCGAACGTCCCGTGCGCAACGGCGGAGATGTAGTCGTCCCGTGGGTCGCTCATCCGTCGGTCGAGCTCGGCATCGAAGAAGTCGAGCATCTCGAGAAGGGGGTCCCAATCGACCGTCGCGAACGGTTCCACCGTCCCCTCGCTGCTGCACCACGTCGCAGCGTCGGCCGCGACCGCGCGAATATCTGCCGACTTCGCGAGGATCCAGAAGGGCGTGTGATAGTCGGGCCTGGGGTCATACCAGTATGTCGGCGCGTGGGAATGCATCCAGTCGATGGCGCGCGAAGGGTCGCGATGGAATTCCGCTCGCGTCACGTCCGGCCTCGATCACGCGGGCGGCAGGGGCTGCTCGGTCACTGTCGACGTCCGTATGCTCCTTCTTCTTGATCCGTCGAGGGGTCCTACCGGTCGTTGACGCCGAACTCCGCTGAGATGTCGTTGTCGGCGGCCGCGTCCTGCCTATGCAGTCGTCGTCCTCCCGGGCTCGATGACCGCCCGGCCGGTCAGCTCGCCGGCGCCGAGCAGCTCCATCGCATGCTCGATCTGGTCGAAGGCGAAGTACTCGTTGTCGATGCGGAGCAGTCCGCGCTCGGCGATCGACACGACCTCCTCGAGCTGTCCGATGGTCGCGCCCATCCGCCACGAGACCTCGGCTCCGATCGCCGGCGCCTTCGCCCAGGACAGCCGGACGTCGGCGTCCCCCACGCCGACCAGTGCGATCCGTGCCAGCGGCGCGGCGCTCTCCAGCGCGGTCTGGATGGACGCCGCGTTCCCGACGAAGTCGATGACCGCGTCGGCGCCGCGGCCACCGGTCAGGTCGCGCACCGCCTCCACGGTGCTCGGTCCCGACTCGATGGCGGCATCGGCGCCGAGCTCGGTGACGTAGGCGCGACGAGGCGCGGACACCTCGGCGACGACGACCTGGGCGGCCGTCAGCAGCTTGAGGTACTGCACGGCGTACGAGCCGACCCCTCCGGCCCCGATCACCAGGGCGGTGGCGTCCGGGGTCAGCCGGTCCAGCACATGGGCGACGGCGCCGTACGACGTGTGCCCGGCGTCGGCCAGCGGCGCGGCCTCGCGCGGCGCGAGGGTCGTCAGGCGCACCAGCTCCCGCTCGGGCACGATGACGTACTGGGCGAACCCGCCGTCGATGCCGGCGCCGCGGCCGCCGGTGGCCATGCCGCACAGGTTGTCGTGCCCGCGCACGCAGTAGCGGCAGCTCCCGCAGCTGCGGATGCCGGTCGCGATGACGGCGTCGCCGACCGCGAAGCGACTGGTGTGGTCGCCGAGGGCGGCCACCAGGCCGGCGTTCTCGTGGCCCAGCGTCCACGGGGGCGCCGAGCCCCAGCCGCCCTCGGGAGGTGCAGGAAGTGCAGGTCGCTGGCGCACAGGCCGGCGCCCTCGACCTCGACCAGGACCTCGCCGGCCCGGGGCTCGGGACGGGGACGGACTCGTAGGCGCCCTTCCCCCAGTCGACGATGCGGTAGGCGTTCATCTGGCTCATGGAGGTCTCCTCGGGGTCCACTGTCTTGGTTCTCGGGTTCAGGGTGCCCGGCCGGCCGGGCAGGGGTCGGTCAACGGGCCCAGTACGGCGCGGCGGCCTCGAACGCGCAGCGGGCGAACTGCTCGGGGCTCCACGCGCGCATCCGCGCCGAGACGATCTCGACGCCCACGAGCGCGTCGATGCCGTTGGCCCGCATCGTGCCGACGAAGCGGGGGAGGGGAACACGCCGGCTCCGGGCAGCAGCCGATGGTCCTTGGCGAGGGTGATCGGAGTGTCGCCGAGCGGACCGTGGTCGTTGAACTGGATCAGCGGCACCTGCTCGGCGCGCAGCGCGGCGAGGTCGCTCCAGGCGGTGGTGCCGTTGAAGACGTGCCAGGTGTCGACGGCGAGGCCGACGCGCTCGACGCCCAGGTCTGCGGTCACCCGCAGCGCCGACGGCACGTCGGTGACGGGGAACAGCGGACTGAACTCGAGGGCGAAGGCGACGGTGGGGTGCTCCGCGCGGAGGCGGGCGATGCTCTCCCGGACCAGGTCGAGGATCGCCTCGGTCGGCGGGACGAAGAGGATGAGCGGTACGACGTCGGGCCGCAGCGCCGCCACCCGCCGGCGCAGCGCCTCGACGCCGGCCAGCGTCGCGTCCGGGTCCGCCAGGATCCGCAGGGACTGGATCTCCCGGCAGGGCAGAGCGGCCCGCGCGCAGGCGCGGGCGACCCCGTCCAGGCCGGCGGGGGTCGCCTCGGCTGCCTCGAGCGAGTGCCGGTCGAAGGCGATCCAGGAGAACCCCGCTCCGGCGGCGGCGTCGATCTGACGCTCGAGCGACGGCGGCTGCGGGGTGAACTTCGGTGCGAACTGGATCGTCTCGTAGCCCAGCGCCGGCACGGTGGCCCCTTCGCGGCTCGGCATCAGACGGCAGGCCCGATGAGACGGTCGGCGGCGCTGCGGGGGATGAGCTCGATCCGGGTGCGGTCGAGGAGGAGATAGGCGCCCACCGGCGAGCCGTCGCGGTGCATCACGCCCTCACGGGTCGCCCCCGCGGCGCACAGTCGCTCGATCTCGCCGGGCAGGTCGTCGGTGAAGTAGCCCAGGTGGTGCAGGCCGAGATCCGCCCAGAGACCGCCGGGGTGCTGCTGGAGCAGCTCGTAGTGGACCGGCCCGCTGCGGCTGTAGACCGCGCCGACCTCCATCGTGTGGAAGCCCTCGGGGGTGAGGACGTCCGGCGTCGGGTAGAAGCACTCCCGCCAGTCGAGGCCCAGCGGGTCGCCGTACGCCGCCATGCCGGCCTGGAGGTCCTCGACCACGATCCCGACATGGAACAGATCCTCGTGGCGCAGCATCGAGCCCGCTCCTCAGACGGTGACCGGCAGGGCATGGACGCCGTGCACGGCGCTCTCGTACTTGAAGCTGACCTCCTCGAGCGGCACGCCCAGGGCGAGGCCCGGGAGCCGGCGGAAGAGCGTCTCCAGCGCCACCTGCATCTCGACGCGGGCGTAGGCCTGGCCGAGGCACTGGTGGATGCCGTACCCGAAGGCCATGTGGCGGCGCACGTTCGGACGCCGTACGTCGAGCTGGTCGGGGTCCGTGAAGACGCGGGGGTCGCGGTTCGCGGCGTTGAGGAGCGCTCGCACGCCCTCGCCCGCCCGGATGACCTGCTGCCCGATGGTCACGTCCTCGGTGGCCACGCGGCCGACCAGGAGCTGGGCGATGGTGAGATAGCGCAGCACCTCCTCGACGGCGCTCGGGTAGAGCTCGGGGTTGGCGCGCAGGTCGGCGAGCTGGTCGGGATGCTCCAGGAGCAGCATCGTGGCGAGGGTGATCATGCTCGCCGTGCTCTCGTGCCCGGCGATGAGCAGCTGCCGGGCCAGGTCCACGAGGGTGGCGCGGTCCAGCGTGCCCGGGAGCATGTACTGGTGCACGAGGTCGCTGATGATGTCGTCCTCGGGCTGCTCGATCTTCACCCCGACGAGGTCGTCGAGGTACGCCATCAGCTCGGTGGTCGCGGAGGAGACGTCGGCCGACGAGGCCGCCACGGCGAGCCGGGTGCCCGAGCGCTCCTGGAAGAACAGGTGGTCCTTCTCGGGAACGCCCAGGAGCCAGCAGATCACCGCGGTGGGGATCGGCAGGGCGAAGTCCTGCACGAGGTCGATCCGGCCCTCCTCGGCCAGCATGCCGTCGATCAGCTCGTCCACCAGGGCCTGGATCCGTGGGCGCATGGCCTCGGCCCGCTTCACCGTGAACCAGCGCGTCAGCATCCGCCGCAGCTCGTCGTGGTCCGGCGGATCCATGCTGATGAGGGACTTCTCCTTGTCGGCCTTGCTGGTGCGCCCCTCGAAGACCTCCGGATAGCCGTCCTTGGTGGTGTCCGAGCTGAAGGCCGGGTTCGTGCAGACGGCCATCACGTCGTCGAACCGGGTGATCAGCCACGCCAGCTTGCCGTCGAAGAGCTCGGCCTGCGAGATCGACGCGCTCTCCCTCAGCTCGGAGATCTCCGGCTCGAGGTCGAACGGCCGGGTGCGGGTGAAGGGGAAGCGAACAGCGGTGGTCGGCATGGGAGTCGCCTCGATTCTGATCGGTGGTGCGGAGGTGGGTCAGGTCGCTGACGGCCGCCGGCCGTGGGTCACTCGTGGACGGTGATGCACTGCGCCGGGCAGGCGAGAGCCGCCTCGCGCACGCCGTCGTGCAGATGGTCGGCCGGCTCGATGTCCAGCAGGATGACCAGGCCGGTCTCGTCGGACTGGTCGAAGACCTCCGGAGCGGCGAGGACGCACTGACCGGCTCCGCAGCAGCGCTCGAAGTCGATGTCGATCTTCATGAAGGTTCCTCCAGGCGGTCTGAGGGTCGGTACTGCGGGGCGGAGGGCCGTCAGGCCAGCTTGGGCAGGACCTCGTGGCCGAGGAGGTCGATCATGTCGAGGACCTCGGGGAGCGGCGCGCCGCCCGAGTCGACGTAGATGAGGTTGGTGTCGATGTCGAGCGTCTCGGACAGGTAGAGCAGCCGCTCGGTGACCTCGGCGGGGGAGCCCGCGACGGCGGACCCGTGGGTGATCGTCCACTCGAAGTCGAGCGGCGCGGAGGTGAAGCCCGGGGTCTGGCTCTGCACCAGCGAGCCGAACCAGTCGTGGTAGGCGGTGAACCGCGGCCTCCAGCGCTCGCGGGCCTGCTGACTGGTCGGCGCCACGTTGACGTGCCAGCACGCGCCGATCCGGGGCTGGCTGCCCTCGACGCTGCGGAACGCCTCCTTGTAGGTCTCGACGACCGGCACGAACCTGTCCGGCGCGCTGAAGCCGCTGGGCAGGACGAGCGGCAGGCCCAGCCGGGCGGCCAGGTGCGCGGTCTCTGCGGACCCGCCCCGCCGATCGCGAGCGGCGGGTGGGGGACCTGGATCGGCCTCGGCTGGAGCGTCACGTCGCGCAGGGGAGGACGGGAGAGCCCGCTCCAGGTCACCGACTCCTCGGTCCAGAGCCGGAGGAGCAGCTCGACGTTCTCCTCGAAGAGCTGGCGGGAGTCGTCCAGGGACTGGCCGAAGATCTCGTAGGTCTTGGCGAACAGGTTGCCCCGGCCGACGCACATCTCCGCGCGCCCGCCGGAGACCAGGTCGAGGACGGCGAAGTCCTCGGCGACGCGGAGCGGGTCGCTGTTGGCGAGCAGGGTCACCCCGGTCCCCAGCCGCAGCGTCGACGTCCGTGCGGCGACCGCGGCGAGGAGGACGGGCGGGCTCACGCTGACGAACGGGCCGGCGTGGTGCTCGCCGACGTTGAACCCGTCGAACCCGGCCGCCTCGGCCGCGACGGCCGACTCGATGATGGCGGCGTGACGTTCGGCGACCGTGGTCGACGTACCCGTCACGGGGTCCGGCAGGTGGTCGCCGAAGGTGAGCAGATGTGACTTCATGAGGGCGCTCCTTGAGATCGGGCCGCGAATGAGGGCCGATTTGCATCGTATTCCAAATACGAGACCTCGTGAAGCCCTAAATACGAATCGATTTCATGAATCGTCACGGCGATCAGAACCTCGTGTACGCGCCGTCCACGACCAGCGTGTCGCCAGTGTGGAACGTCAGCGACGGATCCGCCAGGAACGCGGCGACAGCGGCCATGTCCTCGCGGGTGCCCCAGCGCTGGACGGGTGTGCGGCGGCGGGTGTACTCGCGGACCTTGTCGTAGTTCTTGGCGTCGATGAACCCCGCCCCGGGCGCGACCAGGTCGGTCTCGGTCCAGCCCGGGACGAGCGTGTTCACCCGGACCCCTGGGGGGCGAGCTCGACGGCGAGCGCCCGCGACAGCGCCTCGATGCCCGCCTTGCTCGCGGCGTAGTGCTCCTTGCGCGCGCCGCCGTAGAAGTTCATGATCGAGGACACCGGGACCAGCGCGCCGCCGCCGTTGGCGACCATGTGGCGCGCGGCCTCGCGCAGGCACAGGAAGGTGCCGTCGAGGTTGATCGAGACGACGCTGCGCCACTGCTCGACGGTCATGTCCACGAAGGAGACCGCGTCGCCGGGCACGCCGGCGTTGGCGAAGAAGGCGTCCACCCGGCCGAGCGCGGACACGGTGTCGGCGAAGGCGGAGCACACCTGCTCCTCGTCCTGGATGTCGACCACCAGGGCGGTGGCGTCGAGGCCGGCCTCCCGGAGCTCGGCGAGGGCGGTCTCGTTCTTGGCCGCGTTGCGGCCCCAGATCGCCACGCGCGCGCCGGCGCGGGCCACGCCGTGGGCCAGGCCGAGCCCGATCCCGCCGTTGCCGCCGGTGACCACGACGCTTCGGCCGGTGAGGTCGTGCGCGGGTGCGGGGTGGGCGTGCGGTGCGGTGTCGGAGGATGTCATGGGCGTCCTTCTCGGGGCCGGGGGCAGCGAGCGGGTGTTGCGCAGCGTGTTTCGATTGCCGTACGATCACATCGTATTCCATTCGAGAATCTTCTACTAGACTCCGATCTGGATCGGCTCCAGCATCGGAGGGAGGTGTGGCGGGATGGCAACCAGCTCCCAGTCGGCGGTCCGGCTCCTGCGCGATGTGGTGACGCCGGCCGAGAGGCGCGAGCTGTACCGGTCGCGGGGGCACTGGAACTCCGACACCCTGGCCGACCGCCTGGCCCAGCACGCCGCCGCACGGCCGGAGAAGACCGCCGTGGTCGACCTCGCCGGCACCCGGCGGCGGACCTACGCGGAGCTCTACGCCGACGTCTGCCGCATGGTCCGGGTGCTGACCGAGGCCGGCGTCGAGCCGGGCGACGTCGTGGCGGTCCAGCTGCCCAACTGGTACGAGACGGTCGTCGTCGACCTGGCGGTGCTCGCCCGGGGCGCGGTCCTCAACACCATGCTGCCGATCTACCGCGGCAAGGAGATGCGCCACATGCTCTCGGCCGCGGGGTCGAAGCTCCTGGTGACGCCCGCCGTCTACCGCAGGTTCGACCACGCGGCACTGGCCGCCGAGCTCGTCGACGAGCTGCCCGCGCTCCGCACCCACCTCGTCGTGCCGGACCCGGTCGAGCAGCCGGCGGCGCTCGACGGGCTGCTCGAGGGGCACGCCGCGGCGCCGTACCCCTCCGGCCTGGATCCGGAGGCCGTCTCCGAGCTGATGTTCACCTCGGGCACGGAGTCGACCCCGAAGGCCATCATGCACACGGAGAGCACGACCGAGTTCGGCGTCCGTGCTGCGGGCGAGGCGCTGGGCCTGACGGCGGAGGACATCGTCTGGATGCCCTCGCCCATCGGGCACTCGACGGGGTTCAACTACGGCCTGCGGATGGCCCTCCACCACGGCCTGACCCTCTGCCTGCAGGACAAGTGGGACGCCGCCGAGGCCGTGCGCACGATCCAGGACGAGCGGTGCACCTACACCGTGGCCGCCACGACCTTCCTGGCCGACGTCCTGGACGAGGCGGATCGCGTCGGCGCCGACCTGTCGTCGATGCGGCGCTTCTCCTCCGGGGGCGCGGCCGTGCCGCCGCACCTGGTCAGGCGCGCGAGCGAGCTCGGGATGACGGTGCTGCGCCTCTACGGCTCCACCGAGGTCCTGATCGGCTCGTGGAACCGCCCGGAGAGCCCCGAGACCAAGCGGATCGAGACCGACGGTCTCCCGTTCGACGCCGTCGAGCTCGAGGTACGCCGCGACGGCCGCGCGGTCGTCGGGGAGCCCGGCGTGATCTACGTGCGCAGTCCCAGCGCGAGCGTGGGCTTCTTCAACGACCCCGAGCGCACCGCCAGCACCTTCGACGCGGACGGCTGGGTCGAGTCCGGCGATCTCGGCGTCCTCGACGCCGACGGCTACCTGACCATCGTCGGCCGGACCAAGGAGATCATCATCCGCGGCGGCCTCAACATCGCGCCCCGCGAGATCGAGGAGCTGATCGTCAAGCTCCCGGAGGTCGCCGCGTGCGCCGTCGTACCGGTGCCGGACGACCGGCTCGGCGAGATCGCCTGCGCCTGCGTCGTGCTCCAGCCGGGCGCGGCGCTCACGCTCGCGGAGCTGACGACGGCGCTGCGCGGCTTCGGCCTCGCGGCCTTCAAGCTGCCCGAGCGGCTGGAGGTCGTGGACTCCCTGCCGACCACGACCACGGGCAAGGTCCAGAAGAACGTCCTGGTCGACCGCCTGGCCGACGCGGCCGGCAGTCGAGGCGCCTGATGCGGATCGACGTGGTGCTCCCCCAGACGGAGCTGCCCGGGACGCCCCACGAGGTCGCCGCGTTCGCCGAGCTGGCCGACCGTGTGGGGTTCGGCCGCGCCGTCGTCTACGACCACGTGCTCGGCGCCGAGCACGCCGACCGCAGCCCCCGCCTCACCGGTCCCTACGACGAGCACACGCCCTTCCACGAGCCGTTCGTGCTCATGGGCTACCTCGCCGCGATCACGACCCGGATCGAGCTGATGACCGGCGTACTCGTGCTGCCCCAGCGGCAGACGGCGCTCGTCGCCAAGCAGGCGGCCGAGGTGCAGAGCCTCTCCGGTGGCCGACTCGTGCTCGGCGTCGGCGTCGGCTGGAACCACGTCGAGTACGAGTCGCTCGGCATGCCCTTCGCCGGGCGGGGGGCGATGCTCGAGGAGCAGGTGCAGGTGCTCGGCCGGCTCTGGAGCGAGCCCTCGGTCACCCTGGTCACCGCGCGCCACCGGATCGACCGGGCCTCGATCGCTCCCCGCCCCGCGAGCGCACCCGCGCTCTGGTTCGGTGGCAGCTCCCGTGCCGCCTACGCGCGGGCGGTCCGCCTCGGGGACGGGCTGATCGTCCCGGCTCGCGGCGACGACGTCCGCGCCGCGGTCGACGAGGTCGAGCAGCTGCTGGCGGACAAGGAGCGCGACCGCGCGAGCTTCGGCATCGAGGTCTTCGTCGACAGCGGCCCGGATCCGTCGGCCTGGCCGTCGGCCCTGGACCGGCTCGCCGGGCTCGGCGTCGACCGGGTCGCCTTCCGCACCATCGGCCAGGGACTGGACTCGCCGGCGGCGCACCTCGACGTGGTCGCCGCCTTCGCGGCGCAGGTGGCCGGGCGACAGGGACTTTCCGACGGTGAGCCGCTGGTGTGGAGGCGATGACGACATGACGATGACGACCGAGGTGACCGATGGCGACATCGTCACCGACCTGGAAGCGGTGCTCCGGGAGACGCTCGGCCTGGCGGATGCGTCCGTCTCGGACCTGGCGCCGTTCGGCGACGGACACTCGGGGGAGACGTACTCCTTCGTGCTGGCCTCACCGGCGGCCTTGAGCCGACTGGTGCTGCGGCTCTCTCCCGCCGGCGTCCCGCCGCGCGGCCCCGCCGACGTCGGGCGCCAGGGCCGGATCATGGCCGCGCTCCAGGCGGCCGGCGCCCCGGCGCCGCGCGTCCTCGCGTGCAGCAGCGAGCCCCGCCTGGCCGGCCGCGCGTTCGCGGTCATGGAGCTGGTCGAGGGCCGCTCCTGGTCCGACTTCCGGGCCGGTGCCGGCGACGCCGCGACGGCCGCCGCCGCGGTCGCGGCGCTGAAGGTGATCCAGTCGGTTCCGCTCGACCGGACCAGCCTGTCCCTCGCCGACGCCGACGGCGACCCGCTCGCGGAGGTCCGGCGGTGGGAGCCGCTGCTCGTCCGCGCGGAGGAGGACCTGCACCGACCAGGCGAAGCGCTCGCCGACCGGCTGGCGGCCGGCGCGGGCGACGCCGGTGCGGCAGCGCCGGTCCTGGTGCACGGAGACTTCCACTACGGCAACCTGATGTTCGGCGACGACGGCGTCGTCGCCGTCCTGGACTGGGAGATCGCCGGCGTGGGCCACCCCGCGACCGACCTGGCCTGCCTCGCGGTCGCCTCCCTGCGGCGACGCTACGCACCGGATCCGAACCCCACGGGCAGCATCGAGATCCCGCTCGGCGAGCTCGGCCGCACCTACGGCATCGGCGCCCGGGAGCTGGCGTGGCACGTGGCGGCGTCCTGCTACAAGTACGCCGCCATCGTGGGCTACAACCTGCGGCTCCATCGGCGCGGCAAGAAGCACGACCCGATCTACGAGTCGCTCCAGCACACCGCCCGCGCGCTCCTGGACGACGGCCTCACGCTGCTGCGTGACGGCATCGACTCCTTCTGACCCCTTCCCCCCGATCGACGAGGTGCTCACCATGACCAGCGCCCCTGGCAACCGTCCCGGCTTCGCCGGCACGACGGCGCTCTCCGGCGTCGGCTACACCGACCTGACCGCCTCCGGCGGCAGATCCGTTCTCGACCTGGCCCTCGAGGCCTCGCGAGCGGCGCTGGCCGACTGCGGTCTCACGCCGGCCGACGTCGACGGCGTCATCACCTACAGCCTGTTCAACGACTCGGTCTCCAGCCAGGCGGTCGGGACCGGCCTCGGCTGCGGCGACCTGAGCTACGTGCTCGACCTCAACAACGGCGGGTCGCAGCCGGGCTTCGCGGTCATGAACGCCGCCATGGCCGTCGCATCCGGACTGGCCGAGACCGTCGTCGTCTACCGGGCGCTCAACGGCCGCACCGGCAAGAAGGTCGGCTCCACCCACTTCGAGTCGCCGAGCGGCCAGTTCCGCTACCCGATCGGGTTCTCGTCCTACCCGTACTACATCGCGATGTGGTCGCGACGGTTCATGATCGAGACGGGGGCCACGGAGGCGGACCTGGCGGCCGTGGTGATGGCGCAGCGGGAGTACTCCGCGCTCAACGAGCGGGCGGTGCGCAGGAGCCTGCTCACCGAGGAGGAGTACTTCTCGCGCGGGTACGTCGTCGAGCCGTTCCGGCCGGTCGACTGCACCGTCGAGGTCGACGCCGCGGTGGCCGTCGTCGTGACGTCCCTCGAGCGTGCCCGGGACCTGAAGGTGCCGCCCGCGGTGCTCGAGGGCGGAGCCTGGGTCACCGGGCGCGGCTCGGGGCTCGACATCGCCGACGTCCACTACTGGCCCGACCTGAGCCGCAACTGCCAGCACCTGCTGGCCGACCGGCTGTGGGCCTCGGCGGGCCTGGGACCGGCCGACATCGACGTGGCCGAGATCTACGACTGCTTCAGCCCGGCCGTCCTCTACGGCCTGGAGGGACTCGGCTTCGTGGAGCGGGGCGGCGCGGGCGCCTTCGTCCGGGAGGGCAACACCCGGCTGGACGGCGTCCTGCCCACGAACACCCACGGCGGCCTGCTCAACGAGGGCTATGTGCACGGCATGAACACCGTGACCGAGGCCGTCCACCAGATCCAGGGCCGCGCCGGCATCCGCCAGGTGGAGGGCGCCGAGACGGCTGTGGCCACCTCGGGCGTGCTCGTCGACGGATCCGCGATCGTGCTCAGGAAGGACTCGTGATGACCAACCCCCTGCAGGACGTCACCGTGGCGCCGGACATCGATCCGGACACCGCCTGGTGGTGGGCGTCGCTCGCCGCCGGTGAGCTGCGGATCCCGCACTGCCGCTCCTGCGACCGGCACTTCTTCCCCCCGATCCCCGCGTGCGCCCACTGCGGCAGCACGGACATCGACGCCACCCTCTCGACCGGGGAGGGGCGCGTGTACTCGTGGATCGTGGCGCACCATCCGCTCGACGACACCTTCAAGGGGCACACGCCGTACACCGTCGTGGCCGTGGAGCTCCAGCCCGAGGGCGTCCGGCTGTTCGGCCGCATCGAGTCCGGCCCGCTCGACGAGAACACGCGGGTACGGGCCTATCCCTACGACGTCGCCGGGTCCACCCTGCTCGGCTTCGAACGCATCTGAGATGCCCTGACGGCTCCGGCCGGGTGCCGGCGCCACCGAGAGGAGAGTCCCATGACTGTTGCCCCTGACGTGTCGAACCGGTCGCTCGCCGACCTCTACTCGCTGGCCGGGAGGGTCGCGCTGGTCACCGGAGGAGGGCGCGGCATCGGCGCTGCCGTGGCAACACGGCTCGCGGAGGCCGGTGCGGCGGTCGCGATCGCCGACATCGACGAGAGCCTCGCCACCGAGACGGCCGAGAAGCTCGCCGCCGGCGGCGCGACCGCTGTCGCGGTGGCGATGGACGTCACCTCGCCCGAGTCGACACGGCAGGCCGTCGCGGCGGTCCGGTCCCGGCTCGGCGAGATCGACATCCTCGTCAACAACGCCGGTCTGCTCGGCGTGCCGAGTCCGTACGACCAGATCGCCGACGAGGACTTCGATCGCACCATGGCGGTCAACGTCCGCGGGGTGCTCAACGTCAGTCGCGTGGTCGGTCCGCTCATGGTCGCCGCCAGCCGGCCCGGCGTCATCATCAACATGGCCTCGACCGCCACCTATCGCTATCCCAACCCGGGCACGCTCACCTACACGACCTCGAAGCAGGCGGTCAACGCGATCACCAAGGGCCTCGCGGTGGAGCTGGGCCCGGCCGGCATCCGGGTGCTCGACATCGCGCCGGTGGTCGTCGAGACCCCCGGCCTGATCGCCCTGCGCGAGCGCAGCCGGGAGGAGGCGGCGAAGTCGGGCAAGACCGTGGAGCTGGGCAATCCCGCCGCCTTCGCCCACCTGCCGCTGGGCCGGACCGCCCTGCCCGACGACATCGCGCGGGTCGTGGCCTTCGCCGCCAGCGATGCCGCGATCCTGATGACGGGCTCGACCCTGGCGGTCGACGCCGGCTCGATGGTCGTCCGGTGACCGGTACGCCGGGCCCGGCCTGGGAGCCCGCCGAGCCGTTCGTGGTGCAGGTCGACCAGGGAACGCTCGACGACCTGCATGAGCGACTCGCCCGCACCCGGCTGGCGCCCGACCTCGACAACGAGGACTGGAGCTACGGCGTCAACGGCGCGTATCTCGCCGAGCTGGTGCACTCCTGGCGCACCGAGTTCGACTGGCGTGCCCAGGAGCGCCGGATCAACGAGCTGAGCCACTACCGGACGGTGATCGACGGCATCCCGATCCACTTCGTCCACGAGCGGGGGAAGGGGCCGGACCCGACGCCGATCATCCTGACCCACGGCTGGCCCTGGACCTTCTGGGACTTCCACGACGTGATCGGCCCGCTGACCGACCCGGTCGCGTACGGCGGCTCGGCCGAGGACAGCTTCGACGTCATCGTCCCGTCGCTGCCCGGCTTCGGCTTCTCCACGCCGCTGCGGCGCACGGGCATGACGATCTGGGACGTGGCCGACGTCTGGAAGACCCTGATGGTCGACGTGCTGGGCTACCCGAGGTTCGCCGCCCACGGTGGCGACTACGGCGTGATGGTGACCGCGCAGCTCGGGCACAAGTACCCCGAGCACCTCCTCGGTCTCCACTTCGCGCCACGGCCGCTGCCCCTGCATGCCTTCAACACCGACCGCCCGTGGGCCGACCTGTTCGCCAACGCCATCCCGTCGGGGGTGGGGGACCGGGCCACGTTCGTGGAGTACGAGCGCCGCAAGGTGGGCCACGTCGTCGCCCACGTCCTGGACCCGCAGACCCTGGCGCACGCCCTGCATGACTCCCCGGCCGGCCTGGCCGCGTGGCTGCTGGAGCGGCGACGCTCCTGGAGCGACTGCGGCGGCGACGTGGAGTCGGCGTTCAGCCGCGACGACCTGCTGACCAGCTTCACCATCTACTGGGCCAGCGACTCCTTCGTGAGCACCGCGCGCCTCTACCACGAGAACGCCAAGATCGGCTGGCAGCCCTCGCACGACCGGACGCCGGTCGTCGGCGTCCCGACCGCCGTCACCGTGTTCGAGAAGGATCTCCCGCCCGGGGCGTCGATGGCCTGGATGGAGGAGTACTTCGACCTCCGCCAGGTCACCTCCTCGCCCACGGGCGGTCACTTCGCCGCCGCGGAGGAGCCGGATGTCGTGGTCCGCGACATCAGGTCCTTCCTCGGGGGTGCGCATCGCGGGAGCTGAGGCTCGGCGTGGACATCGCTCACGCCGAGCCCGCGGGTTCTAACCGCGCATGTACTGCCCGCCGTTGGTGTCGAGCAGCTCGCCCGTCACGCTCGCCGAGAGCCGGGAGGCGAGGAACACCGCGGCGCCGGCGACCTCGTCGGGGTGCGGGATCGCGCCCAGCGGGATGTCGGCGAGCGCCCTGTCGACGTGCGCGCTGCGGGCGGGGTCGGCGCGCCACTCCTGGACCAGCGGCGTGTCCATCCAGCCGGGCAGGACGGCGTTGACGCGGATCCGCTCGGGCCCGAGCTCGAAGGCCAGGGTGCGGACCGCCTGGTTGAGCGCCGCCTTGGTGATCGCGTAGCCGCCCCGGCCGGGGGCCGAGACCATGCGGGTCGTCATGGCGCTCACCATCACGACCGCGGCCCGCTGCGAGCGGCGCAGGAGCGGCAGCGTCTCCTGCACCAGGGCGATCGGGCTCCACACGTTGATCTCGGCCAGGTCGCGCCATTCGTCGAGCGACGCGTCGGCGACGCCGGCGGAGGAGCCGGTCGCGGATGCGTTGTACACCAGGACGTCCAGGCCGCGGTCGGCGAGATCGCCGACGATGCGGGACCGGTCGGCGGCTGCGGTGACGTCGGCCCGGAGCCCGCTCGCGCGCCCGCCGTCGCCGGCGATCGCGTCGAGGGCGTGCTGGATCGACTCCTGCCGCCGGGCGGCGACGACGACGTGGGCACCGCTCTGCGCGAAGGCACGTGCGATCGACGTACCGAGGCCGGGGCCGACGCCCGCGACGAGGACGGTGGCGCCGTGCAGCCCGAGGAGGTCGGTGTCCATCTGTTCTCCTGTTCGATCGAAACGACCGCGAATATGTCGAATATAATTCGTAGAATGGTACCCTCGGATGCGATAAACCGGAAGCGAGTGACGCCGGTGACCATCCGAGCGTTCAGCGAAGAGAGAGTGAAGCGCGTGCCGAAGATGTCGTACGACCAGCTGGCCGAGGCGAAGGACCACGACTTGGGCGCCAGCCGCTGGGTGCTCGTGGACCAGGACCGCATCGACCGCTTCGCCGAGGTCAGCGAGGACCACCAGTGGATCCACGTCGACGCGGAGCGTGCTGCGGACGGCCCGTTCGGCACGACCGTGGCCCACGGCTATCTCACGCTCTCGCTCGTGGGCACCCTGCTCGGCGAGCTCCTCGACGTCGAGCCCGACGTCGTGCTGGTGAACTACGGACTGGACCGGATCCGGTTCCTGGCGCCCGTCGCCGCGGGCGCCCGCGTGCGTGCCCGCGGGCGGATCGTGGGCGTGGAGACGACCGCCCACGGGCTGCGGCTGCTGGTGAGCGCGCACGGCGAGACGGAGGGCCGCACCGACCCGGTGTGCGTCGCCGACGCGGTCGTGCTCGTCCGTCGTTGATCGGCGGCAGGACACTAGCGGCCGGTGAAGATCGCGAAGCTGGCGCGCAGGTCCGCGGCGACCTGCGCCGGCCGCTCCCACGGGGAGAAGTGCCCCCCGCGCTCGTGCGCCGCGCGCCACCGCAGGTCGTAGTACTCCTCGACCCACGGGCCGGGCCGGCGCGCGTGGTGGGCGAAGGTCGACAGGGCGGTGGGGGCGGTGATCACCCGGGTGCCGGTGCCGGGCTCCGGGCGCCACGGCCGCTCCGTCGCTGCCGGGTAGAAGCACAGGCTGCTCGCGACGGAGTCGGTGAGCCAGTACAGCATCGTCGTCGTGATGAGGTCGTCCTTGGTGTAGACGGTCTCGAGGTCGCCGCCGCAGTCGGTCCAGGCGTGCCGGCGCTCGACGAGCCAGGAGCAGAGGCCGGCGGGGGAGTCGGTGAGCGCGTGGCTCAGGGTGAGCGGGTCGAGCACGTGCACCGTGACGTGGGAGGCGGCCTTGCGCTCGAACTCCAGGAAGGTCGCGAGCTCCTCGGGGTCGAGGGCGGCGCGGGCGGGCTCGAAGAGGTCCCACGGGCGGGCGGTGCCCCAGACCTCGAGCCGCGCCGCGTCGAAGAGGTGGATGCCGAGGAGGCGGTGGGGGTGGCGGTGGCCGAGCTGGGCGGTCACCCAGGCTCCCCAGTCGCCGCCGACGGCACCGAACCTGTCGTAGCCGAGCGCGTCCATCAGCTCGACCCACAGGTCGGCGGTCTCCCACCAGTTCGGGCCGGCCGCGGCCGCCGACAGGCAGAAGCCGGGCAGGGAGGGGACGACCAGGTCGAAGGCCTGCTCGTCGGGACCGGCCGCGGAGAGCGTCTCCAGCAGCCGGGAGTAGTCGAGGAAGGTCCACGGCCAGCCGTGGCTGAGGATGAGCGGGATCGCGTCGGGACGGCCGCTGCGCAGGTGGACGAAGTGGAGCGGGCCCGCCGAGGAGTCGAGGACGAACTGCGGCAGCTGGTTGATCCGCTCCTCCGCGGCACGCCAGTCGTACGTCGTGCGCCAGTGCTCGACGAGCTCGTCGAGGTAGTCCGTGCTGGTGCCGTGCGCCCAGCTGTCGCCGTGGCACCCGGTGGGCCGCCGGAAGCGCCGGATCCGGTCGGCGACGTCCTCGAGGGCGTCGTCCCCGACCCGCAGGACGAAGTCGCGGATCCCTCCCGGACGCGTGGTCATCGGCCGAGGTAGCGGGCGGGCCTCTTCTCGGCGAACGCGGCCAGGCCCTCGTAGGCGTCGTGGGACGTCGTGGCGTACTCGAACACGAGGTCCTTCTCGAGCTTGAGGCCGTCGTCGAGGGGGGTGTTCTCCGCGATCGAGATCAACTTCTTCATCTTCGCCCGACCCAACGGCGTGTGCCGCGCAGTCTGCGCAACCAACTCCAACGTCGCCTCCAACAACTCCTCCTCCGAAGCACACAACGCCACCAGACCCGCCTCCCGCGCCTCCCCAGCCGAATACAACCGACCCGTCAGCAACCACTGCGACGCCCGCGCACTCCCCAACGCCTTGACCAACCGCTGACTGCTCCCCGCACCCGGCAACTGCGCGAAATTCAGATGCCCATCACCGATCCGCGCCGAATCAGCCATCGTCACCAGATCACACGCCAACGCCAGCTCCAGACCACCCGCCACACACGCACCGTTGACCATCGCCACCGACAACGGCGCCGCCGTCTCCAACAGTCCGCACGCCGTCTCGAAGTCGTCCATGAACCGGCGAAAACGCTCCGGATCCCGATACAGCGACTGATACCCCTTCAGATCACCACCCGCCGAGAACGCCCGGCCCTTCCCGGTCAACACCACCGCATCCGGCACCACCACACCCGAATCGACACCCGAATCGACACCCGAATCGACACCCGAATCGACACCCGAATCAGCGCCCGAATCGGCCCCCTGACTCGTCAACGTCTCCAACAACCACGCCAACGCCGCGATCGTGTCCTTGTCCACCGGGTTCAACGACTCCGGCCGGTTCAACCGCACCAACGCGATGTCGACCCCACCCCGCCGCACATGCTCCAACTCCAACAACGCATCCACCGGACCCGCACCATCCACCGACACCACATCCGACACCACCACCCCGGACCACACGGACATGGGCTTCCCCTTCGACTCTGCGAGCGACTCTGAACGTCATTTGGCCTGTCGACCATTACCGGCAGGATGACATATCCAGATTCGAGAATCCAGTGCTATCGTTCGATCTGAACGAATATGAAACGAAGTTGTTCGATCCAGGTGGTCGGAGGAGTGAGTCATGGCGACACTGCAGTGTCGGTCGGTGGTGGAGGTCGAGCCCGGCCGCTGGGCGGAGGCGACGTCGATCGCGGCCGCGCAGGTCGAGTTCGCCCGGACCCTGCCCGGGACGATCGGCTACGACATCTATGCCGACCCGGAGGGCAACACGCTGGTGCAGCTGGCGACCTACGCCGACGTCGCCTCCTGGCTGGCGCACAGTAGGAGCAACCCGTTCGCCGCCGACTACATGAAGGTGGTCCGGGTGAAGGCCCTCGAGGTCTACGGGGAGAGCACCCCGGAGCTCGACGAGATACTCGCGGCCTACGGTGCCGCCCAGCAGTTCACAACCGTTCGACCAGGCGATGAGTGAGGGATCTTCCATGACGCAGTTCGAGTTCATCCAGGTGGTCAAGCGCGGGCCGGTGCTCGAGTGCTGGCTCAACCGTCCCGAGGCGCGCAACGCCCTGTCCACCGCCGTCGAGGACGAGTGGGACGACGTGCTCGAGCTCGCTGCCGGCGACGACAGCATCAAGGTGGTCACGCTGCAGGGCAGGGGGCCGGTCTTCTCGGCCGGGGCGGACATGAAGGAGTTCGCGGCGACCTTCGAGGACGAGTCCGCCGAGGCCGAGCCCGACGACGCCGGCCCGGTCGAGATCCTCGAGCGGCCGCACCGCCGGCACGGCGCGAGCAAGCGGCTGTGGCCGCCGCCGGCGATGCACGAGCCGTCCCTGCCGCGCTCGTGGTACTTCCACAAGACGCTCATCGCCGGTGTCCACGGCTTCGTGGGGCCCTACGCCCAGCGGATGCTGGCGCCGTTCGACTTCATCATCGCGGCCGAGGGCACCCGGTTCAGCTGGGAGCAGGCGCGGATGGGCAGCCAGAACCACCCGCTGGCCGTCTACTCCTTCCAGCTCCCGATGCGGGTCCTCAAGCAGTTGCTGCTGATGGGCGGCTGGTTCGACGCCGAGACGGCGCACCAGCTGAGCCTGGTGCAGCGGGTCGTCAGCCAGGACGCGCTCCCCGACGAGGTGAGCCGCTGGGCGGAGGCCGCGTCGGGCCTACGGCTGGAGACCATCAGCGCCTACAAGGAGGGCATCCACCGGATGTACGAGATCATGGGCCTGCACGGCATGATCGGCATCGGCAACAACCTCAACGCCCACGCGGAGGGCAGCCGTGGCGGCGACTTCCACGGAACCCTGCGCGACAGCGGCATGACCGCGGCCCTGGCCAAGCGCAACGAGGGCGTCGACCCGGCGCTCACCCAGGTCACCTCGGGCGGTGGCCGGTGATGACCGCCGACGACACGACGGCGGCGGGCGAGCAGCGGCAGGGGCCGCTGGCGGGGGTGAAGGTCCTCGACCTGACCCGGGTGATCGTGGGGCCTTATGCCACGCAGTTCCTGGGTGACATGGGCGCCGACGTCATCAAGGTCGAGAGCCCCGTCGGCGACCTGACCCGCTCGGTCGGGTCGCAGCGGAACCCCGACATGTCCTCGAACTTCCTGATCTTCAACCGCAACAAGCGCAGCGTCGTCCTCGACCTCAAGCAGGCCGAGGCGCAGGAGGCGCTGCGCCGCCTGGTGGAGTGGGCCGACGTCTTCGTGGTCAACTACCGGCCGGCCGCGCTCGCCAAGCTGCACATCACCTACGAGGAGCTCCGCGCGATCAACCCCGAGCTCGTCTACTGCCGTGTCGTGGGCTACGGCGAGGACAACCCGAACGCCGCCAAGCCGGCGATCGACGACGTGATCCAGGCGCTGACCGGCTCGGTCGCGCTGCAGGGCGAGCTGACCGGGACGCCCAGCTTCGTCGGCCTCCCGCTGGCCGACCTGACCTGTGGGCTCTTCGCGCTCAGCGGCATCCTCGCCGCTCTCTACCGGCGCAGCGTCACCGGTGAGGGCGACGAGGTCGAGGTGCGGATGTACGACTCGATGGCCTCGTTCAACCTCAGCCCCCACCTGGCCGGGGAGTCCTTCGTGCCCGCGCTGGCGCCGGCGATCTATCCGCGCAGCGTCTCCTCCAACCGCAAGCCGTTCGCGACCGCCGACGGCACGATCACGGTGGCGCCGTACACCGACAAGGCGTGGCGCAGCTTCCTGCAGCTGATCGACCGCGCCGAGCTCCTCGACGATCCGCGGTACGCCACCGTCCACGCCCGTTCGGCCCACCTCAACGAGCTCTACGCGATGATGATCCCCGTCATCGCCGCCAAGCCCTCCGAGGAGTGGATGAAGCTCCTCGAGGAGGCGGACGTGCCGTGCAGCCGGGTCCAGACGACCCAGGACCTGGTCGAGGACCCCGCGCTGGTGACGGCCGGGCTGTTGACCGAGCACGACCATCCGACCGAGGGCCGGATCCGGCTCCTCGGCAATCCCGTGCGCTTCACGCACGCGCCGAGCTCGATCAGGCAGCTGCCGGCCAACCTCGGCGAGCACACCCGCGAGGTCCTCCTCGGCCTCGGCTACGAGGAGGACGACGTCGAGGCGCTGATCGGCTCCGGGGCCGCGGATCAGAGGTAGGTCACGCCGTGGCGCGCCGAGACGCCTTCGTTCGCGGCGGCGTCCGGCACCACGCCGGGCGGGGGCAGCGTCGGTGACTGCGCCGGCACCCCCGCCTCACGGATCAGGTTCTCGAAGCCGGCGGGCGCCGACAGCATGAGCCACCGTGCCCGGTCGCTCGTCACCGCGTAGCGGTGCGGCGTGCCCCGCGGCGTGAGGAAGGAGTCGCCGGGGTCGAGGGTCACCGTGACCTCGTCGGTGTGGACGGTGAGACTGCCCTCGAGCACGTAGAACGTCTCGCTCTCCCGGTCGTGCACGTGCATCGGGCCGTCGAACCGCTCCGCCTCCATCTCGGTGAGCGCGAACGCGCCGTCACTGTCGCTCCCGTCCACATGGATGCGCGCGAGGTAGTGCGCGAACCAGATCTCCTCGGGCCTCTTCGTGCTCATGTCATTCGTCCTTCGTCGGTGGGTTGCGGGTTGCGGGTGTCGGCAGGGCGGCGCCGGGCTCACAGCTCGTCGGCGTGTACGGCGAGCGCGGGGGACCGGTTGTGCATCAGGAGCTCGAGCTGGGCCCGTGCGTGCGGGAGCTCGTGGGAGAAGAAGTGCGCCGCGGCCGCGCGCTTGCCGCGGTAGAAGGGCTCCTCGCGCCCGGCGGTCGCCAGCGCCTGCTCGAGCCAGATCCAGGCCACGACCAGGTGACCGGCCGCCTCCAGGTAGACCGACGCGTTCGCCGACCTCTCCGCGGGATCGGACACCTCCGCGAGCCGCCGGCTGACCTCGGCGAGCCGCTCCCAGTCGCGCGTCAGGTCGGCGGCCAGGGCGCCCAGCTCCGGGACGGACGCCGCCGTCGCGCGCGCGGCGGTCTCCTCGACCAGCCCGGCGAGCAGGCCGAGCGCCGCGCCGCCGTCACCCACCACCTTGCGGTTGAGCAGGTCCAGCGCCTGGATGCCGTGGGTGCCCTCGTGGATCGGGTTGAGCCGGTTGTCGCGGTAGTGCTGCTCGACGTCGTAGTCGCGGGTGTAGCCCGCGCCGCCGTGCACCTGGATGGCCAGCTCGTTGGCGCGCAGGCACCACTGGGCCGGCCAGCTCTTGGCGATCGGGGTGAGCAGTCCGAGCAGGGCGGCCGCGCGCTCGCGCGCGGCCGGGTCCGGCGCGCTGCGCTCCTCGTCGAGGAGCCGGCCGCAGTAGAGGACCAGCGCCAGCGCCCCTTCGACGTACGACTTCTGGGTCAGCAGCATCCGGCGGACGTCGACGTGCTCGACGAGCGGTACCTGCGGGCTGTCCGGGTTGCCTTGGCCGAGCGGCCGTCCCTGCGGCCGCGACCGGGCGTAGGCCAGGGACTTCAGGTAGCCGGTGTAGCCGAGAGCCGCGCCGCTGAGCCCGATGCCCACGCGGGCCTCGTTCATCATGTGGAACATGTAGCTCAGCCCGCGATGCTCCTCGCCCACGAGGTAGCCGATCGCGCCGGGCTGCCCGCCGGGGGAGTGCGTGCCGTCGCCGAGGGCGAGCACCGTGTTGACCGTGCCCCGGGCCCCCATCTTGTGGTTGAGGCCGGTCACCACGACGTCGTTGTGGACGCCGGGCGCGCCAGCGGCCCCGGTCAGCACCTTGGGCACGATGAACAGCGAGATCCCGCGGGTGCCCGGGCCGCCGCCCGGCGCCTTGGCCAGGACCAGGTGGACGATGTTCTCGCCCATCCGGTGATCGGCGCCGGAGATCCACATCTTGTCGCCGAACAGCCGGTAGCTGCCGTCGGCCTGGGGCACGGCCCGGGTGGTGATGTCGGCCAGGCTCGACCCGGCCTGCGGCTCGGAGAGCGCCATGGTGCCGAAGTACCGCCCCTCGACCATCGGCACCACGAAGGTCTCGACCTGCTCGGGGGTGCCGTGGGCGAGCAGCAGGTTGGCGTTGCCGATGGTGAGCAGGTTGTACGCCGCGGTCGACATGTTGGCGGCGTAGAACCAGGCGGTGCACGCGTCGAACACGGTCTGGGGCAGCTGGAAGCCGCCGACCGCATGGTCCATCGTCGCGCCGACGAGCCCCGCCTCGGCGTAGGCCCGCAGCGCGGGCGCGATCTCGGGGAGCAGGTGCACCTCGCCGTCGACCAGGCGCGGCTCCTCGAGGTCGCCCTTGCGGTTGTGCGGGGCGAAGTGCGTCGTGGCGATCTGCTCGCTCAGCGCGAGGACGTCCTTGAAGGTCGCGACGGAGTGCTCGGCGAAGCGCTCTCGCTCCAGGAGCGCGTCGACCCGGAGCCATTCGAAGAGCAGGAAGTCGAGGTCGCGACGAGAGACGAGGGTCTCGGTCATGGGGGGTGTCCGTCCTTCTCGGGTTCAGGAGGTGGGCGCCGGCGCCGGGGCGCGGCCGCGCCGGGGCAGGAGCAGGCTGGTGAGCAGGGTGAGGGCCGCGGTGCCCAGGAGCAGGGCCAGCGCGGCCCAGAAGGCGCTCGCGCTCCGGTGGCCGGCGAGGGTGCCCGCGTTGAGGGCGACCAGGGTCGCCTGCACCCCGAGCGTGCCGCCGACGATCCTGATGTTGGTGTTCATGCCGACCGCGGCGCCGGTGTCGTGCCCGCTCACGAGCGACATGACGAGCGCGATCATGGCCGACTGGACGAGGCCGAAGCCGATCCCGAAGGCCGTGCAGGCGGCGGCGAAGTGCCAGGGCTCGGAGTGCAGCGGCGCCAGCAGCGCGAAGCCCAGCACGAGGCACGCCGCGCCGACGATCACCGGGAGCCGGGGACCGAGCCGGTCGATGATGGCGCCGGCGCAGGCGCCGAACAGGAACATGCACACGGGCATCGGGAGGGTCAGCAGGCCCGACCCCGCCACCGAGGCGCCCAGCCCGACGGTGCCGGGTCCGGCCGGCGTCTGGAGCACGACGGGCACGAAGGCGAAGACGCCGAACAGGGTCGCGCCGAAGAACAGGGAGGTGAGGTTCGCCTGCCACACGCCCTCGCGCCGCAGGACGGTCCAGCTGATCACCGGGTTCGGCGAGGTCCGCTCGGAGCGCAGCCACACCCAGAGCAGCGGGAGGGCGGCGGCGCCGCAGGCCAGCGTGGCCGGGGACGTCCAGCCCCAGCGGCCGCCCTCGGTGGCGGCGACCAGGATGGCGGTGATCCAGGCGACCAGCAGCAGAGCGCCGCGGTACTCCATCCGGCCCGCGGGGACCGTCGCGGTCTCGGGGACGACGAGCACGAGCACGGTCATCGACACGAGGGTGAGGACGAGCGGTATCAGGAACACCCAGGCGTAGCCGAGGTACTCCACGACCGGGCCGGCGAACACCAGGCCGGCCGAGGAGCCGCCGGTGATGCTGGCGGTGAAGAACCCGACGGCCGGGACGACCGAGGCGGGCGGCAGATGCTCGCGCAGGAGCACCACGACCAGCGGGAAGAGGACGGCGGAGGCGCCCTGCAGGCACCGGCCGACGACCATGACGGTCAGGTTCGGTGCCGCCGCGGAGAGGGAGAGTCCGACGACCATCAGGGAGAGCCCCCAGAGCAGGACCCGCCGGTTCCCGCGCAGGCTGCCGAGCCGGCCCCCGATCGGCGTCGCCGCCGCCGAGACCACGAGGAAGCTGGTCAACACCCACGCGGTCGCATGGGGCGAGCTGTCGAAGCGCTGCTCGGTGACGAGCAGCAGGGGAGGCATCACGGACTGGAGGCAGGCGAAGGCGAAGCCGGGGACGGCCAGGGAGGCCTGCAGGGCCAGGGACCGCCGTCGGGTCCGCGCCCAGGGGATGCCTCGACGGTCGTCACGAGCGAGCATGCCCCCTGCCTTGTGCGATGCCTTCCGAAATGGCGCGCCTGCATTCGCAGAATAGGTTGCAATACAGAAAATTTGCAACTAGATTCGATGTCAGCGAATCTAATCCGAACTATGAGGACGATGTGATGCCCGACGGCCCGCTGATGATGAAGGTAGTGCTCGACGTGGAGCCCGCCGCCGCGGACGACTTCGGTCGGGTCGCGCGGCAGTGGGTGGCCGACACGGCCGGCGAGAGCGGGGTGCTGACCTTCGTGTCGGCGTTCGACCCGGAGGCGTCCCAGGGCACCTTCGTCGAGGTCTACGCCGACTCGGCATCCTTCCTCGCCCACGCCGCCGCGGTCGACCCCGCGCTGCGCAGCGAGCTCTACTCGTTCGCGCGGCTTCACTCGTACGACGTCTACGGGGACCTCAGCGACGAGGCGCGGGCTGCCGTGGACGGTGCCGGGCCGACGTACCACCGGATCGAGGCCGCCCACATCGCCGGCTGAGCAGGACCCCTGTCCCACCACAACCACGATCGAGGATCTCCATTCAATGAACGCAGCAGCGGCCTCCGAGGCGACAGCACTCATCATCGGCGACGTGCAGAACGGCATCGTCAAGAGCTTCGGCGACGATGACGGCCACGTGGCACGCGTCGCGTCGGCGATCGAAGCCGCCCACCTGGCGGGCATCCAGGTGATCTACGTGCGGGTCGGGTTCCGCGCGGGCTATCCCGACGTGAGCCCGCGCAACCGCGGGTTCTCGGCGGCGGCCGCCAACAACATGCTGCTCGCGGACTCCGACGAGACGCAGATCGACGCCCGGATCGCCCCTCTCGAGGGCGACATCGTGATGACCAAGCGCCGGATCAGCTGCTTCTCGGGCACGGATCTGGACGTCGTCCTGCGCTCCCGGGGCATCACCCACCTGGTCCTCGCCGGCATCTCCACCAGCGGCGTGATCCTGTCCACCGTCCGGGAGGCCGCCGACCGCGACTACGCGCTGACGGTGCTCTCCGACGGCGCCAAGGACAACGACGAGGAGCTCCACCGCGTGCTCGTCGAGAAGCTCTTCCCGCGTCAAGCGGATGTCATCACCGTCGCCGACTGGGTCAGCGCGGTCGAGGCGTGAGCCCTCGGCCGTCCGACCCGTCCGCCCTTCGTCGAGAGTCAAGGAACTGAGATGGACTTCGAGTTCTCCCCGCGCTGCCAGCAGCTCCAGAAGGAGCTGCTCGCCTTCATGGACGAGCACGTCTACCCGGCGGAGCCTCGCTACGAGGAGCAGATGGCCGCGCTGCCGGACCCCCACGAGACCCCGCAGGTGCTCGAGGACCTCAAGGCCGAGGCCCGGGCCCGCGGCCTGTGGAACCTCTTCCTCCCGCACAAGACCGAGTGGACCGACGGGCTGAGCAACCTTGACTACGCGCCGCTGGCGGAGATCACCGGCCGGGTGCCCTTCGCCGCGGAGGCCCTCAACTGCTCGGCCCCCGACACCGGGAACATGGAGATCCTGACCATGTTCGGCACCGAGGAGCAGAAGGAGCAGTGGCTCGGGCCGCTCCTGCGCGGCGAGATCCGGTCGGCGTTCGCGATGACCGAGCCGGCGGTGGCGTCCTCCGACGCCACCAATATCGGATGCTCCGTCGTCCGGGACGGCGACGAGTACGTGATCAACGGGCGGAAGTGGTGGATCTCCGGATCGGCAGACCCCCGCTGCCGGATCCTGATCGTGATGGGCAAGACCGATCCCGACGGCGAGCGGCACCGGCAGCAGTCGATGGTGCTCGTGCCGATCGACACGCCCGGTGTGACGGTGGTCCGCAACCTCCCGGTCTTCGGGTACGTCGACCGCGAGGGGCACTGCGAGATCACCTTCGAGGACGTCCGGGTGCCGGTCGGCAACCTCCTCGGCGAGGAGGGCGGGGGCTTCGCCATCGCCCAGGCCCGGCTGGGACCCGGCCGGATCCACCACTGCATGCGCACGATCGGCGTCGCGGAGCGCGCCCTGGAGCGGATGGTCGCCCGCGCCGAGGGACGCGTGACCTTCGGGCAGCCCGTCGCCGAGCGCGGGCAGGTCCAGGACTGGATCGCCAACGCGCGGATGAACATCGACCAGGCGCGCCTCTACACGCTCTACGCGGCGTGGAAGATGGACCGCGACGGCAACCGGGCCGCGGCGACCGAGATCGCCGCGATCAAGGTGGCGGTCCCGAAGATGGCGCTGGAGGTCATCGACCGCGCCATCCAGGTCCACGGCGGCGGCGGTGTGTCCGACGACTTCGGGCTCGCCTGGGCGTACGCGCACACCCGCATCCTGCAGCTGGCCGACGGCCCCGACGAGGTGCACCGGCGTACCGTCGCCCGACGTGAGCAGCGCAGGCTGGCGGTGGCTCGATGAGCATGTCCTTCGACTTCTCGGGGCGCACGGTCGCCGTCACCGGCGCGGCGCAGGGCATCGGGCTGGCGGTCGCGCGATCGTTCCACGACGCGGGAGCGCGGGTGGTGGCCGTCGACCGGGACGAGGACGCGCTGACGGACTCCTGGTCGGCCGCGGCGCAGGACACGGTGCTGCCGATCGGCGTCGACGTGGCGGACGAGGACGCCGTCACCTCCGCGGTCGCGCAGGCGGAGGCCTGGGCGGGCGGCATCGACGTCATGGTGAACAACGCCGGGATCACCCGCGACGTCGTGGTCTGGAAGATGACCTCGGCGCAGTGGCGGGCGGTCCTGGACGTGCACCTGACGGGCACCTTCCACTTCACGCGTGCCGTGATCCCCCGCATGCGGCAGCAGGGATGGGGCAGGGTCGTCAACGTGACCTCCTACACCGGCATGCACGGCATGGTGGGACAGGCCAACTACGCCGCCGCCAAGGCCGGCCTGATCGGCTTCACCAAGGCGACCGCCAAGGAGGTCGCGCGCTTCGGGATCACCGTCAACGCCGTGTCGCCCAACGCCTCGACGGCGATGGTGGCGGCGATTCCCGCCGACAAGCTGGCCGCGCTCACCGAGTCGGTGCCGATGGGCAGGTTCGCCGAGCCCCGCGAGATGTCCGCTGCCTTCCAGTTCCTCGCCTCGGATGAGGCTGCCTACGTCACCGGCACCGTGCTGCCGGTCGACGGTGGCGTCGCGATGTAAAGGATGACGATGACCGATCTACTCACTTTCGGACGTTGGACCATGGGCGTCGGCGACGTCTGCTTCAAGCCCCGGGTCGACAACTACGAGGCGGCGCGCCGCGCCAAGGAGGCGGGCTTCTCGCACCTGGACCTGCACTCGTACTGGGACGACGGCGACGAGAGCAGGCTCGCCGTCCCGATCGGCAACCGGATCGTCAACACCGGCGACCCGGACCGTGAGCTGTCCGAGGTCGTGGCCGACGGCGACAAGCTCGCGGCCTGGCCGCGGGCGCGGGACGGCTGGGGCTATGTGCCGCCCCCGGACATGCCCGGCGCGTGGGAGCACACCGTCGCCGAGCTGCGCCGGGCGCCCAAGTCCGTCGTGGAGCCGTGGGCCGGCTCGGTGTGCTCCACCAACGAGGTCACCAAGCAGCTCATCGAGGAGGTGCCGGGGCTGCGGCTCATCGTGGACGTCGGTCATCTCGTCTACAAGGACGAGGACCCGTTCGAGCTGCTGCCCTATGCGGACATCATCCAGCTCCGCGACTGCGCGCCCGGGCAGCAGCAGCTGCACGTCGGCGACGGGGTGATGGACTTCGAGCGCCTCAAGACCGAGCTCGAGCGGCTCGACTACCAGGGCGCCATCACGATCGAGTACTTCGACCTGCACTGGGTGGGCTATCCGCTCGACACGCCCTGGGAGTGGAGCCTGGACCTCGCCCACTACCTGGACGCGCTGTGACCGTCGGCGCCGGGTCCGGGCACGACGTCGTGGTCGTCGGCGCGGGCGCCGCGGGCCTGACGGCGGCCGAGTCCCTGCGCCGGGACGGGTTCGCGGGCCGGATCACGCTCGTCGGCGACGAGCACCACGCGCCGTACGACCGGCCGCCGCTGTCGAAGCAGGTGCTGGCGGGGGAGTGGGAGGCCGCGCGGGCGGCGCTGCGTCCCGACGAGCACTACCGGGCACAGGACATCGACCTGTCTCTGCGCACCACGGCGCGTGCCCTCGACCCCGCGACGAGGCGGCTGACGCTGGCCACCGGCGAGGAGCTGGGCTACCGGCACCTCGTGATCGCCACCGGGGTGACCCCGCGGCGGCTGCCCTTCGGCCACGACCTCCACGGCGTCCACACGCTGAAGACGATCGACGACGCGGCCGCGATCGCGCAGGGGCTCGCCTCGGCGAGCCGGGTGCTGGTCGTGGGCGCCGGCTTCCTCGGCACCGAGATCGCCGCGACCGCGCGCAAGCTCGGCCGCGAGGTCGTGGTGGTCGACGTACTCGATGCGCCGCTGGTCCGCGGACTGGGCGCCTGGATGGGCGAGGTCGTGCGCGACGTGCACGCCGCGAACGGCGTGGAGATCCGCACCGGCACGGGCATCGTCGGCCTGACCTCGCTCGACGGCCGGGTCACCGGCGCCGACCTGAGCGACGGCAGCCACCTCGCCGCCGACCTCGTGGTCGTCGCGATCGGGTCCCAGCCCACGACCGGCTGGCTGGGGCGATCCGGCATCGGGCTCGACGACGGCGTGCTGTGCGACGAGTTCTGCTTCGCCGCGGAGGACGTCGTGGCGGTCGGGGACGTCGCCCGGTTCCGGCATCTCGGCTACGGGCGCTCGCTGCGCCTCGAGCACCGGATGAACGCGACCGAGCAGGCCCGGGCGGCGGTCGCGAACCTGCTGGCGCCGCCGGAGGGCCGGGTCGCCTTCGAGCCGATCCCGTACTTCTGGACCGACCAGTACGCCTACAAGATCCAGGCGTACGGACTGACGCCCGCGGACGCGGCGGTGCGCGTCGTCCGCGGGGACGTCGCCGAGCGCAGGTTCGTCGCCGCCTACGAGGTCGACGGCCGGGCCGTGGGCTTCGTCGGCTGGAACTCACCCCGGGACCTGCGCGCGCTGCTGCCCGAGCTGGAGCACCGGAGGGTCGATGTCTGAGTCGTCTGGGTCTGGGTCGGCAGCGGCGGACGGGCAGGTCGTCCTGGTCACCGGCGCGAGCAGGGGGGTCGGCCGGGCCACCGCCCTGCGGTTCGCTCGGGCCGGCGCGGCCGTCGCCCTGGCGGGCCGCGACGTCGAGGCGCTGGCCGAGACCGCGCGAGCCGTCGAGGAGGCAGGGGCGGAGGCGCTGGTCCTGGCCTTCGACGTCTCCGACGCCGATGCGTGCCGCGACGCCGTGCGTCGTACCGCGGAGAGCCTGGGCGCCGTCACGACCCTGGTCAACAACGCGGGCATCGCCGAGTCCGCGACCTTCCTCGACACGACGCTGACGGACTGGCGCCGCACGATGGCGGTCGACGTCGAGGCGCCCTTCGTGCTCACCCAGGCCGTGCTTCCCGCGATGCTGCAGGCCGGCGCCGGCGCGGTCGTCAACATCGCCTCGATCGCCGCGAAGCGGGGCTTCCCGTACGTCGCGGCCTATACGGCGGCGAAGCATGCGCTCCTCGGGCTGACCCGGTCGCTGGCGACCGAGTTCGCGACGAGCGGGGTGACCTTCAACTGCGTCTGCCCCTACTACATCGACACCGACATGGTCCGGCAGACCATCGACGCGATCGTCGCCCGCGGCCGCACGGAGGCCGAGGCGACGGCACGCCTGGCCAACCCGCAGGGCGGTCTCGTCGACCCCGAGGACGTGGCGTCGCTGTGCCTGTTCCTCGCCTCGCCGGCCGCCCGCAGCATCACCGGCCAGGCGTACAACATCGACGGCGGGCTGCACCAAGGCTGATCGCGGCGCCCTCCGGCGGCGTGCTCGACGAACAGGAAGGACGTGGCCATGCCGCGACTCGACCAGAAGGTCGCCCTCGTCACGGGCGCATCCCGGGGCCAGGGCGCCGCGCATGCGCGGCGCTTCGTGCGAGAGGGGGCCAAGGTGGTGATCGCCGACGTCCTCGACGACGAGGGCGGGGCGCTGGCGGAGGAGCTCGGCGACGACGCGCTCTTCGTGCACCTGGACGTCGCGGACGAGGACTCCTGGGCGGCCGCGACGGCAGCGCTGACCGAGCGCTTCGGCGCGCCGTCGGTCCTGGTCAACAACGCGGGGATCGTGCGTCACGCGCCGCTCCTGCAGGAGGACCTCCCGCACTGGCAGCGGGTGCTGGACGTAAACCTCACCGGGTGCTGGCTGGGGATGCGGGCGCTCGCTCCCCACATGACGCGTGGCGGATCGATCATCAACGTGTCGTCGAACGCCGGCCTGGTGGGCTTCGCCCAGGTGGGGGCGTACGTCGCGTCGAAGTGGGGCCTGCGCGGCCTGAGCAAGACCGCCGCGCTGGAGCTCGGCGGCGCGGGGATCCGCGTCAACTCGATCCATCCCGGCGTCGTCGACACGCCGATGCTCACCTTCGACCCGGCCACCTCGGCCGCCTTCCGGACGCAGCCGATCGCGCGGGCGGCCCAGCCGGAGGAGATCGCGGATCTCGTGGTCTTCCTCGCCTCCGACGAGTCGAGCTATGTCACGGGCGCGGAGATCGCGATCGACGGCGGCATGGTCGTCGGCTCGGTGCCGCCCTCGACGGTCTGACGGAAGGATGCGGATGCCCAGGTACCTGATGCTCGTGATGACCGACCCCGCGGGGACGGTGGGAGCGTGACGACGGGCGAGACGAGCGATGCGGTGGTCTCCGTCGAGGTCGACGACCGCGGGGTCGCCGTCGTGGAGTTCGGCCGCGGCCGGTCCAACTACTTCGACGCCGTCCTGATCGGCAAGATCGCCGACGCCTACGCCGAGCTCGCTGCCGACCGCGCTCGGGCGATCGTGCTGTGCTCGGCGGGGCGCCACTTCTGCGCGGGCCTGGACTTCGGCGACGCGCGCGACGTCGAGGCGACCGTGGCCGCGATCTACCGGCAGGGCCTCCGGCTCTTCGCCGCCGGCCCGCCGGTCGTGGCCGCGGTCCAGGGCGCCGCGATCGGCGGCGGGCTCGGCCTGGCGATGTCCGCGGACTTCCGGGTCGGAGCGCCCGATGCCCGGCTCGCGGCGAACTTCGCCCGGATCGGCATCCACCACGGCTTCGGCCTCAGCGTGACCCTCGCGCGCGCCGTCGGGCGGCAGCGCGCCGCGGGGCTGCTGCTCTCCGGCCGCACGCTCGACGGCCGGGAGGCGGGGGAGCTCGGCCTGTTCGACCGGGTGAGCGAGTCGGCCGACTCGCTCCGGGCGGAGGCCGTCGCCTGGGCGGGCGAGATCGCCCGGTGCGCCCCCCTTGCGGTGGCCAGCATCCGGCGTACGCTGCGCGGGAGCGACCTGGCCGAGCAGGTCGACGCCGCTCTCGCCCACGAGCTGGCCGAGCAGGTGGCGCTGATGCGGACCGATGACTTCGCCGAGGGGGTCAGGGCGGCGCAGGAGCGACGCGAGCCGGAGTTCCACGTGCGGTGAATGTCGGCCATCGGACGCGGCTGGGATAGTCTAGAATCAGATTCAGATGAATGGAACCTATTTCGCGCCGCCGTCGGGTCCGGGCACGGTCCGCCGCAGTCGGCGTCTCGGACCGATGTGAGGAGTGCCATGGCCGCACGCAAGGCTTCGGACGACATGGTGTCGCAAGCCCAGACCGTGAACAACAGCGCGATCGGCAAGGCCGTCGCCGTCCTGGGTGCGCTGCGCAACGCCAACGGGCCGATGACGCTGACGGCGATCGCGGAGGCCATCGGCGTCGCCCCCAGCTCGGCGCACTCGATCCTCAGCCATCTGCTGAAGGAGTCGATGGTCCTCCAGGTGCAGGACAAGAGGTACGAGCTCGGGCCGCAGGTGTTCTACCTCGGCGCCGGCTTCGCCCGCTCGACACCGGTCTACCGAGCCACCTGGATGGAGCTGGTCGACGCCGCCGCCGAGCTCAGCGTCACCTCCGCGGTCGCCGTCCCCTGGGGCGACACCTTCCTCGTGCTGAACTCGCACCGCGCGGGCCGGACCAATGTCGCCATGCCCTTCGGCGGCCGCGTCCCGCTCGACGCCTCGTCGTGGGGCAAGGTCTACTTCGCCTGGGCCGGCGTCAAGCCCCCACCAAGCTGACCCGCTACACCGACAAGTCGATCACCGACCCGAAGGTCTACGCGGAGGAGCTGGAGACCACGCTGCAGCGGGGCTACGCCGTCGATCGCGGCGAGTTCCACGAGGGCGTCGGTGGCGTGTGCGCGCCCGTCACCAGCAGCAACGGCTTCGAGGGGCTGGCGACCTTCGTCGCACCACTGGAGCGCCTCAACGAGGAGGGCATGGAGCGCATCGGCCGAGCCCTGGTGGCCATCACCTCGCGTGCGTCGCTGACGCTCGGCGACGTCGAGCGCGTCAAGTTCTTCGGCACCGTCTGAAGGGCTCGCGCCCGGCGCGCCGCCGTGTGGCCGGGGTGCGCGGACTCAACGCCTCCGCAGCAGGACGAACCGCGCATCGGCCCAGTCCGCCACGCGGGAGATCGACATGGCAACGACCCCCGTCACCACGGTGACGACGTACACGCGAGACGATCCCACCCACAGGCCGAACGCGCCGATCCGGCCGGACCGGTGTCGCGGCGTGGTTCTGCGGCTGCGCTGAGCGGAGGGCTCGTCAGTCCTCCTGGACCGGCATGCTGACGAACCCGTCGGTCCAGCGGTCCGCGTCGAGCGTGTAGGCGTCCGCGACGAAGCAGTCGGGCTCGTCGCGGAAGCCCTCGCGAAGTCGAGCGCGCTCGATGGCGGCCATCGCGGCGTCCGCGGTCGAATAGATCCCGATCACCTTGACGTCGTCGTACTCCTCGTCGATGAGCAGCTCTCCCGACTCGTCGCGATGCTCGATCGGCGATCCATCCACGTTCCTGGCGTGTCGGACGTGCCAGAGCAGGAAGACGTCCACGGGTGCCAAGGGTAACGTCGCGTGCCCCAGGCAAGAGTCGAACTTGCGACCTTTCGCTTAGGAGGCGGCTGCTCTATCCACTGAGCTACTGGGGCGTAGGTGTGTCAGGGTCCATCTTGTCAGGTCCAGTTGGGCGGGGCCGGATTGGGTCGAGAGGAGACGAGCGGTGACAATGGTGACGACTCGCCGCCGTGCTTGGTGCGGTCCGTACGGTGGGCGTGGTACCACCGGTGCCGACCGGCCGCTGACTCGGCAGCGCAGTCGAGCCACGACCATCCGCCGCGAGCGGCCACACGACCAGGTGATCCATGACGCAGGACGTTGAGACCGGGCGCGCCGACGCGACGCCGGGGAGCCGCGCGCGCCGGGTGCCGACCTCACGGGCCGACCGGGACCGCCGTCGTCCCCGCGCGGAGCGGGGCGGGCGGGGACGACGGGTCGCCGGGGGACGGCGCAAGGCGCCGCAGCCGGGCAAGACCGTCTTCAAGGTGATCGCCGCGAGCCTCCTGTCGCTCGGCCTGGCGACCGGTCTGGGCGTGGTCCTGGTCTACAACAACTGGAACGGCAATATCGACCGGCAGGACGTGTCGAACCAGCTGACCAACCGCCCCGACAAGGAGGACGTCGCCGGCCCCCGGGAGCCGATGAACATCCTGGTCATGGGCTCCGACACCCGCGCGGGCGAGGGCAACGGCATCGACGGCGAGTCGACCAACGGGCTCTCCGACACCACGATCCTGTTCCACCTCTCGGCCAACAGGGAGTTCGCCTACGGCATCTCCGTCCCGCGCGACACCGCGGTGATCCGGCCGGAGTGCACCAAGGAGGACGGCAGCAAGATCCGGGCCGCGAGCGGGTACGACAAGTGGAACGCCGCCTTCGCGTACGGCGGCCCGGCGTGCACGATCCAGCAGTTCGAGCAGGTCACGAACATCCGCATCGACAACTACGTCGTCGTCGACTTCAACCAGTTCAAGGACATGGTCAACGCCCTCGACGGGGTCGAAGTCTGCATCCCCGACGACATCGACGACGAGGTGCGCAACATCCACCTCAAGGCCGGCACCCGGGAGATCAAGGGCAACGAGGCGCTCACCTACGTCCGGGCCCGCTACCGGATCGGCGACGGCACCGACCCCAACCGCACCCGGCGTCAACAGGCCTTCATCGGCTCGATGATCAACAAGGCGCTCACGGCCGGCATGCTCGCCCGGCCCGACCGGCTGATCAGCTTCATGAACGCCGCCACGTCGTCGCTGCAGACCGACTTCAAGGGCATCGCGCAGATGGCCGACCTGGCCGTCACCGCGCAGGGCATCGGCGCCGACAACATCAAGTTCATCACCACGCCGTGGGTCTACTCCAGCAAGGTGAGCTCCGGCATCGAGTGGACCCCCGAGGTCGACAAGCTGTGGCGGCTGGTCCGCCAGGACAAGCCGCTGACGGCGGAGTTCCTCAAGGACGCGCTCAGCGCCGGCGACAACCCCGACGGCTCGCCGTCGGCGACCGGCGGCGCCGGCGCGAGCCCGACGGAGACGCCCTCCGACACGGCCAGCGGTACGCCGGACGGCACGCCCGGCGACGACACGCAGACCCCGCCGGCGACCCCCGAGGGCCTCAGCGAGTCCGGCCGGGCCGCGGCCGGCCTGTGCACCTGAGCCGGACCCGGCGGACCCGATGAGCGAGCACCCGCAGAGCGAGCACCCGCAGAGCGAGCACCCGCAGAGCGAGTGGGAGCGCCGGCGCCGGCTGGCCGAGATCTTCGGCGACGTCGAGCCCGCGGTGACCTCCGACGAGCGCGACGACCTGCCTCCCGAGGTCCGGGAGAGCGCCGGCGACCGCTGGCTCAAGGCGCAGGTCCCGCCCCACCACGGCGACTGACGGCGTCCCGAGAAGCATCGAGGGCCGGTGGGGGAGCTCCCCCACCGGCCCTCGCGCTGCCTCTCGGCGCTCGCCGCTCAGCGGTTGGCGAGCGAGTCCCGGATCTGGGTGAGCAGGACGATGTCCGGGGCCTCGGCCTCGGGCTCGTCGGGGAAGAAGCGCTCCTTGGCCTTGGTGTAGGGCATGACGACCAGGAAGTAGACGACGGCGGCCAGGATCACGAACGCGATCACGGCGTTGAGGAACGCGCCGAACGAGTTCGGGGTGTTGCTGAAGACGTCGCTGGCGGAGTCCGGCATCTGCGCGGTCAGCCAGTTGACGAAGGTGGTGACGACGGTGCCGAAGGACGCACCGATGATGAACGCGACAGCGATGTCGACCAGGTTGCCCTGGAGCAGGAACTTCTTGAACCCGGACATGTATCTCTCCTCTTTCCCGAGGCGCTGGTTGAGGTCGGGACCCTCTCTTGGGCCAGAAAACTATCTGCGACTCCACGTATAAGTCACGTATTCCGCTGCGGACGCGGCCGTGACGTGGTACACCTCGCCCGAATCTAGGGCCAGCACGACCAGCCGCCCGGGAAGCGCGCCGTCGTCCGCCGCGGCCGGGTCGGGGACGGCGAGCACGGTCGCGTCGCGGGCCAGCGTCCGGGTGGTGCGGCCCTGCGGATCGGTGCCGAGCAGGGTGATCCGGTCGCCGGGCGTCAGCAGCGCGACCTGCCCCGCGTCGGACAGCCGGACCGGCACGGTCACGGTGCCGGCGGGCTGGGCCGTGCCGAGGTCCGGCCCGACCAGGCGCACGTCGGTCACCGGCTCGCCCGCGCGCAGCGGCGCGGCCAGGCGCCGCCCGACCGGGTCGTCCGCCGCCCCGTCCGGTACGACGTCCGGCGGCACCCGCACCGTCACCAGGTCGCCGCGCGCCAGGGCCTGCCCGGCCGGCAGGTCGCGGGCCGCCACGAGCACCGCGGCGGTGGCCGGGGGCGGCGGCGCGAGGGAGCGGACGGCGACGGCGGCCCCCACGCCCAGGAGGAGGGCGGCGATCAGCCGGCGCCGGCGCAGCAGCCGGCGGCGTACCTCGTCGAGGGCGTCGCGGGTACGACGCAGCGGGCGGCGCGCGGGCGGGCGGTCAGGGTCGCGGGGCTCCATGCCGGCGACGGTAGGCCGCCGCGACGCCGGCTGCCGGCGTCATCCACAGGGGTCCTACGAGGCGGGCGAGGCCGCGGCGCTCGAGGTCGAGCCCGAGGAGTCGCTCGAGCCGCTCGAGCTCGACGCGGCGGGCGCGCTGTCGCTCTTCGCGGCGGGCTTCTCGGACGACGTGCCGCCCGACTTGCCGTCGGACTTGCTGTCGGTCTTGTAGAAGCCCGAGCCCTTGAACACGACGCCCACGGAGTTGAACACCTTGCGCAGGCGTCCGGTGCACTCGGGGCACGTGGTGAGGGCGGCGTCGCTGAACTTCTGGACCTGCTCGAAGGCATGGCCGCACTCGGTGCACAGGTACTGATAGGTGGGCATCGACGTTCCTCGCTTGGCGCTCTCGCCCTAGCACTCTTGCCGGGCGAGTGCCAATGCTACGCCAGGAGGGGCCTGCACGGCACAATGACGCCACCATGGTGGACCACGACCCGAGCGACACCGTCGCCGACGCCCCGGAGCGCCCCTCTCCCTCCTGGCCCCGGTGGCTGCGATGGACCGCGGCGATCGGCGTGCTGCTCGTCCTGGTGCTGATCGCCGGCCTGACGACCGCCGTCGTGGGCGTGCGCCGGTCCTGGCCGCAGACGGGCGGCGAGCTGACGATCAGCGGGCTCGAGGCGGAGGTCCGGGTCGTGCGCGACGACCACGGCATCCCCCAGATCTACGCCGACTCGACCCACGACCTGATGCTGGCCCAGGGCTTCGTCCACGCCCAGGACCGCTTCTTCGAGATGGACGTACGACGGCACGCGACCGCCGGCCGCCTCTCGGAGCTGTTCGGGGACTCCGGCCTGGAGACCGACCTCGTCGTCCGCACCCTCGGCTGGCGCGACGTCGCCGAGAAGGAGCTGTCCCTGCTGCGGCCCTCGACCCGGAGCGCGCTGGACGCCTACGCGGAGGGCGTGAACGCCTACCTCGAGGGCCGCTCGCCGTCCGAGATGTCCCTGGAGTACACCCTGCTGGGCATCACCGGCCTCGACTACCAGCCCGAGAAGTGGAGCGCCGTCGACTCGGTCGCCTGGCTCAAGGCGATGGCCTGGGACCTGCGCGGCAACCTCGACGAGGAGATCGGCCGCGCGCTCGCGATCGCGACCGTCGGCGAGGACCGCGCGAAGGACCTCTACCCCGACTACCCGTACGACGAGCACGCCCCGATCGTCCGGCCGGACGGCGCCGCCGGCGGCTCCCCGGCCCTGTCGCGCCCCGCGCCGGCCGGCGCAGGCACCGGCACCGTGCGTGCCCTCGCGCGGGTGCGCAGCGTCCTGGCCGGCGTGCCCGCCCTGCTGGGGCGCGGCGACGGCATCGGCAGCAACGCCTGGGTCGTCGACGGCGACCACACCGACACCGGCGCGCCGATCCTCGCCAACGACCCGCACCTCGGCATCTCGCTGCCCGGCGTGTGGACCCAGGTCGGCCTGCACTGCCGCACGCTGTCGCCCGAGTGCCCCTACGACGTCGCCGGGTTCGGCTTCTCCGGCGTCCCCGGCGTCGTGATCGGCCACAACCGCCACATCGCGTGGGGGTTCACGAACCTCGGTCCCGACGTGACCGACCTGTACGTCGAGCGGGTGAGCGGCGACACCTGGGAGTACGACGGCCAGCGGCTCCCGCTGACCCGCCGCACCGAGCGGATCGAGGTCCGCGACGGCGAGGACGTCGAGATCACCGTGCGCTCCACCAGCCACGGGCCGCTGCTCTCCGATCTCGCCCGGTTCGCCGACGAGGACGGGATCGAGATCACCCGCGACGGCCTGCTCGACCAGGTCGAGGACGTCGCGGACGCGCAGGACGCAGGCGAGGACGCCATCTCGCTGGCCTGGACGGCGCTGACGCCGCGGCCGACCGCGGACGCCCTCCTCGCCCTCGACCGGGCGAGCGACTGGGACTCGTTCCGCGAGGCGCTCGCCGACTTCGCCGTACCGGGGCAGAACGTCGTCTACGCCGACACCGAGGGCCACATCGGGTACCAGGCGACCGGTCTGGTGCCCATCCGCCGCCCCGGCAACGACGGGCGGCTGCCCGCCGCGGGCTGGCTGCGGTCGACCGGCTGGACCGGCGAGTTCGTGCCGTACGACTCCCTCCCGCACGTCCTCGACCCGCCGTCCGGGATCATCGCCACCGCCAACCAGGCGGTCACGGACCCGGGCGGGGACACGCCGTACCTCACCTCCGACTGGGACCTCGGCTACCGCTCGGACCGGATCAACCGGCTGCTCGCCGCCGACGACGAGCTCAGCGTCGAGAGGATGGCGGCCATCCAGCTCGACGACCGCAGCGCGATCGGGGAGGCCCTGACGCCGTACCTCCTCGACATCGACCTGCCCCGCGGCTACTACTCGGACGGCCAGCGGCTGCTGCGTTCGTGGAACTACCGGCAGGACGCCGACAGCGCGGCCGCGGCGTACTTCAACGTCGTGTGGCGCGAGGTGCTGGAGCGGACCTTCGCCGACGAGCTGCCCGAGGTGATCCGCCCCGACGGCGGCGACCGCTGGTTCGCGGTCGTCACCGCGCTGCTGCCGCGCGGCAAGAACGCCTGGTGGGACGACGTGAGCACCGACGACAAGGTCGAGCGGCGCGAGGACATCCTGCGCGACGCCATGATGGCGGCCCGCGACGAGCTCACCGCCCTCGAGTCGCCCCATGCCAAGGAGTGGACCTGGGGGGCGCTGCACGAGCTCGACCTGCGCTCCTCCACGCTGGGGGAGTCCGGCATCGGGATCGTCGAGCGGATCTTCAACCGCGGCGGCTGGGAGGTCGGCGGCGGCAGCTCGCTGGTCAACGCCACGGCGTGGGACGCCCGCGAGGGCTACCAGGTGGTCACCGCGCCGTCGATGCGGATGGTGGTCCCGATGGACGACCTCGACGCCGCGCGGTGGATCAATCTCACCGGCGTCTCCGGCCACGCCTTCCACCCTCACTACACCGACCAGACCGAGCTCTGGGCGCGCGGAGAGACCCTGCCCTGGGTGTTCTCCGAGAAGGCCGTCGAGGACGCCGGCAAGGACGTCCTGCGCCTCACTCCGGCCGGCTGACCCGGTCAGCCGGGGCGGACGCGCACGACACCGCTCGGCGTGGCGGCCGCGGTGACCGGCCGGTCGTGCGGCTCGGCGGGGACCTCGGGGAGCACCTCGTCGTCGTACAGCAGGACGCAGGTGAAGGTGCCGACGGGCACGCGGGCCAGCGCGCGGTCGTAGGACCCGCCGCCGCGGCCCAGCCGCAGGCCGCCGGTGGAGACGGCGAGGCCGGGGACGAGGACGACGTCGGCGGTCGCGACCGCGTCGACGCCGAGGGGCTCACCGAGCGGCTCGAGCAGGCCGCGGCGGGCGGGGCGAGGGAGGCCGGGCCGCGGTAGACGGCCCAGTCGAGGTCGTTGTCGGGCAGCAGCACCGGCAGGATCACCCGCTTCCCGGCGTCGGCGAGAAGGTCGAGCAGGGCGGTCGTGCCGGGCTCGGTGCCGACGGAGACGTACGCCGCGACGGTCGCGGCGCGGCGTACCTCCGGTGTCGCGAGCAGGCCGTCCGCGATCGCCCGGGCGGCCGCCCCGACCTCGGCCAGCGGCCGGCGCCGGCGGGCCGTCAGCAGCTGGTCGCGGGCCGCGACCTTGGCCGCCCCTTGGCACGGTTGTGGACCAGTCACCCGAGAAGCCTACGATCGGCGGTATGGGTATGAGCGGTCGCGGAGGCGGCCTCGAGAAGGCGCGGGCGAAGATGCTCGAGGCGGGGGTCGACCCCGTCGCGATCGAGACGTTCGCGCACTACTACCGGCTACTGGAGCACGGTGAGACCGGGATGGTGCCGGAGGCGACCATCGAGCCCGTCGACATCGAGAGCCTCGCCGACGTGGAGGTCCCCGACGACGTCGCCGCCGACGCGATCGGCCGGACCGTCGCGATCAAGCTCAACGGCGGGCTCGGCACCTCGATGGGCATGGACCGCGCGAAGTCGCTGCTGTGCGTGCGCCGCGGGCTGTCCTTCCTCGACATCATCGCCCGGCAGGCGCTGCACCTGCGGCAGAGGTACGACGCCCGGCTGCCGCTGCTGCTCATGAACTCCTTCCGCACCTCCGCCGACACCCTCCACGCGCTGGCGCGCTACGAGGATCTCGCCGTCGAGGGCCTGCCGCTGGAGTTCCTCCAGAACAAGGAGCCCAAGCTCCTCACCGCCGACCTCACGCCGGCCAGCTGGCCCAAGGACCCCGATCTCGAGTGGTGTCCCCCCGGGCACGGCGACCTCTACACCGCGCTGCGCGGCAGCGGCCTGCTCGACCGGCTGATCGAGCAGGGCTACCGCTACGTCTTCGTCTCCAACTCCGACAACCTCGGCGCGGTCCCGGATCCGCGGGTGGCGGGCTGGTTCGCCGCGTCCGGCGCGCCGTTCGCGATCGAGGCGGTCCGTCGTACCGCCTCCGACCGCAAGGGCGGGCACTTCGCCCGCCGCAGGGCCGACGGCCGGATCGTGCTGCGCGAGACCGCGCAGACGCTGCCCGAGGACCGCGAGGCGCTCGCCGACCTCGACCGGCACCGGTTCACCTCGACCAACAACCTGTGGTTCGACCTGCACGCGATGAAGGCGGTGCTCGACGAGCGCGACGGCATCCTCGGCCTGCCGCTGATCCGCAACGTCAAGCACCTCGACCCCGCCGACCCGGACTCGCCCGAGGTGGTCCAGATCGAGACCGCGATGGGCGCGGCGATCGAGGTCTTCGACGGTGCCCGGCTGATCGAGGTCGGCCGGGACCGGTTCATCCCGGTCAAGACCACCAACGACCTGCTGGTGCTGCGCTCCGACGTCTACGAGATCGGCGACGACTTCGCGCTCACCCAGGTCGCGTCCGGCGTCCCCTACGTCGATCTCGACCCCGGCTTCTACCGAACGATCAACGAGTTCGACAAGCGCTTCCCCGACGGGGAACCCCTTCTTTCCCGCTCCACCTCGCTGCGGATCCGCGGTGACTGGACCTTCGGCCGCGGCGTGCAGGTCGTCGGCGCCGTCGAGTTGGACGGTCGCGGCGCGCAACGGGTCGCCCCTGGTGAGGTGCTCGCCGGTTCGGATGACTGACGCTGTGGTCGGGGCGACGGTCGAGGACCATCGCCGACGGATCCTGGCCGGTGTGGAACCGCTGGGCCGGAGCGACACCGTACCGCTGGGGGAGGCGCTGGGCCGGGTGCTCGCCGCGGACGTCGTGGCCACGCTGTCGGTGCCGCCCTTCGACCACGCGGCGATGGACGGCTTCGCGGTCCGGGCCGCCGAGGTCGCGGCGCCGCCCGTGGAGCTGCCCGTCGCCGGCGTCGTCGCCGCCGGGGACGACGCGCCGCCGCTGCCTCGCGGGGCGGCGCTGCGGATCATGACCGGCGCGCCGGTGCCGCCCGGCGCCGACCTGGTCGTCCCCTTCGAGTGGACCAGCGGCACCGACCCGGTCCGGGTCCTGCGGACCGCCGACGCCGGCCGGCACGTGCGGTGCGAGGGCGAGGACGTGCGGGCGGGGGAGAGCGCCCTGGCCGCCGGCACCCTGCTCGGGCCCGCCCAGCTCGGCCTGCTCACCTCCGTCGGCGCCGCCTCGGTCGCCGTGCGCCCCCGGGTCCGGCTGGCCGTCGTCTCGACCGGCGCCGAGCTGGTCGAGGGGCAGGTGCCCGACAGCAACTCGCCCACCCTGCTGGCCGCCGGCCGGGCCGCGGGCGCCGACGCAGTGGCGTACGGACCGGCGCCCGACGACCCCGCCGGGTTCCGTGCCCAGCTCACGGCGGCCGTCGAGGCGGCCGACGTCGTCGTCACCACGGGCGGCATCTCCGCCGGCGACCACGACGTCGTCAAGGCCGCGCTGGCGGACGAGGACGGCTTCTGGTTCGGTCCGGTCGCGATGAAGCCCGGCCGACCCCAGGGCTGCGGCGCGCTCGCTGCCGCCGACGGCCGGCGGGTCCCGGTCGTGACGCTGCCGGGCACCCCGATCGCGGCGTACGCCGGCTTCCTGCTGTACGTCGTCCCGCTGCTGCACGCGCTCGCCGGCTCCCCGTGGCGGCCGGTCACCGCGCCCCTGGCCGCGCCGGTCCCCGCCGGCGACCGGACGGTGCTGCTGCCCGGCGTGCTCGACGACGACGGCCGGATCCGTCCCCTGCCCGGGCACGCCGGTCACTCGCAGCGGCTGCTCGCCGCGGCGGACGCGTTGCTCGTCGTCCCGCCAACCGGGAGGCTGGTGCCCGCGGGCACGCCCGTCGAGGTGCTGGCGTCCGTAGGCAGCCCTGTGGGGAGCCCCGTATGAAGGAGGAGGAGTCATGGCTGACGAGCAGGCCCGGCTGACCCACGTCGACGCCGCGGGCGCGGCGCGGATGGTCGACGTGTCGGCCAAGGACGTGACCCGGCGGGTCGCGACGGCGTCGGGACGGGTGCTCGTGTCGCCCGAGGTCGTGGGACTGCTGCGCGGCGAGGGCGTGCCGAAGGGCGACGCGCTCGCGGTCGCGCGGATCGCCGGGATCATGGGCGCCAAGCAGACGCCCGCGCTCGTGCCGCTGTGCCATCCGCTGTCGATCTCCGGCGTCACCGTGGACCTGTCGGTCGCCGACGACGCCGTCGAGATCGCCGCCACGGTCAGGACGACCGACCGCACCGGCGTCGAGATGGAGGCGCTCACCGCCGTCTCCGTCGCCGCGCTCACCGTCGTCGACATGGTCAAGGCAGTCGACAAGGGCGCGGTCATCACCGACGTCCGGGTGGAGACCAAGACCGGCGGCAAGTCGGGGGACTGGGCGCGATGAGCCCGGCCCTGCCCGCGGTGGTCGTGGTGGCGTCCAACCGGGCCGCCGCGGGGGTGTACGACGACACCACGGGCCCGCTGATCGTGTCGGCGCTGCGCTCGTGGGGCTTCTCGGTGGGAGAGCCCGTGGTGCGCCCGGACGGCGAGCCGGTGGGTGCGGCGATCGCGCTCGCCGTACGCGACGGTGCGCGGGTCGTGCTCACCACCGGCGGCACCGGCCTCACCCCGACCGACCGCACCCCCGAGGTGACCCGCCCCCTGCTCGACCGCGAGGTCCCGGGCCTGGCCGAGGCGATCCGGGCCGCGGGCGTCGCGAAGGGCGTGCCGACCGCCGTGCTCTCGCGCGGGCTCGCGGGCGTGGCGGGGCAGGCGCTCGTGGTCAACCTGCCGGGCTCGCGCGGCGGGGTGAAGGACGCGCTCGCCGTCCTCGAGCCGGTGCTGGTGCACGCCGTCGAGCAGATCGTCGGGAGCGACCATTGAGTGACGCCCGGCCCGGCGACGCACCACGGGGGGCTCCGCGGGAGCGCATGGTCGTCGGCGTACCCGGCCGCGCCTGGCCCAACGAGCTGATCTCCGGCACCGATCCCGTCGTCCGGCTCCGCCCGATCGTGAGCAGCGACGCCCGGGCCTGGCGCGCCGCGCGTCGCCGCAACGCGCTCTGGCTCGGCCCCTGGGACGCCACCGCCCCGCCCGGCTCCGACGCCCGGCCGACGTCCTTCCGCACGCTGGTCAAGCGGCTGCGCAAGGCCGCCCGGCACGGGACGACGTACCCGTTCGTGGTGGAGGTCGACGGCGTCTTCGCCGGCCAGGTCAGCGTCAACAACATCGTGCGCGGCTCGGCGCAGTTCGCGTCGGTGGGGTACTGGATCGACCAGCAGTTCGCCGGCCGCGGCGTCATCCCGCGCGCGGTGGCGATGGTGATCGACCACTGCTTCTTCCTCGGCGGCCTGCACCGGATCGAGATCTGCATCCGCCCCGAGAACACCAACTCCCTGCGCGTCGTGGAGAAGCTCGGCATCCGCGAGATCGGCTACGCGCCGTACTTCCTGCACATCGACGGCCAGTGGCGCGACCACCGCATCTTCGCCGTCACCCGCGAGGAGGCCCCCCGCGGCGTCCTCATCCGCCTCGACGAATCTGCCCGGGGTGACTCCTAGGGTGATCTACCGGGGGATCCCGCAAATCACATGCGTCACACGAATCAATCTGTGACACACCGATGGACATGCGCCCCGCGCTGCGGTACCGCTCCTAACCTCTCGGTGTGGACCTGAGCTCGCTGATCTTCGTCGCCTTGTTCGTGGCGTGGGCGGTCTACCTCGTTCCGAAGGCGCTCCGCCACCACGAGGAGGACGCCTCCAGCCGCTCGGTCGAGGGCTTCTCCAACCGGCTGCGGGTGCTCGCGCGGCGCGAGGCTGTCTCGTCCACCGAGGCCGAGCTGGTCGAGACCGGCCGCTCCGGTCGCGCCGAGCGCACGGACCGCTCGGACCGCTCGGACCGCTCGGAGCGGAAGCCGGTCGAGGAGCAGGAGCCCGATGCGGAGCCCGCGGCGCCCACCCCTGCGCCGCGCGCGTCCCGTCCGGCGCAGCGTCCGCTGGACCGCCCGTCCGCGCGCCGGGCCGCCGCCCGCCGTCGCCGGGTCTTCACCATCCTGCTCCTCGCGACCGTCGTCGTCGCCGGCCTCGCCATCGGCAAGGTCGTCGACTGGGTCTGGCTCGCCGCCCCGGCCGGGCTGATGGCCGCGTGGCTGGTCGCCTGCCGACTCATGGTCCGGCGCGAGCGCTCCGTCCGCTCCGTCCGCTCCAGCCCGGTCCGCAAGCGTCGGCGCACCCTCGCCGACGAGGCCATCGCCACCGAGGACGCCTCCGCCGAGGCGTCGGCCGAGCCTCTGCGCGACGACACCGACGAGATCCCTGCCGTCACAGCCGAGGTGCTGGACGAGCCGGCCGCCGAGTCCCCCGAGGAGGGCTGGACCCCGGTCCCGGTGCCCCTGCCGACGTACGTCGCCAAGGCGCCGGCGGGCCGCACCGTCCGCACCATCGACCTCGACTCCACCGGCGTATGGAGCTCCGGCCGCAACGAGGCCGACTCCCAGCTCGCCCGCGAGGCCGACGCCCAGCGCGCCCAGGCCGACGCGGCCGCCGCCGAGGCCGAGCAGCGCCGCGCCACCGGCAGCTGACCGTCCCGGATGCGCGGCCGAGCCGCGGGTAACGCCCGGCCATGACCGAGCACGAGGGCACCGCCGCCGACCGCCAGGCCGCCCAGCAGGCGCGCGAGCAGGAGAAGAAGTACGACGACTCCGCCACCGCCGTCTCACCCGACACCCAGCACCCCGATCCCGAGCGCGCGATCGACGAGAGCCCGTACGACGGCGAGTCCGCCCGCGGCCAGTCGACCACCTTCGAGGACCCGCCCAAGCCCCGCGGCAGCTCGGACGTCGACCGCGGTCCCCACGGGGACGACAACCCCCGCCCCGCCGGTCACGCCGACGAGGACCGCAACTGACCATCCCGATTCGGGCCCCGCGCCGCCCGGGTGCTACCGTTTCTCCTCGCTTGGGGCTGTGGCGCAGTTGGTAGCGCGTCTCGTTCGCAATGAGAAGGTCAGGGGTTCGAATCCCCTCAGCTCCACCCTAGTGAACTCTCCGGAGATCCCCGGACAGGCCGGACCTTTGATGGGGTCTGGCCTTCTGGTCTTGCTGGGGTCATAGGCCGCTGTCGAGCCCAGACACGAGTGAATGGTCCGTGGCCGCACAGCATCTCTGCCGGCGACCGACGCCCCCGGGATTCCGTCGTACTCACCGACGACCTCTCATGCCGTCACCAGGTGGCCGACCTTCGTGACCAGGTCGGCGGTTCAACTGGCCCAACGTCTGGACCCAACTGCCGGTCGACATGCTTGCCCGAACCTGACGTTGACCATACCGGCGTGACGAGTTATTTTGGGCGAAATATCGTTGATCAAAGAGGGGTTGGCCATGTCGGTCAAGAAGCTGGTCGAGCGCGAGTACTCGTTCTCCAACCTGGCAGGGGTGACCGTGCTGCGCGGGTATGACGACATCGCATTCGTGCTCAAGTCGTCCCTCGTGCGGCCGTTGAAGGGCGACATCCCTCCGGAGGGCATCCCCTTCGTTAAGGGTGCGATCGTGACCACCCATGGCGAGGAGCACCTGAAGCGACGGCGCCTCTACTCGTCGCTGTTCAGCAACGACGCCCTTCACTACCTCTATCACCACTGCAGCCGGCCTATCGTGACGCAGGCTCTCACGCGGCTCTACGAGACTCATCGTGACGAAAGCGGCCCGATCGTGGCTGACATGGCGCAGTTCGCCCCTCGCATGCTCTACCGGACCACGGCCGTCGTCGCCGGGATCGACCTCGGTGAGACCGATGAGGACGTGGACACCTTCAGTTCCGTGCTAGAGCAGTACGGTCCCGGCATCTCCATCGAGTTCTACACCGACGTCGAGGAGACCATCAAGAAGGCAACTGAGGCCAAGCGCAGGCTGATCGAGGACTACATGCGGCCGGCCCTAGCTCGTCGCCGCGCCCTTGTCGAGGCTTTCAGGGCGGGCCGCATCGACCGCGCCGAGCTCACCCGCGACGTGATGACGCTATGGCTCCTCGACGACGAGTTCGCTGAGCGCGATGAGGACACCCTGTTCATCGAGATGGGCGAGTTCCTCTACGCGGGCAGCCGCACCACCGTGCGGGTCCTGCCCCACATCATCAACCACGTTGCGGAGTGGACCGCCGATCACCCGGAGGACGCCGACAAGACGACCGACAGCGACTTCCTCCGCGGAGCCATCAGCGAGGCGCTGCGCTTCCACGCCCTCGTCCCCGCCCTCCTGCGTGAGGCGACCGAGGACTTCGAGCTGCCGAGTGGGGAGAAGGTATCCAAGGGTGAGTGGCTGGGCTTGGTCTATACCGACGCCAACCGCGATGCTGAGCGCTTCGGGGAGGACGCCGACGACTTCGACCCCCACCGGATCGAACGCCTCGGACGTGGCGTGTCGCCGTGGGCGTTCGCATTCGGGGGCGGCGCGCATATGTGCATCGGGCGCCGTCTGGTGACCGGCGGTGACTGGCGCCGCGGCAGCCAGGCATCCGACCGCGACATCGACGGCACGGTGGTGGCCATCGTGCGGGCACTGTTCGAAGCGGGGGTCCGTCCGGCTGCCGGCGGCGGCCAGCACCACTTCAATGCCGAGGCTGTTCTGTCCGATTTCGACGAATACCTCAGCTATCCCGTTGAGTTCACGACACTGGCGGAGTTCGTCGAACGTCACAAGTCGCTCTCCGCGGGGTAGCTCGGAGCCTCGACTCCGTGGGTCAGATCAAAGATGTTCAGTCCTTGGCCTCAACCAAGGACTCGTTTGGTGTTCCTTACGATTCTCAGTCTGAAGGTGGTCACATGGCGACATCCAGTACCGGCAAACCCATGGTCGAGCGGGACTTCGACTACGCCAGCCTCAAAGGCCTCACGGTCCTTCGTGGATGGGATGACATCGCGTTCGTGCTCAAGTCGCCGGACTTCATCCAACTCAAGGGCGACCTGCCGGTGATCGGCCGTCCGTTCAACAAAGGCTCCCTGCTGAGCCTCAACGGCCATGAGCATCTCGCCCGGCGCCGCCTCTATTCGCCTCTGTTCTCCAACGAGTCTCTCAGCTACCTCTATCACCATGCCGCCCGGCCGGTCATCGTCGAGGCTCTGCTGCGGGTGCACGAGCAGGCCAAGGATGTGTCCAGTCTGCCGTCGGCGGACCTGGCGCAGCTCGTGCCCTCGATGCTTTACCGCGTGTCCGCCAAGGTTGCGGGTGTCGACGATGTCGAGACGGAGGATCAGATCAAGGACTTCAGGGCGGTGCTCGGCAGGTACGCCAAAGGGGTCTCCCTCGAGTTCTTCGAGGACCCCGAGTCGTTCGTCGATGAGGCTCTTGCCGGAAAGGCAGAGCTCGCCGAGCGGTTCCTCAAGCCTGCCGTTGCGAGGCGGGCGGAGATGGTCAAGGCGTTTCACGAGGGTCGACTCGAGAAGGCCGATCTCAATCGTGATCTGATCACGCTGTGGCTGCTTGACGACGAGGATCTCCTGCACGGGCGGTCTGCGGCGAAGGAGGAGGACCTCCTGGTCGAGTTCGCACTCTTCCTTTACACCGCCAGCGGCACGACCCAGCGTCTCCTGCCGCACGTCATCCAGTCGATCTCCGACTGGATCGCGGCCCATCCTGAGGACGCGGACAAGACGACCGACAGCGCGTTCCTGCGTGGAGCGATCGCTGAGACGCTGCGCCACCACGGCCTTCCCGCCATGCTGCGCCGAGCTGTTACCGACGTCGAACTGCCCAGCGGCACCAGGCTGTCGCCGAGCGAGCTCGTGGCGCTGGACTACGTGGACGCCAATAAGGATCCCAAGGTCTTCGGTGACGACGCTGGAGATTGGAACCCGCATCGCATCGAGCGCAACATCAAGGGGCACCCGTGGGGGATGTCGTTCGGCGGGGGTGCCCATATGTGCATCGGCCGGCGACTCGTCACCGGTGGTGACTGGCGCAAAGGAACGACGGCCTCGGATCGCGACATCGACGGCACTGTGGTCGCCATCGTCCGGGCGCTCTTCGAGGCGGGGGTGCGCCCCGACGTCGAGGGCGAGTCGGTCTCGCACGGTCAGGCACAGCTGTCCCAGTTCGACGAGTATGTCGTCTACCCCGTGGTCTTCGACCGACTCGGCGAGTTCGCGGCCTCTGTGGCCAAGTCTGACGCCTAGCCTCGATAGATTCCGAGGCTGCTGACCCGCGGGTCGTACGACGCGACGCGCCGCCGAGCTGTGCTCGGCGGCGCGTCGCGTTCTCCGGGCGGTCCGGTCAGTCGATGGTCCAGGTGTCGCCGGCGTTGATGAGGGCGGTGAGGCGTTCCTCGGGGCTGCCGTGGGTGGTGGCGGTCTCGCTGGCGGTGGCGACCTGGGCGCGGGCCTGGTCGTCGTAGGTCGGTCGCTGGACCTGGCGGAAGATGCCGATGGGGCTGCGGTTGAGGTAGCCGGCGTCGGTGAGCCGTGAGATCGCGAACGCGGTGGACGGGTCGGGGTTCTGTGCGTCGTGGACGATGATCTGCTCGATCGGGACGGATGTGGTGTCGGCGACCTCGACTCCGCCCGCGGCGCTGCGGACCAGGGCCTTGTCGCCGAGTCCGTTGAGTGGGCCGGTGGTCTTGTCGCGGGTGCCGAAGGTGATGGGCTGGCCGTGGACCAGCGGGATGATCGCGTGTTCCTTGGTGTCTTTGTGCTCGCCCATGCCCTTGAGGGTGTCGAAGGCGCCGTCGTTGAAGATGGGGCAGTTCTGGTAGATCTCGACCAGGCTGGTGCCGCGGTGGGCGGCGGCTGCGGCGAGGACGTTGGTGAGGTGTTTGCGGTCGGAGTCGATGGTGCGGGCGACGAAGGTGGCTTCGGCGCCGAGGGCGAGGGAGACGGGGTTGAAGGGGTGGTCGAGGGATCCGGTGGGGGTGGATTTGGTGATCTTCCCGACTTCGGAGGTGGGTGAGTATTGGCCTTTGGTGAGGCCGTAGATGCGGTTGTTGAACAGCAGGATGGTGATGTTGACGTTGCGGCGTAGGGCGTGGATGAGGTGGTTGCCGCCGATGGACAGGGCGTCGCCGTCGCCGGTGACGACCCATACGGAGAGGTCTTCGCGGGCTACTGCGATGCCGGTGGCGATGGAGGGGGCGCGGCCGTGGATGGAGTGCATGCCGTAGGTGTCGAGGTAGTAGGGGAACCTCGAGGAGCAGCCGATCCCGGAGACGAAGACGATGTTCTCCCGAGCTAGTCCGAGGTCGGGGAGGAAGGACTGGACGGCTTTGAGGACGGCGTAGTCGCCGCAGCCGGGGCACCAGCGGACTTCTTGGTCGCTGGAGAAGTCCTTGCCGGTCTGGGTCTGGCCCTCGGCCAGCCGGGGCACCAGAGCGGTGCCCGCCGTGTGATGTGCGGGCATGGGCAGGTCTGCCAGGTTGTTGGTCGTCATCGGACCGGTGCCTCCTCTGGGCTGGTCTCGTGGTCGGCGGGTGGGTTGAGACGGTGCCCTTGTTCGTCGATGACTCCGTGTTCGCCGAGGTCGACCTCGCGTCCTTCGGCCTCGCCCACCAGCGTGCCGATGGCCTCGGCGAGCTCGGCGGCCTTGAGGGGGAGCCCGTTGACGTGGTTGTAGCCCTGGGCATCGACCAAGAACTCCGCGCGCAGCATCTTGGAGAGTTGGCCGAGGTTCATCTCGGGCACGAGGACCTTGTCGTAGGAGCGCAGGATGTCTGCGAGGTCGTTGGGGAGGGGGTTGAGGTGGCGCAGGTGGACCTGCGCCACGTGGTTGCCGGCGCGGCGCACGCGGCGGCAGGCGGCGCCGATGGGTCCGTAGGTGGAGCCCCACCCGATGACCAGCACCTTCGCCTTGCCTTGTCCTGGGGGCCGGAGGGGTCGTCGACCACGAGTGGGGGAGGGTGTCGGCGATGCGCTGCACCTTGGCGGCGCGCAGGCGGACCATGTGGTCGTGGTTGACCGGGTCGTAGGAGATGTTGCCGGTGACATCGGCCTTCTCCAGTCCGCCGATGCGGTGCTCCAGGCCGGCCACACCCGGCGGCGCCCACGGGCGGGCGAGGGTGGCCTCGTCACGCAGATAGGGCAAGAACTCCCCATCCTTGTTAGGCCCGGTGGCGAAGCCGGGCTCGATCACCGGCAGTTGGTCTGATTCTGTGGTGACGTCGGGGATGGCCCAGGGTTCGGAGCCGTTGGCCAGATACCCGTCGGAGAGCAGGAACACGGGGGTGCGGTAGGTGATCGCGATCCGGGCGGCTTCGAGGGCGGCGGCGAAGCAGTCCCCGGGTGACTGCGGGGCGATGATGGGGACGGGGGCTTCGCCGTTGCGGCCGTACATGGCTTGGAGGAGGTCGGCCTGCTCGGTCTTGGTCGGCAGGCCCGTACTGGGGCCGCCGCGCTGCACGTTGACCACCACCAACGGGAGTTCGGTCATGACCGCGAGTCCGATGGCCTCGGACTTGAGCGCGATCCCGGGCCCCGAGGTGGTGGTGACGCCGAGCTGGCCGGCGAAGGAGGCGCCGATCGCGGCGCCGATCCCGGCGATCTCGTCCTCGGCCTGCAAGGTGGTCACCCCGAACCCCTTGTGCTTGGAGAGCTCGTGGAGGATGTCGGAGGCCGGGGTGATCGGATACGAGCCTAAGAAGAGCGGTACACCGGCACGAACACTGGCCGCAACCAACCCATACGACAGGGCGAGGTTGCCGGTGATGTTCCTATAGGTGCCGGAGTTCATCCGGGCGGGTTTGATCTCGTACTGGACCACGAAGGTCTCGGTGGTCTCGCCGTAGTTCCACCCCGCGCGGAATGCGGCGATGTTCGCGCCCAAGATCGCGGGCGCCTTGGCGAACTTGCGCTCCAAGAACGCCACCGTGGGTTCGGTGGGGCGCCCGTACATCCACGACAACAACCCCAACGCGAACATGTTCTTCGCCCGTGCGGCGTCCTTACGCGACAGCCCGAACTCCTTGACCGCCTCGACGGTGATCCCGGTCAGGTCCACCGGCTGCACCGCGAACCCCGCCAACACATCATCGACCTCACCGAGCTTGTCGAGCGGGTTGGACGTGTAGCCGGCCTTGTCGAGGTTGCGTTGGGTGAAGTCGTGGGTGTCCACGATGATCGTCGCCCCCCGCGGGAGATCACCGATGTTGGCCTTGAGTGCGGCGGGGTTCATCGCGACCAGCACATCCGGGCGGTCCCCGGCGGTGAGGATGTCGTGGTCGGCGAAATGGATCTGAAAAGAGCTGACCCCGGGGATCGTGCCCTGCGGGGCGCGGATCTCGGCAGGGAAGTTCGGCAACGTGACCAAGTCATTGCCGAACACCGCCGACTCCTGCGTGAACCGGTCACCGGTCAGCTGCATGCCATCACCGGAGTCACCCGCGAACCGGATGATCACCCGATCCAACCGCTTGACCTGCTTGGACACGTGCATGCCTCCCCATCTCGTCGCCGATGCCGGATCCCGGCGCGGGCCGACTGGTCGGATCAATGATCAAGTGTCACATCTGGACAACTGTGATCAAAGACGTAAGATGAGTGATGCTAGATCATGAAACTGAGCGAGGCGAAAGGAGTCGGCGCATGGTCGCTACCGGCGGGGAGCTTTCCGAGCCGAGCCCAAACGGCGCAACGCCGCCTGCGCCGGCCGCTGACGCCGCGACACCTCGTGTGGCGACCTTGCTCCACGACGAGTCGAGCCCGGGGGCGACCGTCGAGATGGTTCTCGCCCGTCAGCTGGGGCCACTGCTTCATATCGAGCTCGCTCGACCCGAGAAGCTCAACGCGTTGTCGCCCGCGATGGGGCGGCAGCTGCGCGCGATCGTCGAGTCGGGCGCGGCCGACCCGACAGTGCGGGGGATCCTGCTCACCGGAAGGGGGCGTGGATTCTGCAGCGGAGCGGATATCTCTGGGCCGGCTACCACCGGACCCGACGGAGTGGTGGACGCCTCGCGCCATCTCGATGAGATCTTTCATCCGCTCATCCTGACCCTGCGCGAGGCCGGCAAGCCGATCGTGGCGGGGCTCCGAGGGCCGTGCGTCGGCATCGGGCTCGCTATCGCGCTCGCCTGCGACCTGATCGTCATGTCCGACACCAGCTATCTCATGGTGCCCTTCGTACGCATCGGCCTCGGCCTCGACGGAGGTCTGGCCGCCCAGGTCACCGACCGCGTCGGCCTGACTCGGGCCTCGGAGCTGCTCATGCTGGGCGAACGCCTCGACTCCGCCACCGCGCTCGACTGGGGACTGGTCAACAAGGTCGTCCCGGACGATGAGCTCGATCACGTGGTCACGACGCTGGCGACCACTCTTGCGGAGGGGCCGACGGTGGCGCTCGCGAGCATCAAGCAGGCGCTGTTGGCCGCCTCGACGCCCGACTTCGCCTCCCATCTCGCGCTGGAGGCGCGTCTCCAGCGCGAGACAGGGCGATCGGAGGACTACCGCCTGGGGCGCGAGGCCTTCCAGGACCGCAGCGCCGTCAGGTTCACCGGACGGTGAGCGTCGTGACGAAGCAGGATGAGCACGTGAGCGAGCGCATCCTCGAGCAGTTGGAGCGTCACTGCCGTCGTGCCTGGAACCTGCCGGATCTGCACTTCCGCGGTATGAGCGTCATTCCGGAAGGACACTCGGGCCTGACCTACTTCATCGATGCCGACGGCGCTCCGGACGCGCGCTACGTGCTCAGGCTGCCGCCGCCCAAGGCCCGCCATCTGGGACCGGCCGATGTCGTGCGCCAGGGACGCATCATGGCCGCACTGCGCGGTGAGGGGGTGCCCGTGCCACGCGTGCATGCCTGCGGCACCGATCCGGATGTTCTCGACGGCACGCCGTTTCTGCTTGTGGAGGCCGTCGACGGGGTCCGCGCGGAGATCGCCGTCGCGGATACTGACAGTGACACCCTGGCCAAGGCCACGGTCGAGGTTCTCCGGCGGATGCACGCCGTGCCGGTCGAGCGTACGGGCCTGGCTGGCGAACCGCCCGCCGACCTTCCGGCCGAGATCGATCGGTGGAGCAGGCTGATGTCGCGGGCGCCAGCCGAGCTCGACGTCTTCGGCGCCCGGCTCGCGCAGCGGCTGCGTGACACCTGCCCTCCCGAGGAGCCGCCGACGCTGGTGCACGGTGACTTCACCTACGGCAACATCCTCTACCGCGGCGGGGCGGTGGCCGCCGTGATCGACTGGGAGATCGCGAGCATCGGACAACCTCTCATCGATCTGGGATCCTTGTGCACCGTCGCCAAACGCGTGGAGTTTCCCCGCGACCCGAACCCCAGCGGCGCTGTGGAGGCCCGCCCCGAACAGCTGATGGAGTGGTACGGCGCGGATTCCGCCGTGACCGGGTGGTTCGTGGCTCTGAGCTACTTCAAATACGCCTCCATCCAGGCCTACAACCTCGGCCTCCACCGATCCGGCAAGCGACCGGACCCCATCTACGACCTGCTACCCGAGACCATCGAGGGGCTCCAGCGAGCCGCCTTCGATCTGGTGCGATGAGAACTCTGCGCACCACTGAGTGTCGGCCGGCCGGTCGGCCCGTGAAACGAGTGATTGGACGGCAATGGACTTCGACATCGAGCCGGAGTGGGAAGAGCAACTCGCGTGGATGCGGGAGTTCATGCGTGAGGAGATCTTCCCGCTGGAGGTGCTGGACGCCAGCCGAGAGGTCACGCTGGCCATCATCGCGCAGCTCCAGGAGCGCGTGAAGGAACGCGGCCTGTGGGCAGCGCACCTACCGCCGTCCCTCGGCGGACAGGGCTTCGGGCAGCTGCGGCTGGCCCTGATGCACGAGATCCTGGGGGCCAGCCATTGGGGCCCTCTCGTCTTCGGCAACCAGGCGCCGGAGTCGGGGAACATGGAGCTGATCGCCCTCGCGGGCACCGAGGCGCAGAAGGAGGAGTGGCTCTACCCCTCGTTGCGCGGTGAGCTCTACTCGGGGTTCTCGATGACTGAGCCGCAGGCCGGGTCGGACCCGACCCGCCTCGTCACGCGCGCCGAGCTGGACGCCGACGAGTGGGTCATCAACGGGCACAAGTGGTACACCGGGCACGGGTACGTCGCCGACTTCTGCATCGTGATGGCCGTCACCGACCCCGATGCTCCACCTCACGAGCGGGCGTCCATGATCATCGTCCCCAAGGGCACTCCTGGGTTCCGCCCCGCCCGCAACATCCCTAACCTGCACGACATCCCTGACCACCCGCTGGAGTTCGGCGAGTCCGAGGTCTTCTACGAGGATTGCCGAGTGCCGGTGACGAACCTGCTGGGCGAGCGTGGCCAGGGCTTCGCGCTCGCCCAGGCTCGGCTGGGGCCGGGTCGCATCCACCACTGCATGCGTTGGCTCGGCCAGGCACGGCGAGCCTTCGACATGCTCTGCGAGCGCGCCCTGCAGCGGGAGACTTTCGGCGGGCCCCTGGCTGAGAAGCAGACCGTGCAGAACTGGATCGCCGACTCTGCCGCCGAGATGCAGGCGGCTCGTCTGATGACACTGCATGCCGCGTGGGAGATCGACCGTGTCGGCGCCAAGGCCGCCAAGGCGGATATCTCGATGATCAAGTTCTTCGGGGCTAGGGTCCTCCACGATGTGATCGACCGGTCCCTCCAGGTTCACGGCTCGCTTGGCTACTCCGACGACATGCCGTTGGCGATGATGTACCGACGCGCCCGCGCGGCCCGGATCTACGACGGCCCCGACGAGGTCCACCGACTGACCGTCGCGCGGCACATGCTGCGGCGCTACGAGACCAACCAGGATCTCTGGCCGCGCGAGCACATCCCCACCCGGCGTGAGCGGGCACGGGAGCTGTACGCCGCGCAACTCGCCGGTCAGCCTTCCTCGGGACTCCACGCGCCGTGACCGGAGTCTCCCGCTACCAGGACGTCCTGTACGACGTCACCGAGGGTGTCGCGCACATCCAGCTGAACCGCCCTGAGGCCCTCAACGCCTGGACGCCGGCGATGGGTGCAGAACTGCTGGATGCGGTCAGGGCCGCAGCCGCGGATCCTGATGTGAGGTCGGTTCTGATCACCGGCGCCGGTCGGGCGTTCTGCGCTGGTGCCGACGTGAAGGACCCCGGGAGCTCACGGCTGAGGGTGTTCCGGACCTGTCCAGGCGGCTGCGGGAGATCTACAACCCCATCGTGCTGGCGATCCGACACTCGGACAAGCCGTTCGTCGCTGCCGTGCAGGGTGCGAGCGCCGGCCTGGGAGTCTCGCTGGCGCTCGCGTGCGACCTCCTGCTCGCCGCGGAGTCCTCCTATCTGCTGCTTGCGTTCGTCGGGATCGCGGTGATGCCCGACGGCGGCTCGACCGCGTTTCTCAGCGAGAGGCTGGGTCTGACGCGCTCGGAGGAGCTGTGCATGCTTGGACGCAGGCTGCCGGCGGACAAGGCGAAGGCGTGGGGCCTGGTCAACGCGGTGCATCCTCCCGGCCAGCTGCAGTCCGCGGCGCTCGGCCTGGCTCGACGGCTGGCTGCCGAGGATCCGCGCCGCATGGCCTACGTGAAGTCCATGCTCTCGGCCAGTGTCCAGCACGACCTGAGTCGCCATCTGGAACTCGAGGCCGACCTGCAGCAGCGGCACGGCGCGACCGACGACTACGAGGAGGGACGGGCGGCGTTCGCGGACAAGCGGCGCCCGCATTTCTCCGGCACCTGATCGCCGGGACGCCGAAGAGAGTGCGTCGGAGGAGCCGTGAGCCGCTGCCGCAGCTCCTCCGACGCGTGAGGATCAATCGAAGAGGACGACGCCGCGGATGTTGCGTCCCTCCAGCATGTCCCGATAGCCCAGGTTCAGATCGTCGAGCTTGTACGTCGAGGTCACGACCTGGTCGAGTTCGAGTTGCCCGCCGGCATACATGTCGAGCATCTTGGTGATGTCCCACATCGGGGAGACGCCGCCGAACATCGATCCCTGGATCCGCTTCTGGAAGACCGTCATCTCGTAGACGGGCACAGGCATCCCCACATGCTGGGTGTCGCCCAACGCCGTCACGACCACCGTGCCTCCCTTGCCTACCGCGGCGTACGCCTGCTGGATGTGCTCAGGCTCGAGGAGACCGACGGTGATGCAGGCGACGTCCGCGCCCTGACCGCGGGTCAGGCTGCGCGCGATGTCGTCCGCCTCTTGGATGGTGGCGGCCACATGGGTGGCGCCGAACCGGGGAGCCATCTGACGTTTGAAATCCACCGGGTCGACGGCGATGACATGGGTCGCGCCGCGGTGGCGAGCCCCCTGCAGGGCGAACGCACCGATCCCGCCGATGCCCATGACGATCACCGTGTCTCCCGGTCCGACCTCACCGAAGTTGGCGGTGGATCCCCACCCGGTGTTCACGCCGCAGCCGACCAGGCAGGCCTTGTCGAGCGGGATCGACGGGTCGATCCTCACCGCCGAGGATGTGCCGACAGTCGTGTACTCGGAGAATGTCGAGATGCCACACCACTGACCAACGTCGTGGCCGTCGAGGCGCATACGGTAGCTGGCCGGATCGTCGAAGCGGGAGCCGTACAGCAGGCTCGCGTTGAGGTCGCACAGATTGCCCCGCCCGCGCGAGCACATGCGGCAGCGCCCGCAGGAGGGAAGGGCGGAGAGGACCACGTGGTCGCCGACCGCCCAGCCGGGAGTGTGGGGACCGACCTCGGCGACCACGCCGGCACCTTCGTGGCCCATGACCATGGGCAGATGCTGCACGTGGTGCACGCCGCTGGCGATGCTGTAGTCGGAGTGGCACAGTCCCGAGGCCGCCATCTTGACCGTGATCTCGCCCTGCCGCGGGCCGTCGAGGTCCAGCTCGACGACCTCGAACTCGCTGGGGGCCGATCGCAGGACCGCTCCTCGCACCTTCATCCGTCCATCCCTTCGCCGCTTCGGGCACGATCTCAGATATCGCGTCTCATGTCATTGATCAAAGACCATGTTAAGGTCGCGCTGTATCCATCGCAATGCTCTCCGCACCCATGAGAGGGGCCCATGGCCACACGCTCGATCGCCCGCGACTTCTTCGTCGAGGATCTCGACCGTGGCTGGTCTCTTGTGGGCACGCGCTGTCGCTCGTGTCACGAGCAGCTCTTCGGCCGCGCCGATCCGGCGTGCCCGCGGTGCGCCGGCCCGGATCTCGATCCGGTCCTGCTCCCCGCCTCGGGTGCCGTGTGGGCCTACACCGTGCAGCGCAACCCGCCGCCCGGTCGGCGCCGTGCGACGACCCCCACCGTGCCGTACGCCGTGGGCCTGGTCGAGCTCGACGGCATCGGGCTCCGCATCCTCACTCATATCGACGTGGATCCGGAACGGGTCACCGTCGGACTGCCGGTCCGTCTGGCCGTCAGGGAGCTCTACCACGAACACGACGAACTCGTCGTCGGCTTCGCCTTCGAGGAGGTGCTGTCGTGACGCAGGACGTTTTCGTCGCCGGTGTGGGCATCCACCCGTTCGGGCGCTTCGACGGTGTCACGCCCGTCCAGCTCGGCCAGGCGGCCATGCAGGCGGCGCTCGCGGATGCCGACATCGGCTGGGGAGCGGTGGACGCGGCGTACTTCGCGAGCATGTACCTGCCGGCGACCTCGGGCGCGAGGACGCTCAAGCCCCTCGGCGCGACCGGCATCGCGATCTCGGATGTCGAGGCGGCGTGTGCCAGCGGAGGCGTCGCCATGAAGCAGGCGATGCTCGGCATTCGGTCAGGCGAGTACGACTGCGTGGCGGTGCTGGGCGTCGAGAAGATGCCCCGAGGCTTCATGGACCCTTCCATGATCTTCGACGAGTGGCAGATCGAGCTGGGCCTCGCGGTCAACCCCAGTTACTGGGCGATGCGCGCCGCCCGTGAGATCGATACCTCGGGGCTGACCGAGGAGCAGTTGGCGAAGGTGGCCGTGAAGAACCACCGCAACAGCGAGCACAACGAGAACGCCATGTATCGCAAGGTGTTCACGCTGCAGGAGGTACTCGCGTCGCCGCTGGTCTGTGACCCGATTCGACTACTGGAGATCTGCGCTCCCAATGAGGGTGCAGCTGCCGTCATCCTGAGCCGCGAGCCCGGTCCGATCACCGCCGATCGCCCGCCGGTGCGAGTGGCGGCCTGTACCCAGGTGCTCGCCGAGTACGCCGCCGACTGGAGGGCGCCGATGCACTCCCTCAGCGCCGCCACGGCTGAGGCCGTGCCTCCCACAACGCGGGCAGGACGCCGAGCGCTCGAGCAGGCCGCCTTGACCCTCGATGACGTCGACGTGTTCGAGGTCCAAGACACCGACGTCTTCTCCGAGCTCGAGGTGTACGAGCACCTCGGTCTGTGCGCTCGGGGGAGGGAGCTCGGCTCGTCGAGGAGGGCTACACCGACCTCGCCGGGCCGAAGCCGGTCAACGTGAGCGGCGGCCTGATCAGCAAGGGCGAGCCGGTCGGCGCCTCCCACCTGGGTCAGGTCGTCGAGATCGTGCGCCAACTGCGGGGCGAGTGCGGACCGCGGCAGGTTCGGAGGGCGCGAAACGGCCTGGCGCACGTGCTCGGCGCCGCGGGGAACTGTGCCGTCACGGTCCTCAGCGCGGGCTGAGGCCGAATTCAGGCAGGCCGAACGGCTTCGGGCCGAGCGGATGAGGCGCCGAGGTCGCCGCCTCCGTGGCCGGGGACCGGTCGACCCAGGGCCATCGGGAGCGGGAGAAGCCTCGATCGGCCTGCTCACGAGATTGTGCCCTGTTCAGCCGACGACCTCGATGGCTGTTGTGGGACACATGCTTTCGACCTCGACAAGTTCGTCGTGGTCGGCGAGCGCCGCTGCCTCTTGGTCGGCCACGGCCACCCCGTCGTCATCGAAGGAGAAGACCGAGGCCATGGAACGAACGCAGAAGCCGGTGCCCTCGCACGTGTACTGGTCCACTTTGACGACGGTCGCGGTCCGGTCGGTCATGGCTCTTCCTCCAGGCGTGCTAGGACTAAAGATTTCTGATCAAATACGTCGGAAACGCTACTCCTGGTGGGTCCGAGAGGTCAATCGCAAGGCCTTGGGTCGTATGAAAAGTCAAAGATTGCTAATGTGTGACTTCCGATGCGGACAATGAGACGCATGACACAGCGCACGTGCCGTGCGTGATGGGATCGAAGGGAGGACACATGGTTCGCACATGGACATTGGCGCCGGCGCCGATGGTCGACCGTGACGCGATCTGGGATTTCGCCCAGTCCGCGGAGGCCCAGGGGTGGGACGGGGTGATGTTTCCCGACAACCAGTCCCTGTGGGGCGACACCTACGTCTCCATGACGATCGCCGCGGAGGCGACCTCATCGCTCCAACTGGGGCATGCGTCGACCAACGCCGGCACTCGGCACCCCGCCGTCACGGCGTCGGCGGTCGCCGCGGTCGACCGCATCTCAGGCGGGCGCGCCTCGCTGGGTATCGCCCGAGGTGACTCCGCGCTAGCCCACGTCGGCTCGGCACCGGTCAGCGTCGCGCACTTCGAGAAGTACGTCTCGGTGGTCCGTCGACTCCTGCACGGTGAGACCGTCCCGTTCGACGCATGCGATACGTGGCGCCCCTCGGCGGCGGCCGCCAGTCTGCCGCTGTCGGACGCACCCGACGGCACGAAGCTCCACTTCCTGGAGCAGCAGAGCAGCACGCCGATCACGATCTATGCCTCCGGTCCCAAGACCATGGAAGTCGCCGGTCGGCACGCCGACGTGGCCCTCTTCGGACTGGGAGCCAGCGCCGAGCGCATCGCTTGGGGGATGGACGTGGTGCGACGGGCCGCTGAGGAGTACGGCCGTGACTCCTCGGCGGTCCGTTTCGGGGCGCTGATGAGCATCGCCGTGTCCGACGACCGGGAGGCGGCTCGCCGCCTGGTCGCCAATATCGTCGCGTCCGCGGCGCGGTTCTCTTCTCTTCATGGGCGCGTATCCGGGCCGGTCTCGACTGCTGACCGGTCTGTCTACGAATCGGTAGCTCAGACCTACAACATGCGCGCACACGGTGAGACGTCGAGTCAGGTCCGGGCGCTGAACGATGAGTTCATCGACGCGTTCGCCGTCGTCGGCGAAGTGGATCACTGTGTCGATCGGCTGCGTGAACTGGTCTCGTTGGGGCTCGATGAGCTCCTGCTCATCGTCCCGCGCAACGACCAGGCGAGCGTCGGGGCAGAATCCGCAACAGCGGTCGTCGAGGCCGTCCTGCCGCGTTTGAAGCAGGCAGCGGTCGTCTGAGTCGCCACATCAGCGTCCCGCAAGGAAGGAAGAGGAGGAAGCGTGGTCAACTGGGTGTATGAGATGAAGATCCCCGACGATGCGCCAGACGAAGAGCTCGACAGCTACAAGCAGATGGCGATCGATCTGTGGAGCACCAGCACGGAGATGATGGGAGCGCACGGCACCGAGCCGACCGTCACGCTGCTCGAGGTCGAGGAGCGCGGCACGGTGATCGATCCGGTCAGCCGCGAGGAGGTGCCCGGCCCCCGGCGCGTCTGGCGCGTCGAGGGCAGCGCTCTGTGAGATCGCCGACTCTCGTGGTCTGCGGATCGTGGAGGAGCGGCGGCCCCCGATCGGCCGCGGGCCGCCGCTGGTAGGGGGTGTCTCAGGCCTTCGGCCCACCGGCGACGTAGAGGACCTGCCCGGTCACGTAGCCGCTCGCCGGCTGACAGAAGAAGGACACGGTGTGGGCGATATCCTCGGGATGGCCCGCACGGCCCACCGGGATCGCGCTCACACGGTCGCTCAGGTAGGACTCCCAGTCCTGGCCGATCCGCTCCGCCGTGGCGCGCGTCATGTCACTGACCACGAAGCCCGGAGCCACGCAGTTGGCGGTGATCCCGTAGCGACCGAGCTCGAGGGCGAGCGTCTTGGTGAAGCCCTGAATGCCGGCCTTGGCGGTGGCGTAGTTGGCCTGTCCGCGGTTGCCGAGGGCCGATACGCTCGAGATGTTGACGATCCTGCCGTAGCCGGCCTCGACCATCACCGCCTGGGCGCACTGGCTGACCACGAAGTGTCCTTCCAGATGGACGCGGATGACCGTTCGCCAGTCGTCGTCGGACATCTTGAAGAGCAGGTTGTCCCGCGTGACGCCGGCGTTGTTGACCAGCGCGGTCGGGGTTCCGAGATCTTCGGTGATCGACGCGAACGCGGCGCCGACCTGGGTGCGGTCGGCTACGTCGACGGCGTACGCCCGCGCGGCTCGCCCTGCGGCGCGAACGAGATCGGCCGTCTCCTCAGCGGCGACGAGGTCGAGGTCGAGAACAGCGACGTCCATGCCGTCGTGTGCCAGCCGCTCGGCGGTGCTGCGGCCGATTCCGCGTCCGGCACCGGTCACCACAGCGATCTGCTTCTCGGGGGTGGTCAATCTCATCTCCTGGGTTGCTCAGGGTCGGGTGGTCACACGCGACCGTGGTTGGCGTTCTCGAATACCGCCGCGAGCCCCTGCCCGCCGCCGATGCACATCGTCTCCACGGCATAGCGGGCGTCGCGTCGCACGAGCTCTCGGGCCATGGTGGCCAGGATCCGCACCCCCGTTGCGCCGACCGGATGGCCCAGGGAGATTCCGGAGCCGTGCACGTTGAGCCGATCGAACTCGCGGGGACCGAAACCCCACTCACGGGTGCAGGCGAGCACCTGCGCGGCGAAGGCCTCGTTGAGCTCGATCAGATCCATGTCGCTGAGGGAGAGATCCGCGGCGCGCAGGGCCTTCGCCACCGCAGGGACGGGGCCGATCCCCATCTCGGCCGGCCCCACGCCGGCGAGTCCCCAGGAGACCAGGCGGACGAGCGGGGTCAGCCCGAGCTCGGCGGCGACCTCCGCGGTGGTGACCACGCAGATCGCCGCGCCGTCGTTCTGGCCCGATGCGTTGCCAGCCGTCACCGTCGCATCCGGGTCCTGGTCTGCGCGCAGAGGACGCAGCCGTCCCAGGGCGTCGAGGGAAGCGTCGGGTCGGATGTGCTCGTCACGCTCGATCACCGAGGTGGTCTTGCGGTCCTTCACCTCCACCGGGACGATCTCCTCCGCGAAGATCCCGGCTGCCTCGGCGACCGAAGCCGACTCGTGGCTGCGGACGGCGAACTCGTCTTGCTCCTTGCGCGGGATCGTGTACCTGCGACGCAGATTCTCGGCGGTCTCGATCATGCCGCCCGGAACCGGGTGATGACGTCCTCCCGCGGTCACGCGACCGCGGGCGAGGGCGTCGTGATAGCTCATGGCACCCGAGTGCCCGGCTCCCCAGCGCAGATCGTTGGAGTAGAAGGGGGCACGGCTCATCGACTCCGCGCCGCCGGCGAGAATCAGGTCGCTGTCTCCGGCGCGCACCTGCTGCGCTGCGTACAGGACCGCCTGGAGACCCGAACCGCAGCGGCGGTCGATCTGGATGCCAGTGACCGTCGTGGGCAGGCCGGCGTCCAGAGCGGCGACCCGGCCGACCGCTGGTGCATCCATCGACGGATAGCAGTTGCCCAACACCACGTCGTCGACACGCTCGCCGGGGATCCCGGTGCGCTCGAGGAGCGCGGCGATGACGGTGGCGGCAAGGGTGTGGGCCGGGACGTTCCGGAAAGCGCCGCCGTAGCCGCCCACGGGCGTGCGCAGCGGTTCGCAGACGACGACATCACGTCGCATCGGATCAGGCCTCTCCCGGGCACCGACAGTCATATGCGACCGCCGTCGACCCGGATCATCGCCCCTGTCGTATAGGACGAGAGGTCGCTGGACAGATAGAGAACTGTGCCGACGATCTCGCTGGGGTCGGCGGCTCGTTCGAGCGCGGTGGTCGCCTTCATCCGAGCCTGCGTGCCCGACTCGTCCCACCCTTGGGCGATGTCGGTCAGGAACGCCCCGCAGATGACGCCGTTCACCCGCACCGTCGGGCCAAGCCCGCGCGCGAGCCCTTCGGTCATCGCATTGAGCCCGGCCTTGGCGGTCGAATACGGCAGCCAGTCCGCCGCGGGCCGGATCGAGGCCACACTGGAGATGTTGATGATGGTTCCGCCCCGGGCGCTCACCATCTCGGCGCCCACGAGTGCGCTCAGTCGGAAGGGGCCTTTGAGGTTGACGTCGAGCGTCTTGTCCCACAGTTCTTCGCTGATCGACGTCAGGGAGTCATAGGTGGGCGAGATGCCTGCGTTGTTGACGAGCACGTCGAGCGGGCCGAGGGAGGAGTGGACGTCCGTCGCGAGGTCGGTGACGGCTTCCCAGGAGCCCATATGACAGCTGTGCGCGTGCGCTATGCCCCCATGGGTCTCCTGGAGCTCGCGAGCCACCTGCTCGCAGGCCTCTTGCTTGCGGCTGACGACGATGACCTCCGCGCCGCGGGCAGCGAACGCCTCGACCATGTGGCGCCCCAGGCCTCGGGTCGCCCCCGTGACCATGACCCTTCGGCCGTGGAAGTCGACTGCGGAATCCATTGGCGTCTCCCTTCTGGCCGTACACTAATGACCAAATGCCATTTGTCAAATACGACGAATGGGATAGGCTGCCACACCATCACGATTCACGGGGCGTCGGCATCGACGGTCCGGATCAGAGCCGACATGCGAGCTGAGAGGCGGTCCGGTGGAGTTCTTGCTGTCCCGTGAGGATCTGGATGTTGTGGAGTTGGCGCGCGAGGCCATCGGTGCGCACGTTCCGCTCTCCCGGGTACGCGAGTCCGAGGAGTGGCGCGGATGGGTCGCCCTCGGGTCCGCCGGCTGGCTGCATGCCTGTCTGTCGGGCGAGGTGAGCATGCCGGTGCTGAGCGCGATCGCCAGAGAGGCCGGCAGAGTCGCCGGCTCGGGCCAGTTCGTGAGCAACGCATGGACGATCCCGAAGCTCCTGTCGTCGGCCGCGGACGAGGACGCCGGTGCCGCGTGGCTGGACCACCATGGGTCACGGCCCGGTGCTCTGCTCCACGCGGGTATGGGGGAGCGGTCGGTCCTCGCCGGTCTCGGGCCGGGCTATGACCTGTACCTCGTCCAGGCGAGCGGGGCCGCGCCCACGCTGCACCGGTGCGACCACGGCACCGTGCTCTCGTCTCCCGTGGCCGGCCTCTCGCTGGGGGCGGCCCGCCTGGACGAGCTCCCTGCCCCGGACGCGACGCTCCCCCTCGCGCTCACCTCCGAGCAGGCACAGGCCATCACCCGCGGAGCCCGCGTCCTCGCTGCGGGCGCCGCGGCCGGCCTGGCCGATGAGCTGGTGGCGCGGACCGTGTCGCATGTGACATCGCGCGAGCAGTTCGGCCAGCCGCTAGGTCGGTTCCAAGCGGTCAAGCATCTGCTGGCCGACGCCCATGCCGGAGCAGAGGTCGCCTGGCTGTCGGTCCTGTTCGCCGCGGCCGACGGCGACGACGCGGCCGCAGACCACGCCGAGTTGCTCTCCCGACGCGCCCTGACCTTCGCCGCGCAGACCTCGTCGCAACTCCAGGGAGCGATGGGCTTCACCTGGGAGAGCGATCTGCACCTGCTGCTCAAGGCCGGACTCGACATCCGCGCGACGACCCAGGATCCGACGGTCGTCGCCCAGCGCAGCGGTCTGGCGACGATGGCCACCGTACCGACGATGGGAGAGTGATGGACCTCCACGACACCGAAGCCGAGGCGGGCCTGCGGGCGAAAGTACGCGACTGGCTGTCCACCCACGTGCCGGCATCGCTGCGCAGTGGGATGAGCATCGCCGAGCGAGCCGACCTGGACCGGGTGCTCGCGGGCGGGGGCTACCTGGGACTGACCTGGCCGCGCGTGCACGGGGGAGCGGGATTGTCGGCGGTCGAGGCGTCCGTGTTCGACGAGGAGGCGGCGCGGCTGGGGATCGACCTGTCCAGATCGCCCTCCCGCCTGGGGCTGAACATGATGGGACCCGCGATGATGGCGCACGGGACCCGCGAGCAGCAGCAGCGGTTCCTGCCGCCCGTCTTGGGCGTCGAGCAGCTATGGTGCCAGGGATTCAGCGAGCCGGACGCCGGCTCCGACCTCGCCGCGGTCCGTACGCTGGCCGTCCGCGACGGTGACGGCTACCGCGTGAACGGCACCAAGATCTGGACGACCCAGGCGCACGTCGCCGATCTCTGTCTGCTCCTGGTGAGGACCGAGCCCGACGCTCCCCGCCACCACAACCTGTCGATGCTGTTGCTGGACATGCACCAGCCCGGCGTCACGGTCTCGCCGATCCGTGACCTCGCGGGTGAGCACGAGTTCAACGAGGTGCACCTCGACGGCGCCCTGGTCCCCCGGGAGAATCTGCTCGGGGAGCCCGGCGGGGGATGGAAGGTCGCGATGACGACCCTGACCTCCGAGCGCAGCTACGCGCTGCGCGGCAAGTACGTCGTCTTCCACCGCCAGCTGAGGCGGATCGGGAGCCTGCTGGCCGAGCACGGCGGCGCGAGCCGGCCCAGCTGGGTGCAGCGCCTCGGCGATCTGTCCGCGGACGTCCATTCGGTGCGCAACCTCTCCTATCGGGCGGTCTCCTTGGTAGCGAGCGGTCGATCAGCCGGTTCGATCGCCCCGGTCGCCCACCTGTGGACGGGACAGACGCACCAGCGACTGGTCGAGTTCGGCTTCGAGGTCTCCTCGGTCCTCGGGGTGGACACCGACTACTGGTATCGGCTCTGGCTCGAGACACGCGCGGAGACCATCTACGGCGGTGCCGCGCAGGTCCAGCGCAACATGATCGCCGAGCGCATCTTGGCGCTGCCCCGATGAGCGATATGTCCGCGGCCTCGCCTGCGCCTCCCGAGCCGTCGGCGGACCGGGTCAGCGCGCCGTACTGGGAGGCGTTGCGCAACGGCTCGCTCGTGCTCCAGCGCTGCTCCCAGTGCCACCGCTTCCAGCACTTCCCGAGCGCGATCTGCGGCACCTGCCTGTCCTTCGATCTTCGGTTCGAGCCGGTGTCCGGGCAGGGACGCGTCGACACGTTCGTGACAATCCACCACGTCACCTCCCCGGCCTATGCGGACCGGGCGCCGTACTCGGTCGCCTGGGTCGAGCTGCCGGAGCAGGCGGGGCTGCGGGTGTTGGGCATCGTCGAGACCGAGGACGCAGCTACGCCACGGATCGGCGCTGACGTGCGGTTGCGGCTCGTGCCAGTGTCGCCGCGTCTGACGCTGCCCGAGTTCGTCGTCGCTTCGTGACCCCCACCCAAGACCCCTGGAGAGCGCCATGATCCACTCAGCCGAATCCCGTCCGTCGAACTGGGGACGGTGGGGCGACGACGACCAGCGGGGAGCAGCCAACCTCGCCACCCCTGAGGTCACACGTGCGGCCGCCCAGGCGGTATCGACGGGCATCGTGATCTCGCTTGCCGACGAGGTGCGCCGCGACCGTGTTCCGATCGCGCCGGCGCGCAACCCGGTGACCCACCTGATGAGCATGGACGGCGGTGACTTCGCCGCCGGGTTCGCGATGCCGGGATCCGATCACGGCGTGGCGGACGACTACATGTTCATCGCGTGCCAGGGAACGAGCCACGTCGACGCGCTGTGTCACCTTTGGTACGACCGCAGGCTCTACAACGACTTCTCGCCCGATCGGGTGCGCAGCTATGGTGCTACGCGCCTTGGTATCGAGAACCTCGTCCACCTCGTGAGTCGTGGGATACTGCTCGATGTCGCGGCGTGGAGAGGCGTCCCCCATCTCGAAGACAAGGACCGGATCGGGGCCGACGAACTGCAGGAGATCTGTCGCGCCAAGGGGATCCGGCTGCGACCCGGCGACGTCGTTCTGGTGAGGACCGGCTGGCGTCTGGTCCACGACTTGGACCCCACGCGATACCACGCGAGCTCGCCAGGTATCACTTTCGACGCCGCACGGTGGCTAGCCCGCCAAGACATCGCGGCCGTCGGCGCGGACAATATCGCCGTAGAGGTGATGGACAGCCCCCATTCATTTGCCGACGACGGTCCCGCCCCGGAGTGCCACAAGCTGCTGATCAGGGACTGTGGCGTCTATCTGTTCGAGCTGCTCAACCTCGAGGACCTCGCCGCGAACGACGCGGTCGAGTTCATGTTCGTCGCGGCGCCACTGCGCATCACCGGCGGCGCGGGTAGCCCGGTGAATCCCCTCGCCATCCTCTGAAGGGAGACCGGCCGCCCTTCGGGCCTCGCGCCACGCGCGCCACGCGGCGCCGGCCGGAGGCGCGCGCGAGGCTGATCAGTCGAAGAGCGCGACCTGTCGCAGGACGTGGGGATCGGTGTCGAGTGCCTTCAGCGCCGTGGGGAGGTCGTCCATCGTGATCCGGTCGGTGACGAGCCGGTCGAGGTCGAGCTTGCCCAGCAGATACAGCTCTGCGAACCGTGCCGGGTCGCGCTGGGGCAGGCAGTCACCGCCGACGTTGCCGATCAGGGTCTTGGCGTGCACCGAGAGCTCGTTGAGGTCGAACTCGACGCGTCCCTCGGTCCCGCCCAGTCCGGTGACGACGGTGGTCCCGTGGATGCGGGTGGCGTCCCATGCGGCGCGGATCGTCTCCGGTCGGCCCACGTTCTCGAAGACGTAGTCGAAACCCCGGCCGTCGGTGAGATCGTGGATGGCGTCTCCCACCTGCTCGGGCGTGATGACGTGCGTGGCGCCGAACGCGCGCAGCGCATCGTGCTTGGGCAGCGCCGGCTCGACGACGGCGATGACGCCGCAGCCGGAGAGCCGCGCGCCCATCACAGCGCAGGCACCGATGCCGCCCCCGCCGAAGAAGAGGGCACTGGCGCCGACCTCGGGGCGGGCGACGTTGATGACCTGTCCGGTTCCCGTGCGCACCGCGCAGCCGATGATGCTCGAGATCTCGTACGGCACGCCCTCGGGCATGACGATGCCGGCGGTCCAGTGGACGATCAGCTCCTGAGACCACGTGCCGCGCCCGATCATCGACTGGACTGGTGTGCCGTCGGCGAGCCGGAATCGGACGCCGGTGCCGGAGAGGTCCCGCTTCTCGCACAGTGTGGGCGCGCCGTGCGTGCACAGGTAGCACTGCCCGCAGGCCGGGGAGTCGATCATGACGTGCTGACCGACCCGGCGGTCGGTCACATTGGCACCCACCTCGACGATCACGCCGGAACCCTCGTGCCCGGCGACCAGAGGGAGCTTGGTCGGCCACTTGCCGTCGGTCGCTGACAGATCGGTTCGGCATACGCCGGCCGCCTTGATCGCGACGCGGATCTCGTCCGGTCCGCAGTCGAGCGTCTCGACGTCGTCGCGGACGCCGAACCGGCCCAGCTCCTCGATCACAAATGCGCGCACAGCTCACCTCTCGTTGTCGGATCGATGGTCGACCAAATTTGATCTTTGACCACATGTCTAGCAGATCTTGATGTGACATGCATTGCAGTCGCAAACGATCTGTGGTCAAATATCTTGCATTATCAAGGGTGGCTGTTCGTCTTCTCGACGCTGAGTCGCCGACGGTGGCGCATCCGGGAGCGCCGACGCGTTACAAGCCGAAGGAGGTTCCGACGACGTGGGCCTGATCGTCGAACTGTTGTTCAACGGTGTGATCGCCGGGTGTGTGTACCTGCTGTTCACAACCGGTTTCACCCTGCTCTACGGCACCTTCAAGATCGTCAACCTTGCGCAGGGGGCGATCCTTGTCGTCGGCGGCTTCGTCGGAATCTACTTCGACAACACCCTGGACGCTCCACTGATCGTCTCGATCCTCGGTGCCGGTGTCGCGGCGGGCATCCTCACCGTGGTCATGGACGTGCTCGTCGTGCGTCCTGCGGACCGCGCTCACGGCGGCGGACAGGTGGTCGGCAGCGACTTCGCGCCGCTGGTCGTGACCCTCGCCTTCGGCACCGTCGTGCTCGGGCTGCTGGTGAACCGGGTCGGTCACGAGCCCTACGCCTTCAACAACGACGGGTGGTTCACCGCACCCGCGTTCGGCTTCGTCTCGCGCATCGACATCGTGCTCCTGGCCGTCACGGCTGCCTTCGGCCTCCTGCTGTATTGGGCGATCAACCGGACCTCGGCAGGAGCGAAGGTGCGCGCAGTCGCCGAGGACCGTTCGATGGCGGCCGCCGTCGGGGTCCGTCCTGGCGTCGTCAGCGCGTGGACCTTCTTCGCGGCGGGCGCATTCACGGGCGTCGCTGGCGTGCTCATCGGGGTGAAGTACAGCAACATCAATGTCTCGATCTGGGAGAGCTACCTGATCATCGGCTTCGTGATCGCAACAGTCGGCGGGCTCGGGAGCGTGCTGGGGACCGCCGTCGCCTCGTTCGTGATGGGGATCGTCTTCCAGGTCGCCGGCTCGTTCTACAGCCAGCCCGTCGTCAACATCATCGTCTACGGCCTGCTCTTCGTCACCTTGTTCCTGCGGCCGTCTGGTCTTTTCGGCCAGCGGAGCTACACCCAGGGGGTCACCCGCACATGAATCTGTCCGCCATCACCGGTGACGCCTTCGTTCAGGCCTACCTGCTGACCCTCCTCGCGACGTACAGCATGTACGTCGTCCTGCGAGCAGGCGTGTACTCGATCGCCACGGTCGGGTTCATGGGCATCGGCGCGTATACGACGGCGATCCTGACCGTCAACCACGGCTGGCCCGCGATGCCGGCCGTGCTCGCGGGGATCCTGGTCGCCATGGTCGTCGGGGCCGTCCTCGGCAGGCTGATCGAGAAGCTCCGCGGTGCCTACCAGGCCATCGCGACCCTCGCCTTCGTCATGATCGTGCAGACTGTCGCGTTCGCCTGGACGAACGTGACCGGTGGCTATCTCGGGATCGTCGGAATCCCGCTGTGGGCAACCACCACCTGGCTCGTCATCCTGGCCGTGGTCGTCGCGGGCTTCTGCGTCGCCCTCGAGCTGTCCAAGCTCGGTCGTCGACAACGTGCGGCCTTTCACGACGAGATCGCGGCCGCCTCGATCGGCATCAACGTCGCGTCGAACAAGTTCGTGGCGGTCGTTGTCAGCGCTGGGCTCGGCGGCCTGGCGGGCGCCGCCCAAGCGGGCAACCAGTTCGTGGTGGACTCCACCATCTACGGCTTCTCCCTCGTCATCACCGTGCTGTCCTGCATCGTCATCGGCGGCTCACGCTCATTCCTGGGGCCGATCGTCGGCACGTTCGTCGTCGTGGCCCTTCCACTGGTGTTCAGCAGCTATGCCACCTTCGCCTCCATCGTGGTGGCTGTCGTCACATTGGTGATCATGTTGTTCCTTCCCCGCGGCATCGTGCAGGTGGTGCCGATCGACGCCTCGAGAGTCACCCGTTGGCTCCGCAAGCCGCCGAGCGTGGACTCGCTGGCGGAGCGCGAGTCTCCCTCCGAGCGGTTCGCTCCCCAATCCCGCTCCTCCCGAGACCCTCTGGTGGCGCGGAAGATCACCCGCAGCTTCGGCGCTGTGAAGGCGGTCAGCGATGTCTCGCTCGAGGTGCAACCGGGGCAGGTTGTCGGTCTGATCGGGCCGAACGGAGCGGGCAAGACGACAGCCCTGAACCTCATCGCCGGCGTTTCGCTGCTGGACGAAGGAACGATCACGGTCGGCGACAAGCGGATCGAGACCCTTCCGTCGTACAAGGTCGAGCGCGAGGGTGTGGCCCGGACCTTCCAGACCTGCCGGCTCTTCGCCGAGGCCACTGTCTGGGAGAACGTGCTCCTCGCCGCCAGTTCGGGCCGAAGTCGCGCCCGTCGCAACGAGCTGAACGATGCGAGGTGCGCGCTGGCCGCGCTGGAGCTCGCGGGCTGCCTCGAAGATGTGGACCGGATCGCCACCGAGCTCCCTTACTCTCATCAGCGGCGCGTCGAGATCGCCCGAGCGCTGGCCACCGAGCCGAAGTTCATCCTGCTCGACGAGCCTGCAGCCGGAATGCCGGAGTCGGAGGCCGACGCGTTGGCCGACATCGTCCGCGGTGTCGCGGCGCGTGGCATCGGTGTCTTGGTGATCGACCACAACGTGTCGTGGATCTGCTCGATCTCGTCGCGTGTCCTGGTGCAGAACTTCGGCTCCACGATCGCCGACGGGCCGCCCGACGAGATCATCAACAACCCCGTCGTCATCTCGGCGTACATCGGAGCCGAGGACGACCACACGGCCGCTGAGGTCGGAGAGCCAGCAGGAGCCGTCGATGCTTGACATCACAGACCTCTCGGTCTCCTACAAAGGCATCGAGGCCGTCCGCGGCGCCACGCTGAGCGTTCCGGGGGAGGCATCACCTGCCTCATCGGCCGCAACGGCGCTGGCAAGTCCTCCCTGGTCAACGCCCTGGCCGGTCTGGTCAAGCCTTCCGGCGGGCGGATCGTGCTGGATGGCAAGGATCTCTCCCGGGCAGGTGCGGCAACGCGATCTCGGGCCGGCATCGCCCTGGTGCCCGAGAGCCGTCGTGTCTACGGCTCGCTCAGCGCGCTGGAGAACATCTGGCTCGGCGCGCGTGGCAACAAGCGCGAGGCCGAGGAGCGCCTCGCGTCGATCATCGAGCTGTTTCCGGCGATCGAGCGCTTTCAGGACCGTGGGGGCAATCAACTCTCCGGCGGCGAGCAGCAGATGGTGGCGATCGCCCGAGCGCTGATGTGCGACCCGAAGGTGCTGGTGCTCGACGAGCCGAGTCTGGGCCTGGCGCCGATCGTCGTCAAGGCGGTGCTGGGGGGTATCGAGCAGCTTGCGCTACGGGGTCAGGCCATCTTGCTCATCGAGCAGAACGGTCGCGCCGCGCTCCGGATCTCCCAACACGCCTACGCGATGGCGCGGGGAGAGATCCATTCCCTCGATCACCAATCCCCCGAGTTCAACGAGCGGGAGCTGCAGGCTCTGTACCTCTGACCAGTACGTCTCAGGCCGGACCGAGGTCCGATGCGCGAATACGGCGGTGGAGTCTCGAGGTCTCCACCGCCGTATGTGCTTGCGTGCAAGACGCGAGCGATCAGCGCACGTCGCCGATCTCGACAGCGGGGTCGATGCGGAGGTCGACCACCAGCGGGAGCTCGCCGCGTGAGATGTGCTCGGCCACGACGTCGAGCTCGTTCTCGGTGCGCGCGGTGACGGCGTGAGCTCCCATGGACCGAGCCACCTCCGCGAAGGACGGCCAGTCGAAGAGCGACATCCTCGGATCGATGCCGAACTTCTCCAGCTGGGCCCATTCGGCGCCGTAGCAGGTGTCGTTGACCACCACGACGACCAGCGGCAGCGAGTGCCGTACGACGGTGGCGATCTCGGCCAGGCTCATCATCAGGCCACCGTCGCCGACGACGGCGACGGTGATCCGATCGGTCCGCACGGCCGACGCGCCGGCGGCCGCGGCGAGGCCGAGCCCGATCGACCCGAAGTTGGCGGTATGCGCGAAGTCCCCCGGATGAGACACGTGCAGGTACTTCCAGGGAGCGATGACGAAGCGGCCGACGTCGCTGACGACGAGACGATCCGGGGGCAACACCTCGTCGAGACGGATCATGGCCGTTCGGGCATCGACGTACTCAGCGCCGCTGGTGTCCTTGAAGTCGGCACGCGGGTCACGGGCCGCCAACCGGTCGGCGAGTGCCTGGGAACGGAAGCCTGAGGGGGAGTGCCCGATGCTGTCTAGTGCCTCGACCATCGCGAGCGCCACAGACTCCGCATCTCCCACCACGCCGGTCGTCGCCCCAGCATGTCGGCCGATACGTTCTGGGTCGTTGTCGACCTGAATCACTGCGCGTCCGTCGTAGAGCCAGCCGTGGGAAGAGGTGTATTTGTTCAGGCTGGCTCCGAAGGCGATGACGCAGTCGGAGCTGCCGACGGTGTCGATCGCGATGTCGTGACTGACGGTTCCCAGGACGCCGAGGTCCCACGGCTCGCCCTTGAACAGGTCGCGGCCCATCAGAGAGGTGGCCACCGGGGCGCCCAGACGTTCGGACAGCCGGAGTAGCGCGTCGCGGGCGGCGGGGGCTGTGGCGCCGCGGCCGGCAAGAACCACGGGCCTGCTGGCGGAGGCGATGATCCCGAGGGCGGCGTCCATTGCGTCCTCGCCCGGCGAGACGGCCTGCCGCGGCCGAGGCACCGCGGGACGACCGCTTCTCGCGCTCTCCTCCCACAGGAGCCGGTAGGGCACGTCGAGGACGACGGGCAGGCGTGCGGCCCGAGCCTCACGCAGCGCTTGGCAAACGTCGTGGTAGGTGTGTGCGGGGTCGAGCACCCGTCGATAGGTGGCCCCGGTGGCATTGACCACGGTCGGGATGTCGATCGCTTGCACGTAGTCGTGGACCGGCGGCGTCTCGCCGGTGAGCAGAAGGAGGGGAACCCGACCACGTACCGCTTCGACCAGCGAGGTGAAGGCGTTGGTCAGCCCGGGGCCGTGGGTGACCGTGGCGACGCCCACCGAGCCGGTGAGCTGCGCCGCACCGATCGCCATCATGACGGCGGCGCGCTCCTCCGCAGCGGCGAGGTAGTTGCCGCCCCCCTCGGTGAAGTCGTGAACGTAGACCATGTTGGCGTCGCCGAGAACACCGAACATCGTCGTCATCCCGCTGTCCAACAGTGCAGTAGCGACGGTTTCGTGGACCAAGGGCATGAAAGAACTCCGTTCTTCGCTGGTGGTTGCGTGTCGTGCCGACGGCGGTACAGCGCCACAGCGGCTCGTTCAGACCTCGAGAACGATCTTGAGACGCCCGCGTGCGGGAGCCGTGGCACTCTCGAACGCCTTCTGGGCGTCGTCGATCGGATAGACGTCGGTGACATAGGCGTCGAGGAGTTCCGGATGGCGCTGGATGTACTCGCCGGCTCGGTGCAGCATCGCCCTGCGCTCGTAGGTCGTGCCCGAGCGCAAGACGAGGTTCTTGCGCAGGAAGTCCCACATCGGAAAGGGGTAGACCTGATCGTCGGGGACGCCGAAGTAGTAGATCTCGCCGTGCGGCTCGATCGCGCGCACGGCGCTGGTCAACGTGTTGACCTGATGGCCGATCGCCTCCACGAGCCGTGTGGGGCCTGTGGTTCCGGCCGGCCTGCTGGCCCATCGGCTCACGGTGGAGTGGACCGGCTGGTCGATCAGGAAAGTCTGCGCGACGTCGCTACGGTCGATCTTGTCGACCCCGCTGACCTCGCCCGCGCCGGCTGTCTTGAGCACGTGGCTGAACAACAGTCCGATGGGGCCCAGGCCCAGGACCGCAACCCGCTCGTCCTTGACCGGACCCATCTGCTCGACCGCGTAGATGACGCAGGCGAGTGGCTGCAGCATCACCGCCGAGGTCGGCAGGAGCGCGGAGTCGTATATCGCCAGACTGCTGCCCTGGGTGACGACATACTCGGCCAGTCCGTCCATCGCGGTGGCCCAACCCACGACCCGTGAACCCTCAGCGAGGGTGGAGTCCCGACTGGCGACGACCTCCCCCACGATCTCATGGAGAGACGCGCCGGCCGGAGCCTCGGCATAGTTCGACTCGTCCACCATCGGGATCACCGGGTTGTGGTCGCCCTTGAAGTAGGGGAGGTCGCTGCCGCAGATGCCGCCGGCGAGAAGTCGTACGAGAACCTCACCATCGACCAGGGTGTCGGCGGAGGGCATGGGGGCGGTGGTCTGGGCGAGTAGCGTCGGAGTCTGTAGGCGGTAGGCCCACATCTGGTCGGTCAAGCAAAGCTCCTTGGGTGTGGGGTTCAGCGAGCGAAGAGGGCTGGTGGAGAACCGTTGTGGTTCCCCGACCAGCCCTCTGTCGTCGAGGTGACTCTCCTCAGACTGCGGCGGCCTCGGCCAGGGCAGCGGCCCTGCCGGTCTCGGACCGCGCGATCAGCTCCTCAGGCGGCAACGGGTGGTTGTACACCCGTGCAGCGTTCTCGAAGCAGACCTTGCGGACCACGGCGGGATCGAGGTGCTGCATCTCCCCGCGGATCATCTCCTGGCAGTCGGGCCAGGTGCTGTCGTAGTGGGGGTAGTCGGTCTCGACCATGACGTTGTCCTCACCGATGAGGTCGAGGCGCTGGAACGCCGATGGGTCCTCGATGGAGGTGAAGTAGAAGTTCCGGCGCACCAGGTCCATGGGCGTGGGGGCGTCGTCCGGCCAGCCCTTGCCGCCGCCCTCGCGCTGCCGGTAGGCGCGGGCAAGCCGCTCGAGCGCCATCGGAACCCAGGAGACGCCCGCCTCGGAGAGGGCGATCTTCAGCTTCGGGAAGCGGAGACACACGCCCGAGTAGACCCAGTCCATCAGTGCCTCGAGACCACTGACTGGGAAGAGGGCAACGGTCACCTCCTCCGCGGAGTCGGAGGTGGGGACCTGGGACACGCCGGACGACCCGACGTGCAGGTTGATCACGGTCCCGGTCTCCTCGCAGGCCTTGAAGAACGGGTCCCACGTGCTGCTGTAGACGTTCGGGAAGCCGAGGGGCTCGGGATTCTCGGAGAAGCTGACCGACCTGAACCCGCGCGCGGCGTTCTCATAGATCAACTGGGCGGCGACCTCGGCATCGGACAACCAGGGGAGCTGGCAGGGGATGTAGCGCTCCGGGGCGGCGGCGCACCATTCGTCGATCATCCAGTCGTTGTAGGCACGCAGCGAGGCCAAGCCGAGCTCTTGGTCCTTCATCTGCGAGAACCGCTTGCCCGCGAAGCCCCACACGAGGGAGGGGAAGCACAACTGGGCCCAGACGCCAACCAGGTCCATGTCGTGCACGCGGGCGGCCGGATCCCAGATGGCGGTGCGCATCTCGTCGAGGCGGGCGGCGGAGATGGCCCACTCGTTCATCGGCCGGCCCGAGGCTCCGTTGACGAGCAGGATGGGCACCCGGGCGCCCTCGATGTGCCACCAGGGGGCGCCGTCGTCCATCTCCTTGCAGAAGGGCGCGGCGTCCTTGAACTTCGCCGGCATGCGGTCCTCGAACAGGTTGGCCGGCTCGAGACAGTGGTCGTCGACGGAGATGATCGGGCAGAACAGCGGCTCGGGGTCGGGCTCTGGGATGAAGGAGACGGCACTCCCTCGACCGTGCTCGCGAACCTTCTTCTCAAGGTAGTCATCCAGGCTCATGGTGTGCGCTGCTCCTTTGCGGTCGTGTCTTCCTGTGGGGAATGTGAGACCGACCGGACACACCGGTCGGGGTGATGCGGGTGGCATGGCCACATGTGTGATTTGTGATCACTGTCACTTGACCATAGACTGGCCAGCGCGGTGGGTCAATGGCCTTGGCGGAGGATGCGCCGCTGATCTGTCGACGCCTTCGCCGAGGTGCACGGTGCTCTTGAAGAGACGCGGCGCCCGAGCGCCGAGCCTCCTTCCTGCGGGGTGCGACGGAAGTCGATCAGCCTGCCCAGGAGACGAACTTGCCGTCCTTGATCTCCAAGACGTTGGGCGGCACGGCGACGAGTCGGTCGTCGTTGAAGGTGAACGTCCCCCCGTTGACGATGGCAGGTGCCTGGACGTCCTGTAGGGCGTCACGCAGCTGATCGCCTGTCACCTCGCCGTCGATGGAGCAGATCGCGGCGGCGTAGGTCATCACGGACTGGAACCCGAGTGCCGCCCAGGAGTCGGGCTCCTTGTTGAAGTCGGCCTTGTAGGCCTCGCGGAACGTCTTGTTGAGGTCGTTGTCGAGGTTCGGGTCGTAGTCGGAGGCGAGCAGCGCCCCCTCGGCCTCGTCGCCACCGCCGTCGATCACGGCCTGGGTGAACATCGTCGAGTAGCCGAACCAGTGGGGGTGGTAGTCACTGCGGCTGGCGGCCTGCATGGCCGCGACCTGTGCGGGGGAGTTCAGCAGGATGTAGATCGCCTGAACGTCCTTGCTCTTGAAGGTGGAGATCGCCGAGGACAGGTCCGTGCTGGTGAACGGCACGGAGAACTCGATCGGAGTCTTTCCGGCCTTGGTCAGCTCCTCCATGATGAGCTTCGACATCGGGATGTGCGCAGCGGAGTCGCTTGCGTAGAGAACGCCGACGTTCTGGGCATCCGGCCATGCCTTCGTGAGGGCGTCCACGCCGGTGACCGCAGTCTGCGCGTCGGGCTGGCTCGAGGCGAAGACGTAGTCGCCCAAGCCCGTGAGCTCCTTGGAGCCGGGGGTATAGGGCACCAGCAGTGGGATCTTGGCCTTGGAGGTGAGTGGAGCCATCGCTTGCGCCTGCGCCGTGTAAAGAGGGCCGATGATCCCGAGGTACTCCCTGGAGCTGATGTAATTCTTGGCGATGGTGACGGCCGTGGTCGGCGCGTTCGTGCCGTCGTCGTACTTCAGTTCGATCTTGCGGTCGGGGGAGCACAGGTACGTGTCGGGGTCGCCGTTGATGACGTTGACTGCCGTCTCCTGTCCCTCCCGTCCCGCAATACCGATGACCGATGCGGGACCGGACAGGTCCGAGATCGACCCGAGCTTGATCGTCTGAGACCCGCCCGACCCCGAGGCGCCGTCGCCATCCGATCCGCAGGCGGCCAGTCCCAAGGCAATCGCGGCGGTGACGGCAACTGCGCCGACGACGCGTGGTGACCGCGCGATGCGGGCGTGAACCTTCATTGAACCTCCAACAACTCATCAGTGACTCTTGATCACAGGTGTGATCTCCAATCAAAGGTCACAAACGATCACAGCGCAAGGGTCTGTATCGATCAAATGTCAAGAAGTTCCCGGGTGGATTGCGTCACGATCCCGTCCGCATTGACAGTCGAACTCGCCCGACCTAAGGTGTGCGACCACATCTTTGGTCAGAAACCTAACGCAAAAGGTCATAGCGCCGCGAAGGTCGCGGTTCGCCCGCGGAGGTCGCGGTTGTCGGGAGCGAGGCGGTCGTGGCACGTGCCGGCACGCGGACGGGGGTGCTCCTGACTGCGCTTCTGCTCATGGTGGGCACCTGCCAAGGATTCGGCCGCCTGGGATTGGCCTTCATCCTGCCGGGACTCAAGAACGACGTGGCCGGCTCCTATGCCAGTGTGGGTGTGCTGTTGACCATCAGCTACGCCGGCTACACACTCGGTTGCCTCCTCATCCGGTGGATCGTCGGGCCCTGGGGCGAGGTGGTGATCCTGCGTGTCGGCCTCGTGGGGCAGGCGATCGCCTTTGTGCTGATCGGATTGGCTGTCGCGTGGGGTGTCGCAGCGATCGGGATGTGCCTATCGGGCGTGTCGAGCGCCCTGGTCTGGATCAGCGCGACCGCGCTGATCGGGGACATCGCCTCGCCCCGATGGCGCAACATGACGTTCGGTGCCGCGATGTCCACCACCGGTCTCTTCGTGGCAGGCTCGGGGTGGCTCCTCACGCTTCTCGCTGGAATGCCGTTGCCTGTTCCCGCGTGGCGGGCCATGGTGCTCGCCCAGGGTGTCGTGGCACTCGGCTTGGTGGTCGCCGGATTCGCCCTCGGATTCCGGCGGCCGGCCGCCAGCTCGCAGGCGAACGCCGCCGGCGTGCTCGAGAACGGGGCGGGCGGCCGATCGTCGAACGTCTCGGTGTACCAGACAGGCCCTTCGGCCGGCCAGTGCCGGAACGCGGTTCGGAGGCTGACTGCGGTCTTCTTCCTCTTCGGCGCGACCCAGGTGCTCTTCCTCAACTTCTTCGTTGCCGCGGTCGCCGCGGAGACCGACTACTCCCTTGCCGAGGCCACGGGCTTCTACTCCCTCGTCGGCATCGCCAGCGTCGTCGGCGGTGTCATCGGTGGTCGAGCTGTCGACGCCCTCGGGCCCCGGCCCTGCATGATCGCGTGCATGGGGAGCCTGGTGGTGTGCTCCCTGGTGATGGTGGTCGAGTTGGAGGTCCTCATCCCGCCGGTCGCCGCATTCTTCGGTGCCGCCATCACGGCGGTCGGGGCCACCTCCGTCGCCTACCTTGCGGACGTCCTGCCTGCTCGGGCGGTGTCGGCCGCATTCGCCGAGATCACGCTCGGCCTCGGTATCGGCCAGATGGTCTCCCCGTACGTCGGTGGCTGGCTCATCGACACCACTGGCTCGTTCGTCTCCTCTTATCTACTGTGCCTAGCGGCGAGTGTCGCCGCGGCCGTGGCCGCTCGCACGCTGCCTGTTACGCAACGCCGCACAGACCGTCATGTTTGACCACTGCGCTTTTGCTTCTTATCGTTGTCGGTGTGCTCTTGCCGGATGATCAGGGAACCGTGCGCCACAAGAAGGCGTCAGAATGGGTGCTGTCGCATCTGCGCGACTCCATCCTGGCGGGACGGCTGAAGCCGGGTGAGCCACTGCCGCTCGTCCAGCTCGCGAACGAGGTCGGCCTCAGCACGACACCGGTTCGCGAAGCACTCGGTCGGCTCCAGGACGAGGGCCTCGTGGTGGGTGACGCCCGTCGCACCTTCCGCGTCGCGGAGCTGACGCTCGACGACATCACTGACTACTACCTGCTACACGCGCAGTTCTCAGGCATCCTGGCCGAGCGCGCTGCCCGTTCGCTCTCCGAGTCGGACGTCAGCTACCTGCGGACGCTGGACCAGGAGATGCGTGAGAAGTCCGACGCGGGCGACTTCGCTGCACTGCACGAGCTCAACTACGAGTTCCACAAGCGCATCAATTCCCTCGCCGCCGGTGTGCTCAAGAGGTTCGTGACGGTGACCTCCCGGCTCGTGACGCGGCGCACCTACCCGGATGTGCCCGGCTACACCCACTCGATCGACGACCACAACGCCATCATCGAGGCGATCGCGGCTCATGACGGCGAGAAGGCGCGCACGCTGATGGAGGATCACATCAAGCACGTCGGCGAGGCCGTCATCGATGACCTCAGGGAACGCGGCTGGAAGTGAGCCCGCGGCGCTCGGCCGATCAGGCCAGGCGCTCGAGCACCAGCGCCATTCCCTGGCCGCCGCCGACGCACATCGTGGCCATGCCGATGGTCTCATCGCGGCTGCGCAGCCCGTTGATCAACGTGGTGACGAGCCGCGCGCCGGTCATGCCGAAGGGATGGCCGAGCGCGATGGCCCCGCCGTTCACATTGAGACGATCGAGATCGATCCCCAACTGCTCGTAGCTAGGGATCACCTGGGCCGCGAACGCCTCGTTCATCTCCACCAGGTCGATGTCGCCGACCGACATCCCGACCGATGCCATCGCCCGTGTGCACGCCTCGACAGGACCGAGTCCCATGATCTCGGGCGAGAGCCCGCTGAGACCCGATCCGAGCAGCCGCGCCAGCGGCATCAGCCCCAGGCTCAGGGCTCGCTGCTCGTCCATCACGACCAGAGCTGCGGCGCCGTCGTTGAGCGGGCAACAGTTGCCGGCGGTGACGCGGCCGCCAGGGCGGAAGGCCGGCTGAAGGCTTGCCAGCGTCTCGGTCGACACCCCCGGACGCGGGCAGTCGTCGACGTCGACCACAGTGCCGTCAGGCAGGGTCACCGGGATGATCTCGCGCTGGAAGAAGCCCGCCTCCGTGGCCGTGACCGCTCGCTGCTGGGACCGGGCGGCGAACTCGTCCATCGCCTCACGACTGACATTCCGGTGGACGGCGACGTTCTCGGCGGTCTGCCCCATGGTCATGTAGAGGTCGGGGACCCAGCCCCGCTCGCGCGGGTCATCCCATGCGTACTCCGTCGCCTTCAGTGCCACAGCGCTGCGATCCCGCGCCTCGGCGAAGAACGGGTTGCGCGTATCGGGCCAGCCGTCAGCGGTGCCGCGGTCGTAGCGCGAGACCGTCTCGACCCCCGCGCTGACGTACGCCGAGCCTTCCCCGGCGTTGATGGCATGCATGGCCATGCGTGTCGTCTGCAGCGACGAAGCGCAGAACCGGTTCACCGTCACCCCGGGCACGGAATCCAGTCCCAACTGGACGCCCGTGGCGCGCGCCAGGTTGAACGCCGCCTCCCCGGCGGGCTGCGCGCAGCCGACCATCAGGTCGTCGAGGGTCGTGGCGTCCAATGAGGGCACCTCGTCGAGGACTGCCCGGATCACTTGCGCCAGCAGATCGTCGGGGCGCATGCGAGTCAGGGAGCCCTTGCGCGCGCGACCGATCGGACTCCGGCCAGCTGCAACCACCACTGCACGGGACTGGGGGACCATCTCACCACCTGAGTTCTCGAGTTCGAGTGTCGGGGGAGGAATGCCCCTACTCGCCAACGGATATCTGTGATATTACATGAACGACCAAATATCGAAGGAGCTCCTGGAGTGTCTCTCGCGCCTACATTCAGCGACTATCAGCACAGGTACGCCAACGCGCGGCTCGAGCGAACCGACGGCATCTTGGAGGTCACGCTGCACACGGACGGCGACTCGATGGTGTGGACCCAGGCCATCCACGACGCCCTTCCCTATCTGTGGGAGGACATCGCCGCCGACAGCGAGAACAAGGTGGTCATCCTCACCGGCGCCGGAGACTCGTTCTGCAACGAGCTGGACTTCGCGTCCTTCTCGGTCACCACGCCGGCGACCTGGGAGGTGATCCTGCACGAGGGATCCCGGCTGCTCAACAACCTCTTGAAGATCAACGTGCCCGTCATCTCCGCGATCAACGGACCGGTGCGCTTCCACTCCGAGATCCCGGCGATGTCCGACATCGTCCTGGCGTCGGAGACCGCGGTCTTCTCCGACAAGGGCCACTTCCAGAAGGGCGTCGTGCCCGGCGACGGCGCCCACGTCGTGTGGACCCACCTCCTCGGACCCAACCGAGGGCGCTACTACCTCCTCATGGGGCAGGAGTTCGACGCGCGACAGGCGCTGGACTACGGAGTGGTGAGCGAGGTGCTGGCGCCCGAGGACGTGCTGCCCCGGGCACGGGAGATCGCGCGCGACTTCGCCGAGAAGCCGTTCCTCACGCGCCGCTACGCGCGCGAGGTGCTCACGCGCGAGTACAAGCGCCTTCTCCACGACGGCGTCAGCTACGGCCTGGCGTTGCAGGGGCTGGCGACCCAGGCCAACTGGAATCACTGAGGCCGCTCCTGTCATGCCTGTCGACCAGCGGCACGCCGGCCGGACCTACCCGCCGACCGAGCCCTACACCGTGACCCGCCACCTGATCCGTGAGTTCGCCGACGTGGTCGGCATCACCCACCCGGCCTGCTTCGACGTCGAGGCCGCGCGGGCGCTCGGCCACGTCGACCTGGTCGCACCGCCGACCTTCGCGATCGTCGTCACCCGGCGAGCCAGCCGGCAGGTGACCCACGACCCGGCGATCGGTCTCGACTACGCCCGCGTCGTGCATGGCGAGCAGCGCTTCGACCTCGCCCGCCCGATCGTGGCGGGAGACGAGCTGGCGGCCACCGTCACGCTGGAGTCGGTCGTCCACAAGGGCGCCATGACCTTCCTGACCACGCGCACGGACCTCCACGGGGCGAGGGGCGACCTCGTGGTGACGGCCCGCTCGACGCTGGTGGAGAGGGGCGGGGCCGATGAGCGGTCCTGATCGGCAGACGGTCGTGGTCGACCGCGCCCGCCTGGTCTCGTACGCGGCCGCGTCCGGTGACCTCAATCCCCTTCACTGGCACGAGGCCTCGGCTCGTCGCGCGGGCCTGGACGACGTCATCGCGCACGGGATGCTGACGATGGGCCTGGCGACCAGCACGCTGGTCAACGGTCTCGACGACCCTGGCCGAGTGTCCGCGGTCGTCGCGCGCTTCGCTCGACCGCTCGTCGTACCCGACGACACCGAGGTGCGGGTCGACGTGGGCCACGAGTTCGACGCGGAGAACCCGGCGGTGGCGAGCCTCATCGTCGTCGACGCCGGTGGCGAGCCCTTCCTGACCAGAGCGCGCCTGGAGCTGGACGTGCCGGAGGGTCCCGGTGCCTGAGCGGATCGTGGTCGTCGGCGCGGGGCTCGCCGGCGCCAGCGCGGCCGCTGAGCTGCGCAAGCGCGGTTTCACGGGGGAGCTGCACCTGATCGGCGCTGAGCCGCATCCGCCCTACACCCGGCCGCCGCTGTCGAAGAAGGCCCTGACCGACGGTCCCAGGGATCTCACCCTCCCCGTCGCGCGCAAGCTGGACGCCCGTCTCCATCTGGGGCTCTCGGCGGCTGCCGTGGACCTCGACGAGGGGAGCGTGCGGCTGGACTCCGGAGAGCCACTCTCCTTCGACGGGCTGGTGGTGGCCACGGGGAGCGCCCCGGTGCTCCTGGACCGCGAGCGCTTCGAGGGCGTGCTCTACCTGCGCACGGTCGAGGACGGCGACAGGGTCCGCGCCGCCGTGCGGCGCCCAGCCGACCGGCCGTTGGTGATCCTCGGCGCGGGACTGATCGGATGCGAGGTGGCGTCCTCCGCGCGGGCGGCCGGGCACGAGGTGATCATGGTCGACCTCGTCGACCCGTGCACGCGAGCGGTCGGCGCCTTCGCCGCCGGCTACCTTCGTCGGCTGCACGAGCGGCAGGGGGTCGGCGTCGTGGTGGGCGTCACCGCCGAGTCCGTCCGGAGGGCGGAGGGCGTCTCGACCGTGCTCCTCAGCGATGGCAGCGTGCTCGAGGCGGCCGACGTCCTGGTCAGTGTCGGCTCCCGCCCGGCGACCGGCTGGCTCGAGGGCAGTGGGCTACGGGTCGCCGACGGCGTGGTGTGCGACGCCGCCTGCGTCGCCGGCCCCGGCGTGGTGGCCGCCGGCGACGTGGCGCGCTGGCAGCCGGCCGGCAGCGACCGCCTCGTGCGCCTGGAGAACTGGAACAACGCGGCGGAGCAGGGCCGGCACGCGGCCCGATCGCTCCTCGCCCAGCTGGCGGGCACGGGGGCGGTGCCGTACGCTCCCGTTCCCTGGTACTGGACCGAGCAGCACGGCGTTCGCCTGCAGGTCGCCGGCTGGCTCGACCCGACGGTCGTCCCGACCGTCCTGGAGGGGGCGCTGGACGAGGACTCCTTCCTCCTCGAGGACCCTGGTCGGCAGTTCATCGTGGCCGCGAACCGCCCGCGTCAGTTCAACGACTGGCTCGGGAGAGCGATGGAGAAGGAGGCAGCCCGTGCGTGATCGAGCATGAGCGGGGAGCCGGACCCGCTGCGGGACCGGACCGCGATCTCCGGCATCGGCTACACCGCCTTCACCCGCGACTCCGGTGTTCCGGTGGCGCGGCTGGCGCTGGAGGCCGTGGTCGCCGCCATCGCGGACGCCGGCCTCTCGCGTGACGAGATCGACGGGCTGGTCTGCTTCCACGACAACGACTCCGCTCTCACCCGCGAGGTCGCCAGCTCGCTCCGTCTTCCGCGGCTGCGGTGGTGGTCCGACGCCTCGGTCGGCGGCAACTTCGCCGTGGCGGCGGTGGCGCAGGCCGCGATGGCCGTCGCGACGGGACTGGCCGACAACGTGGTGGTCTACCGCGCCATGAACGGCCGGTCCGGGAAGCGGATGGGGCAGTTCGGCGGGGGACGCACGGACGGCGCCTACCAGTACATGGCCCCGCTGGGGTTCGGCTCGCCCGCCCAGATCTTCGGAATGTTCGCTCAGCGGCACATGCACGAGTTCGGAACCACCCGTGAGCAGCTCGGCAAGGTCGCCATCACCCTTCGCGAGCATGCGGCGCTCAATCCGCGGGCGATGCGACGCGAGCCGCTGTCGATGGAGCAGTACCTCGCCGGACGGCCGATCGCTCTTCCGTTCACCCTCTTCGACTGCTGCCTGGAGACCGACGGCGCCGTCGCGCTGGTGGTCAGCTCCCGGGAGTCGGCCGCCGACGGTCCGCACCGGCCGGTGACGATCCACGCGGTGGTCCACGGCGCCGGCGACTCCCCGAGGCTCCCGTTCGACGGATGGGCGGACTTCTCCACCTCGTGCTTCTCCCGGCTGGGTCGCGAGCTGTTCGCCAAGTCGGCGGTGCAGCGTGACGACATCGACGTGGCGCTGCTCTACGACGCCTTCACCTTCGAGGTGATCCACCAGCTCGAGGAGATCGGCTTCTGCGCTCGTGGCGAGGGCGGTCCGTACGTCGAGTCGGGAGCCATCGCGCTGGGTGGCGAGCTCCCCGTCAATCCGCACGGCGGCCTGCTCAGCGAGGCGTACATCCACGGCCTGAACCACACCATCGAGGCGGTCCAGCAGCTGCGCGGCGATGCCGACGCGCGGCAGGTGACCGACGCGCGGCATGCCCTGGTGACCGCCTACGGGTTCGTCTCGGGCGGACTCATGATCTTGACCAACAGCTAGACCGACAGCTAGCGCCGGCCGCATTGGAGGCGACGACGATGACCGCGACCACACTCCCCGATGCCTACGCGGGACCTGACAGGATCGGGGCGATGCTGCGCGAGGTCGCCGCACGCCAGGGCGACCGCGAGGCGCTGGTCGTGGGCGAGCGCCGCGTGACCTACGCCGAACTGGAGCGCGACAGCGCCCGGATCGCCGGAGGCCTGCTCGAGCTCGGCGTACGACGCGGCGACGTCGTCGCGCTCTTCGCCCCGAACCTGGTCGAGGCCTATGTGGCGTTCTATGCCGTGACGCGCATCGGCGGCGTCTTCGCGCCGCTGAACCCGCGGCTCACCGCGCGTGAGCTCGCCCATGCCGTCGAGCGCTGCCGGCCGCAGGTCCTGCTCACGCTGGCCGAGGAGGGCGGGTACGACTTCACCGAGCGGCTGGCCCACGTGCGCGCCGAGGTCCCGCGGCTCGTCGCGCTCCGCGGCGAGCTCGACGACGCGCTGACCTGGGCCCGGCTCCTCGAGGACGGCAGCGGCCCCGGGGCCGCCGAGCGGCTCGCCCGAGCAGGCGATGCCGTGGAGCCGGGCGACTCCGCCATCTTGCAGTTCACGTCGGGAACCACCTCGCAGCCGAAGGGCGCGCTGCTCTCCCAGGGCGCCACCTGCCGAATGGCGGTGGAGCTGGGACGCCGGTTCGGGCTCGGCCCCGGCGACCGCTACTTCGGGTGCTCGCCGATCTGTCACCTCGGCGGGATGACGTTCTCGATGGTGGCGGTGATCGGCCAGGGAGCCACCTTCGTCACCCTGCCGACCTTCAGCGCGGGCGCGGCACTGGAGGCCATCGCCGCCGAGGACTGCTCGGTCGTCCACGGGATCGACACCCATCTGACCCTGCTGACCGGCCACGAGGCCTTCGATCCGTCGGCTCTCCCCTTGCGCCTGGTCTCGGTGTCCGCTCTTGCCGAGACGGTCGAGCGGGTTGCGGCCGCGTTCGGGGCCGGCGTCGTCACCATCTCCCAGTACGGCTCCACCGAGACCGGTGGCGCCCCGACCTGCGGTGCGTACGACGATCCGCGCGACAAGTTGTTGAGCACCGTGGGGAGGCCGCTTCCCGGGATCGACCTGGCGGTGGTCGACCCGGCGTCGCAGGAGGAGGTCGTACTCGGCGAGACAGGCGAGATCCGGGTCGGCGGCTGGAGCCTCATGATCGGCTATCTCTCTCAGCCCGAAGAGTTCGCCCGCTCGCTCGACGGGCGTGGCCGCCTCCGGACCGGGGATCTCGGCCACCTCGACGACGACGGCTACCTGCACTTCACCGGGCGGCTCAAGAACATGCTCCGCGTCGGCGGTGAGAACGTCTCGGTCGAGGAGGTCGAGCTGGTCCTCAAGGCGCACCCCGATGTCCGGGACGCCGTGGTGGTGGGGGTCGCCGATGACCGACTGGGCGAGGTCGCCTATGCCTACGTGGTCCCCGGCAGCGCACGGCCGCCGGAGGAGGCCGGGCTCCTCGCGCACTGCCGCGGTCAGCTCGCGACGTTCAAGGTTCCCCGGCGGTTCGAGCTGATCGAGATGGACGACGTCCCGCTGATCGGCAGTGGCAAGATCGACCGCCGTGCCCTTGCGGCCAGGGCCGCCGGACGGGCGGCCCCGGCCCTCGGTGAGGTGTCCGCCGGAGCCTCAGGACTCCGGCATCCCCGACCAGCCGGTCGCGGCACGGTGCGCGGCGACCGGGCCCCAGTCGTAGAAGGGCCGCATCTCCACGATGCGGTGGCTCTCGTCGCAGTCGAACACGTACACACCCTGGTTCTGGTAGTGGTGCCCGATGGAGAACCAGGCGTCGGTCGTGCACTCGACCAGCACCGTGCCCTTGTCGTCCTCGGCCACGTGGAGTGGTGTGTAGGTGAGTCGACCCGGGTCGGTGCGCGTGCAGTTCTCGCTGAGGTAGGCCGTGATCTCCTCGCGACCCTGCATCCAGTACCGCTCCAGGGATCCGTCACCGGTCAGGCCGACGGCCCAGTAGCGGCAGTCGGGCGTGAAGAACTCCATCGCCTTGGTCGCGTCCTGGCTGCTCATGCCTTCGTACCACCGGAGCACGGCCTCGGTGTTGGAGCGCGGGCCTTGTGCGGTCATCAGATGCTTCCTCCTGTGTTGGGTGACGCCTCAGCGTCGTTAGTCACTGATCGTTTGTCAACACTTCTCTTGGTTCTTGATCATTGACATGTGACCACCATCTATCTAGTGTCCGCCTCACCATGTCTTGCGGTTCCGTGGCGAAAGGAGACCGGTGCGGGTCTGTGAGCGCATCGCCGACGTCCTCGCCCAAGACGGAGTCGACACCGTCTTCGCGGTGCCGGGGGACGCCAACCTGTTCGTCGTGGACGTGATGAGCCGTGTCCGGGCCGTCCGTGTCGTCACGGCCGGCCACGAGGCCGGCGCGGTGACGATGGCGGACGGCTACGGCAGGGTCCGCGGTGAGGTCGGCGTGGCCTCGGTCACCCACGGCCCCGGTCTCACCAACACCATCACGGCTCTGGTGGAGGCGGTCCGCAACCGCAGCAGCCTCCTGCTGCTGGTCGGAGACACCTCGGTGACCCGGCCCTTCCACCTGCAGAACATCGACCAGCGTGAGCTGGTGAAGGCGACCGGTGCACGGTTCCGCGAGATCCGGTCGGCGGCCACCGCCGCCGACGACACTCGCCGGGCGCTGCACGAGGCCGCCTCGGGGCGCGGCCCGGTGGTGCTCAACTACTCCGCCGACCTCGTCCACGAGCAGGTTCCCGCCGACCGCGAGGTGCCACCGCCGCCCTGTCTGCCGGGAGGGGCTCCCCGTCTCGACGTCCTCCGGCAGGGCGCCGATGAGAACGCATTGGACGAGGCGTTGGGCATCATGGCGAGCGCACGGCGTCCCGTGATCCTGGCCGGACGCGGCGCGGTCGGATCGGGCGCTCGCGCGGAGCTGCTCGCCCTGGCCGAGCAGCTGGGTGCGCCGCTGGCGACCACGCTGATGGCCAAGGACTGGTTCCGCGGTGAGGCCGCCGACATCGGAGTCTGCGGGACCCTGGCCACACCGCAGGCCGGTGAGCTGATCGGTCAAGCCGACTGCCTGGTCGCCTTCGGCGCCTCGCTCAACCCGCTGACCACGGCCTCCGGAGACCTGGTCCGGGGCACGACGTTGATCCACTGCGACGCCGACGCGGCGGCCTTCGCGCGCTTCACCGACGCGCAGGTGAGGGTGCACGGGGACGTCCGGACCGTCGCACGAGCGATGCTGTCCAGTCTGGCCGGGATGGAGCCGACCTCGACCTACCGCTCGCGGGTGGCCGCTGTGGCGCAGACCGTGCCCGACGTGCGCTCCGGGCTCGACCCGGTCGAGGCGACCGACTTCCTCGACGCCGCGCTGCCCGCCGAGCGCACCCTCGTCCTCGACGCGGGGCGCTACATGGGAATACCGATGCGTCGGTTCCACGTCAGCGACCCGGGAGACTTCGTCTTCACCTGCAACTTCGGATCGATCGGCCTCGGCACGGGGGCCGCGGTGGGCGCGGCGCTGGCGCGCCCGGATCGGCCGACGGTCCTGTGCGTAGGCGACGGAGGTTTCGTCATGGGCGGGCTGGCCGAGTTCAACTCCGCCGTACGCCACGGCGCCGACCTCGTCGTCGTTCTCTACAACGACGCCGCCTACGGGGCGGAATACATCCAGCTCGAGCGCGCTGGACTGCCGACGGCACTCTCCGAGTTCGCCTGGCCCGACATGGCCGCGCTGGCGACCAGCCTGGGCGGCCAGGGCATCGGCGTCGACGGCCCCGACGACCTGCCCCGCGCGCTCGAGGCGATCAACCAGCGCACCGGGCCGGTGCTCGTCGACCTCCGGCTCGACCCGACCCAGATCCCACCCATCCACTGATCGATCGGTAGGCGATGTTCCAGCTCATCATCCTGGCCCAGCTCAAGGAGGGCGCCGACCCGCTCCCGCTCATGGAGTTCCTGCGTGCCGAGCTGCCCCGGCAGGTGCCGACGGTCCGTCGCTCCGAGGTGCGCGAGGACCTCGGGCTGACCAAGCACCTCGGGCACAACGCCACCTTCTGCTGGATCGTCGACTTCGACGACCAGGCGGGATGGCAGGTCTATCGCGACAGCGCTGCGCACGACACATTGTGCGAGCTGCTGTTCCCCGTGGCCGAGCAGTACCTGGCCACGCAGACGATCGTCGAAGTGGAGGGATGAGAACGTGGTCCGAGCGATGGTGATGGAGGACTTCGGCAGGATCGTGGCGCGCGACCTTCCCCGCCCAGCGGCGCCGCCGGGCGGGGCGCTGATCCGGGTCCTCGCCAACGGCATCTGCGGGAGCGATCTCGCCCTGTACTCCGGTGAGATGAGAAACCCCGGAGGCAAGCCGCCCGCCTTTCCCATGATCACCGGACACGAGCCGGTCGGCGAGATCGTGGAGATCGACGACGACGCCGCCCGCCGCTGGGATGTCGCGGTCGGTGACCGCATCGTCGTCGAGTCCAGGGCGCGCTGCGGCGTCTGCGCCGGCTGCCGCGACGGTGATGACTGCACCGACGCGATGATCTACTCGCTGCGCGGCCTCGACGACCACGAGGGACTGTGGGGCGGTCTCTGCGAGTACATGTGCGTGGTCGGCGGCTCCAACGTGTTCAAGGTGCCGGTCCATGTCAGCGACCTCGACGCCACGATGTTCAACCCGCTCGGGAACGCCTTCTATTGGGTCGCCGAGACCGCCCAGGTGAGGCCCGGGGAGTCCGTGCTCGTCCTCGGTGCGGGCCAGCGTGGCCTGTGCTGCGCGGCGGCCGCCGCAGAGGCAGGCGCGGCGCGGGTGATCGTCACCGGCCTGCGTCGGGATCAGGCCAAGCTGGCACTGGCCGGCAGCTTCGGCGCGACCGACGTGGTGATCGTCGACGAGGAGGACACCGTCGCTCGGGTGCGCGAGCTGCTCCACGGCCGGCCTCTGGACGTGGTGGTCGACACCGTCCCCGTGGCCGTGGAGCCGCTGCGCGACGCGGTGGAGCTGCTCCGGCCGCGGGGGCGGCTGGTGTTGGCGGGGGTGCGGGAGGAGGGCGCCGCGCCATTCGCGCTGGAGCGGTTCCGGATCAAGCAGCTCACCATGCACGGCGTGTCCGGAACCACCGCCACGGCCGTGGGCCGCGCCATGGCGACCATCGCTGCGGGCGCCTATCCCTTCCATCTGCTGCACTCCCACGTCATGGGCCTCGGCCGCGCCGTGGAGGCCATCGAGCTGCTCGGGCCTGCCGGCGCGCGGGCCGAGCAGGCGCCGATCCACGTCGTCGTGCGTCCGAGCGAGCCCTGAGCGGCCCGGCGTGACGGAGAGGTCGGCCCGGGTCGTCACCCTGACGCGGTTCGGCGCCGAGCCGGAGGTGAGGTCGGTGCCGCTGCCGGACGTGCTCGAGCCGGGGGCCGTTCTGGTCGAGGTGGAGTGTGCGACGGTCTGCGGTACCGACGTCCACGCGTGGCGAGGCGACCTGAAGCCCGATCTCGATCTGAGTGAGGGCTACGTGCTGGGCCACGAGTGCGTCGGCCGCGTCGTGGCCTTCGGGCCGGGGCCGCAGGAGGATACCCTGGGCGATCCGCTCGCCGTCGGCGACAGGTTGGTGTGGACCGGGGAGTCCTGTGGCCGATGCCCGGAGTGCACCGGCCTGGGGGAGCCGGGGCTGTGCCTGCGCCGCCGTGGCTATCTCACCGATCCGTCGAGCCGGTTCCCGTTCGTGACCGGCTCCTTCGCGGAGTACGCCTATGTCTATCCGCGCGCCGAGCGGGTCAGGGTCCCGGACGAGGTGAAGTCGACCTGGGCCTCCGCCGCCAGCTGTGCGCTGCGCACCGTCGTGCACGGATTCGAGAGGCTGGGGCGCATCGGACATGCGCAGAGCGTCCTGATCCAGGGCGCGGGCCCGCTGGGCCTGTTCGCGGTGGCGGTCGCCCGACGCGCCGGGGCGCGCCGCATCATCGTCGTCGGCGACCCGGCGCCACGGCTCGACGTCGCCCGGGCCTGGGGCGCGGACATCGTGGTGCCGCTCTCCGTGGCCGGCGGCCAGCGCGCCGAGACGGTCCTGGACGCCACCGACGGGCGCGGTCCCGATGTGGTGATCGAGGCGTCCGGCTCCCCGGAGGCCTTCGAGGAGGGCTTCGAGCTCGCCCGGATCGGCGCTCGCTACCTGAGCCTGGGAGCAGTCGGACCGGCGAGGGCTCGCGTCTCGCCCGGCGTGCTCAACCGCAAGCAGCTGACCGTCCTGGGCACGTGGTCGGCCTCGGCGCGCCATCTGCGCGACGCGCTGGCCTTCCTCGCGGCCGCGCGCGGCGAGGTCGACTTCGACCTCCTCCTCTCCGGTGACTACAGCCTCGACTCGGTGGGCGCCGCGCTGGTCGGCATGCTCGAGGGGCGTGAGGTCAAGCCGGTCATCTGGATGGCCCCGCGAGACCCAGGAGCCTGACCGCCGTACCTCCCAGCAGCATCGCCCGCTGCTCGGCGGACCAGGCCCGATGGCACCGGACGTAGTCCACCGCGTCCGCGTAGCTCAGTGAGTCGAGGTGCTGATTGATGTCGCTGCCCCACAGCAGCCGGTCCGTGCCGAAGGCCGCGACATAGCGGTCCAGGAGGGCGAGGACGTCGGGGAACGGGAACCGTTCCCGGGACAGCTCGGGCGCCGCCGAGCACTTGATGTGGATGTTGGGGATCGCCGCGAGCGCGAGCACCTGGTCCGCCAGTCGCCACCGTCGCTCGCGTGGCGCGTCGATCCACAGCCCCAGGTGATCCACCACGATGGGCGTCGCCGGACGGCTGGTCGCGAGGGCGGCGAGTCGATCGAGGCTGCCCATCGGGCTGACGAAGAGGGGGAGGCCGGCGTCCGCCACGTCCTCCAGGAACGAGCCGGCTCCCACGCCTCGTCCGGGTGCGCCCGCGTCCGGCGTCCCCAGGAAGACCCGGAGCCCGACCAGATCCCGCTGACCCACCGTCCAGTCCAGATACGAGGCGAGATCGGGGACCGTGTCGTCGACATAGGCCACGACGACGAAACGTCCGGGGAACCGCGCCGCGGCGTCCAGGGCGTAGGACGGGTCGGTGCCGTAGAGGAACGTCGAGGTCAGCACGGCGACATCGACCCCGGCCTCGTCCATCATGACGACGACGCGCTCGGCGGAGTGATCGCCGGTCTCGTACAGCGGCCGGAGCCGGGCGGGCAGGCGCCTCAGGTGCTGCTCCGACCACGGGAATCGCGGGGTCGAGGAAACCCAGGCATGGACCTGAGCGTCGACGAGCGGAGTATCGGAAGGATCTTTCATCGATGACCACACATACTCTTGATTTGACTGTTGATCACTGACAAAGTGTGTCGCAGTAGCCACGATCCGGCCAGTCCCGATCGATCGCGCACACGAGGGAGTCGGCACAACCATGACCCACAGCGAGAGCACGTGGCCTCAGCGGCGGGAGGCCGGTTGCCCGATCGACCCGCCGGCCGTCATCGCGCGCCTGCGCGAGGAGCACGCGGGTCCGGCCCGGGTCAGGCTCTACGACGGCACGACGCCGTGGCTGGTCACCCGCTACCGCGACGTGAAGGCGGTGTTGGCCGATCGCGCGATGTCCGCCGACCCGCGCACGCCCGGGTTCCCGCATCCGTCGGAGAAGACCAAGGTCGGCCGTTCGAAGCTGCGGAACTTCCAGCGGATGGACCCGCCCGAGCACGACGACCACCGCCGGATGCTGGCACCGGCGTTCTCGCTGGCGAACGTGGAGCAGAAGCGTCCCTTCGTGGAGGAGACCGTCGAACTGCTCCTCGACGACCTCGAGAAGTCGGGCCCGGGGGCCGACCTGGTGAGCCTGGTCGCGGAGCCGCTGCCCGCCCGCGTCACCTGTCAACTGTTGGGCCTTCCGCTGAGCGACAGCGAGTTCTTCCAGTACTGCGTCAAGACGTGGACGAGTGAAACGAAGTCACCCGAGGAGGGCGCCCGGGCCTCCGAGGAGCTGCTGCAGTACTTCGCGGACCTCGTCGCCGACCGCAACGAGCATCGCGGCGAGGACCTGGTGTCGCAGATGATCCGGGACCACGTCGACCCCGGACGGCTGTCCCTCGACGAGCTCGAGCACATGCTGTTCCTGCTCCTGGTGGGCGGCTTCGACACCACGGCCAACATGATCGCGGTGGGGATGCTCGTCCTCTTCCAGAACCCCGAGCAGCTGGTCCAGCTGCGGCGTTCGCCGGACCTGTGGCCCGGCGCCATCGAGGAGCTGTTGCGCTACGTCACCCCGGCGCACGAGGTCGGCTACCGACTCGCGCTGGAGGATCGTGAGGTCGGCGGCTGCCCGGTCTCGGCGGGCGAGGGCGTCATCGCGCCCATCATGGCGGCCAACCGCGACCCGAACGTCTTCGTGGACCCCGATCGGCTCGACATCCACCGCAACGCCCGGCACCACGTGGCCTTCGGGTTCGGTGTCCACCAGTGCCTCGGCCAGCCGCTGGCACGGCTCGAGCTCTCGATCGTCTTCCGTCGACTCCTCGAGCGGTTCCCGGACCTGCACCTCGCCTGCGAGCCCCACGAGCTCGAGTACACCGAAGCATTGGTCGTCGGCGTCCACTCCTTGCCCGTCGCGTGGTGAGCCACGCCCGCACACCACCACGACCGATCTGGAGCATCCCATGACCAGCACGCGCATCACCGTCGTTCCCGACCGCTGTATCGGGGCCGGCAACTGCGTGGACGTCGCCCCCGGCCACTTCGCGCAGGACGCCGCGACCGGTCTCGTGGTCCAGCTGCGCGAGGAGGTCGTGCCCGAGGAGCTCGGCGCCGTCCAGATGGCGGTCGACGTCTGTCCGGTGATGGCCATCGAGCTCACCGCGACCGATACGGCATGAAGAACGTCATCGTCGTCGGTGGCTCGATCGCCGGACTCAGCGCGGTGCGCGCTCTGCGTGCCAAGGGCTTCGACGGTCAGATCACCGTCCTCGACCGCGATCCGGTCGCGCCCTATCGCAAGCCCGAGCTGAGCAAGGGGATCCTGTCCGGCCGCATACGGCCGGAGGACATCGCCATCGAGTGGCCTGCCGATCTCGGCGCTGAGCGCTGGCACGGCGCCGCGACGGCGGTGGACCTGCACCGGCGGCGGCTGGGCGTCGAGGTCGATCGCGCGTCGCTGCAGCTTCCGTTCGACGGGCTGGTGATCGCCTCCGGGAGTGAGGCCCGACGCCACCCGACCTACGCCGCGGATGCCGGCGTCCACGTTGTCCGCACCCTCGCCGATGCCACCGCTCTGGCCGACGAGGTCGCGCTGGCCGCCGCGGTCGTCGTGGTCGGAGGCGGCTTCCTGGGTCTGGAGGCCGCCGCCTCCGTGCGCCATCAGGGCAAGCCTGTGACCGTGGTGGAGGCCGGCCCGGCTCTCCTCGGCGCCCGGCACGGTGCCGCCATGTCCGGGGCGGTCGCCGACCTGCATCGCGCGCACGGCGTTGATGTCCGACTTGCGGAGACGGTGGACGACATCGAGCTGGTGGGCGGCCGCGTGGCCGCCGTGAGACTCTCTCGCTCAGGCACCATCGAGGCCGATCTGGTCATCTGGTCGACCGGAGCCACACTCGACCTCGGGTGGCTCAACGGCATTCCGGCGGCCACCCGTGACGGGGTCCTGTGCCGTCCGGACTGCTCGGTCTTCGGCCTCGAGGGAGTCGTCGCCGCCGGCGACGTCGCGCGGCTGTACAACCAGCGCTTCAACGTCTCGATGCGCGTGGAGCACTGGACCAACGCCATCGAGCAGGGAACTGCGGCCGCGGCGACGCTGCTGGGCCGGGGAACGCCGCTGGTGAGCGTCCCGTACGTCTGGTCCCACCAGTTCGACCACAAGCTCGAGATGATCGGATGTCCGGGTGTCGCCGAGACCTCCGGTGTCGTGCGACCCGACGGGGGCGGTCTGATCGTGGAGTTCCGTCGCAGATCCGAGCTGGTCGGCGCGAGCTCGCTGGCAGCGGGAAAGAGCCTGCTCGCGCCATATCGGGCGCAACTGATGCGCCACGGCACTTCCCGCTCACTCCAGCCCGATCCCGCGGACCGGCGGTAGCGAGTGTCGGCAGCTGCCCCTGCGGCCCCGGCGTTCGACCGTCCGCGCGCGGAGGCGGCCGTCCGCGAGCTCCTCGCCGCCATCGGCGAGGACCCGGACCGCGAGGGTCTGCGCGAGACCCCCGCGCGCGTGGCCCGTGCGTACGCCGAGCTGACCGCCGGCCTGCGGATGGCCCCGAGGACGTGCTCACCACCACCTTCGACCTCGGCCACGACGAGATGGTGCTGGTCCGCGACATCGAGCTGTGGTCGATGTGCGAGCACCACCTGGTGCCGTTCACCGGCGTCGCGCACGTCGGCTACATCCCCGCCGAGAGCGGCAAGATCACCGGTCTGTCCAAGCTGGCCCGCCTGGTCGACGTCTACGCCAAGCGCCCTCAGGTCCAGGAGCGGCTCACCACCCAGGTCGCCGACTCGCTCATGGAGATCCTCGATGCCCGCGGCGTGATCGTGGTGATCGAGGCCGAGCACCTGTGCATGACCATGCGCGGCGTCCGCAAGGCCGGCGCCCGGACGATCACCTCCGCCGTCCGCGGCACCATGGTCTCGAGCCACGCCACCCGCGCCGAAGCCATGGCCCTGATCCACCGTGGGAGGACCAGATGAACGACAAGTCGCCACTGGTGAGTCCGGTTGGTCGGCATCAGGGAGATGTCGCGCCGTGAGCGTCGAGCGCTGTGCGCCCGAACCCCGGTTCATCGAGGTCATCGAGGCTCATGCGGCGCAGACCCCCGAGGCGATGGCGGTCGAGGATGAATGCACCCAGATGTCCTACGCACAGCTGTGGATGCAGGCGATGGAGGTCGCGGGCGGGCTCGGCGCGGTGGGAGTGCAGCCGGGGCAGAGGGTGGCTCTTGCCGTGGCACCGAGCGCACACGCCCTCGCGACAGTTCTCGGGTGCATGATCGCCGGTGTCGCGGCCGCGCCGATCAATCCCCGCTTCACCACCACCGAGGTCGACGCCTACTTCGAGGTCCTTGCCCCGAGTCTTCTGATCGGAGACGCTGCGGGAGGCCCACTTCTCGACGAGGTCGACGCCCGCCGCGATGTTCGGTGTCTGAGCATCGCGGACCTGTGCCGTCCCGCGGATGCTGTGGAGTCGAAGAGACCTGTCGTTCCGGTGGGCGCCAAGGCGCTGACGGAGGCGCCGGCGATCATCTTCGGTACGGGAGGCACGACCGGCCTCCCCAAGGCAGCAGCATGGAGCCATGAGTCACTCTGGCTCTACGGAGCCGCGTGCGCCCACGCGTTGGAGGTGCGCCGCACCGATGTCGAGCTCTTCTTCTCTCCCTTCTTCCACATCGCCCTGGCGACTGGTCCCCTCGGGACGCTGTTCGCCGGTGGAAGGGTGCAGTTCCTCGCTGGCTTCGACGCGGCGCGGGTGAACGCGGAGATCGCGACAGGTCGGGTCACCAGATTCTTCGCACCTCCCACCGCACTCGTTCGTCTCATGGAGCACCCGTCGTTCGATCGGACGAAGACCGGCCGCGTACGTCGGATCCTCTTCGGCTCCACCCGAAGTGAGCCGTCCTTGATCGGAAAGCTCACGGAGTCCTTCCCATCGACCGAGTTCATCACGGGCTATGGCGCCACCGAGTTCGGAGGTGTCCTACGGCTCCGCTCGTGGGAGCGGAGCGAGGCCGACGGGCCAGATGTCCTCGGATGGCCGGTGCCTGGCGTTCACGTGCGGATCGTTGGGCCTGACGGTGAGGACCTCCCGATCGGGGCGAGCGGTGAGATCGTCGCTCGCGCTCCGTGGCAGATGGACGGCTATCTCGGGGAAGCAGGGACCAACGAGTCGGCGTTCGTGAGGGGCGGAGTGCGCTCGGGAGACCTCGGCCTACGCCGGGCCGACGGATCGATCTTGATGCAAGGCCGTGTCAAGGACCTCATCATCACCGGAGGTGAGAACGTCTTCCCGATCGAGGTCGAGAGCGTCCTGTCCCGGCATAGGGACGTGCACGAAGCTGCTGTGTTCGGCGTACCGGACCCAGATTGGGGTGAGCGAGTCGAGGCAGCGGTCGTCCTCGGCGGCGGCCTTGTACTAGCCGGTGCTCGACACGAAGACGAACTGCGCAACTTCGCTCGGACGCATCTCGCTAGCTACAAGACACCGAAGCGAATCCACATTCTCGATTCGATGCCGCTCACGCCCGCGATGAAGATCGACAAGCGAGCGTTGAGGGAGCGGTTCGCTGGCGTCAAAGATCGCGACGGGGCTTGAGCACGAGTCCTTCCGCGCCCGGCTTCGACATCGGCTACCGCGACGTCGAAGGCCGGAAGCGGGCTGCTGTCCGAGCAGATGGCCGGCTTCGGCTGGCCGACCCCGCAGCAGCCGCCGACTGGGACCTGCGGCCTGATTCGCGGAGGCGCGAGGAGCGGACGCGCTCGTACGTCGAGGCCGACCAGGAGATCGGCCGACTGGCCCTAGTCGACCTCCGCCGCTCTCCGTCGCGGGTCGTCCTCCGGCAGCGAGGCGATGAGGACGCGGCGGGGATGGGCCGCGGAGCCGGTCACCAGGTACCTCTGGCCGGGGCGTACCCGCTGCGCCTCCTCGAGCAGTTCGGCACTCGGCGCCTCGGTCGGTTCGAGCAGGTCGGCGGGCTCGTCGAGCGCGTCCCGGACGATCCGCCGCGGGTCGTACCGACGCGGGTCGAGCGACTCCCAGTCGGTGCCCTGGAGGGAGACGCCCATCTCGCGCTCGGCCTGGGTGCGGGCGTCCGCGAGGAGGCCGCGCAGCGTCCGCACGAGGTCGGCGAGGCGCTGGGCGTAGACCGGCAGGCGATGGGGGCCCACGAGGAGCCCGGCGACGACCGCCACCAGGAGGAGCTTCTCGAACGTCAGGCCGAACATGGCGTGGACCTCCGGGCGTCGTGCAGGTGGGTGATGAGCAGGGCGAGGCCGAAGAGCGCGGACATCGGCACGGCGACCAGGAACATCGAGAGGACGTCCGCGGCCGGGGTCACGAGGGCGCTGAACAGCACGATGACGACGACGATCAGCCGCCAGCTCCGGCGCAGGGTGCGGGACGACACCACGCCGAGGACGTTCAGCATCACCATGAGGACGGGGAGCACGAACGAGATGCCGGTGGCGACCACGACCTTCATCACGAAGTCGACGTAGTAGGCCGCGGAGAGGATCGTGCTGTCCTCGTCGGAGGAGAAGCCGGTCAGCATGCTCACCATGTGGGGGAAGAGCAGGAAGCCGAACAGGCAACCGGCCGCGAAGAGGGGTACGGCGGCGAGCGTGAACCCGACGGCGTACCGCCTCTCGCGGCGGGTCAGGCCCGGCGTCACGAAGGCGAACAGCTGGTGGAGCCAGACCGGGCTCGACAGCACGATGCCGGTGAACAGGGAGATCCTGAGCTTCAGGTCGAACGCGCCGGTGACGGTGTCGTAGTTGAGGCTGGCCTGGCGCGAGGTCGCGAGCTCCTCGATCGGGGTGCGCAGCACGTCAAGGACCTGGCCGGAGAGCAGGTAGCCGGCGATCGTGCCGACGAGCAGCGCCACCGCCGCGCGGGTCCCGCGTCGTCGGGCCTCCCGCAGGTGGCCGGCGAGGGGCATGGTGCCCCGCGCGGCGGTGACGGCGGTCATGACGCGTGGCGGGTCGGGACCGGCTCGACGACGGCGGTCGCGGCCTCCTGCTCCTCGGCGCCCTGCTGCGCCTCGTCCTTGAGGATGCGCAGCGACTGCCCGACGCTCCGGGCGAGCGAGGGCAGCTTCGAGGAGCCGAAGAGGAGGAGGGCGATCGTGAGGATCACGAGGGCGTGCCAGCCCGTGAGGTTCTGCATCATGGTGGTTCTCCTTGCTGGGGATGGGTGATGGATGGGGAGGTCGGGCCGCGCCGGGCTACTGGCCGGGGCGCCCGAGGGAGGGGTGCCGCCGTTCGGGGCTGGCTGAGGCCCGGCTCGGTCGTGGTGTCGACGGCGACGGCCAGCGACCCGACGTACCCGGAGGTCGGGTCGCCGGTGAAGGTGCCCATCTGGAGGTCGTAGCCGTCGCTGAAGACGTTGTCGGTGGCCAGGCTCACCTGGGTGAGGTTGTCGGCGGAGCCGGGGTAGGTGTCGAGGGTGTAGACCTCGTCGAGCATGTCCTCGGGGAAGGCGACCTGCGAGGTGGCGATGGCGTTCTCGACGTTCGTGGCGGAGGCGGCGTCGGGGTAGACCTCGAAGTGGATGTGGGTCCAGCGGCCGGTGTAGCAGCCCGGCACGATGGTCTGGAAGGTCGCCTCGCCGTTGCTGTCGGTCACCTGGATGCCGCGGAGGTAGGTCTCGTCCTCCACCCCTCGGTGTACATCGAGTAGCGGCCCTGCGCATCGCACTGCCATGCGTAGACCGCCACCCCTCGAACGGGATGTCGCCGTTGGCCATGTCGGTGACGGCGAAGGTGAAGGTCAGCGGCACGCCCTCGACGGTCGTGCCGCCGTCGAGGCTCGAGGTGATGTCGCTGCGGACGATGCCCGACTCCTCGAGGACGTTGACGCCGTTGCTGCCGTCCGCGGGGTAGGGACCGTTGGTCTCCTCGGGATCTCCCCGTCGGACGTCGTCGCGGTCCCGTCGCTCGACCCGGAGCCGCTCGAGGAGCTCGTGCCGCTCGTGCCGCCCGAGGAGCAGGCGGCGAGCGCCAGCGCGCCGGCGCCGATGCCGACGACGCTCAGGACCCGGCGCCGGGTCAGCAGCGTCGCCATGTCGAAGGCCGCGCCCTGGTCGACCACCTCGTCCTCGGGGCGGACGAGCGGACGCCCCTCGTAGACTGGTCCGGCGGCCGTCTCGTCGGGTTCTGGGCTGGGGCTCATGGCGATGCCTCCTGGCACTCGGTGGGATGCGTACGACCGTCAATCTGTCAGCGGCGCCTGTGTCCCCGATGTGTGCCGGATATCCGGCTGCTGCGAGATGTCTGTGGCCTTCCTGTGGGCCGCGCCGGCGCCGCTCGTCCTCGCGCCGACTGTCGGACTCCACAGTCCCGGCGGGACGCCGTGTGGTGCCGGCGCCGAGCCGCGAGGAACCCTCGTCCCCGTGCCCTTCGAGTCCACCCAGCCGGTCGTGCCAGGAGATCGTGTCCACCTCGTCCCGGGGTCGCACAACGTGCGTGACCTGGGTGGACTCCGGACCCGGTCAGGACGCACCGTCCGGACGGGGCGGGTGTACCGCAGCGACTATCCGTCCTTCCTGGAGGTCGACGCCACGGCCATCGCCCGCTTCGGGCTCGCCACGGTCGTGGACCTGCGCCGGGGCACCGAGGCCGCGGAGGAGTGCATCGACTGGGGTGGTCGAGGGGTGGCCTACCGGCGGTGGCCGCTGACCGCCGGCCGGGAGAGCTCGTGGCACGCCCGCTACACGTCGTACCTGACGCGGCGTCCGGAGACCGTGGTCGGGGCGGTGCGTGAGGTGATGCGCCCCGCCGCGCACACGGTGCTCTTCCACTGCGCCGCGGGCAAGGATCGCACCGGCGTCCTGGCGGCCCTGCTGCTCGCGGTCCTGGGGGTGGGCGAGGACGACATCGTGGCGGACTACCTCCTCTCCGCGGCGAGCGTGGAGCCGGTGATCGCGCGTCTCGTCGAGATGGAGATGTACGCCGGCATGCTGGCCGACAGCAGCGTGGACGAGCAGCTGCCCCGCGCCGAGCACATGCACCTGCTGCTGCGCTGGCTCGAACGGCACGGTGGCGCCGAGGCGTGGCTGGTCGAGCACGGCGTGCCCGCGGGCGAGCTGACGGACTTCCGCGACGTCATGCTGGAGCGCTGAGCCGTGGCCCATCTCTCTTGCATAAACGGTCATACCATTCTAATCTCGGAGCAATGTGACCGTCATCTCTTGAGTCGAGAGGGAGATCCCATGGCTGCTCCGACGACATCTGCGGCCGATCCCCGGCGGCGGTTCGAGGAACTCAACCGCCGGTACGCCGTGGAGCTGCGCCTGTCCGGGGTGTCCGCCGCAGGCGGAGGCATCAGTGGGCTCGTCCAGGCGGTCGCGGAGATGACGACGAACCCGATCTGGCTCATCGACCCGCAGCGGCGGGTGGTCTCGCGGTCGGCGCGCGCCCGGGGGTCGGACTTCCGGCCGCCCGAGGTCGCGGCTCTCCTGGAGCAGCACGGTCCGGCCGACCTCGGCGGCGCCGAGCCGATGCTCGTGCCCGCCCAGCCGGCGCGGGGCGTCGTCCGTCGACACCTCCTCATGCCGGTGCGCCGCGACGACTGCCTGTTCGCCTGGCTGGTCGTGGCGGAGGTGTCGGGGCGCTTCACCCGCGAGGACTCCGCGCTGGTCAGCAGGGCCGCCTTCCACCTCGCCAGTGAGTACGCCGTGCAGCGGCGCGTGGCCCGCGCCTCGTGGAACGCACGGGCGACGCTCGCCCGGCAGCTCGTGCGTGGGCACAGCCGTGACGACGACATCGCCGACGCGGCGGAGTATCTCGGCATCCAGGCCGAGGCCGACCGCGTCCTCGTCTACCTCGCCGACGCCGCCGGGGTCGCGGCGGGCGACGAGGAGGGGCTCACCGCCCAGGTCGGCGCCGATCTCGGCGTCGAGGTCCTCGCCTCCCGCGGGCGCGAGGGGACCGTCCTCCTCATCGAGGCGCCCGAGGGGGCGCCGCCCGTCGCCTTCGTCCACCAGGTCAAGCAGGCCATGCGCCGGCTGCTCGCCGCCGTGGGCCAGCCGCACGCGACCGTCGGTGTCTCCGGCGTCACCCGTCCCGCGGCCCTGCAGCGCGCGTACCGGGAGACCCGGGAGGTCGTGCTCTGCGTCGACCGCTTCGCGCGGACCTCGGAGCGGGTGATCGCCGTCGACGATCTCGGCCCGGCGCGGCTCTTCGTCGCCAACGGCGACCTCGGCGCGGTCCGGCGCTACGTCCAGGACGTCATCGGCGCGCTGCTCGACGGAGGTCCGGGAACGGCCGATCTCCTGCGGACACTGCAGTGCTTCTTCGACACCGGTCGCAGCGTCCGCGAGTCGGCCGCGCGCCTCGGCATCCACGAGAACACCGTGCGCCTACGGATGGCGAAGGTCCACGACCTCACCGGTCTCGACGTGGCCGCCGACGCCAACGACCAGCTCTCCGCCCAGACCGCGCTGCTCGTGCTGCGGCTCGAAGGGCATCCGGCGATCCCCCCGTTCGACGAACGGCACGGGTTCGCAGCCGACACCGATCGAGGGAAGGACACTGCATGACGCGCCGAGCACTGGTGACCGGGGCAGGCCGCGAGGGCGGCATCGGAGAGGCGATCGTCCGGCGCCTGACCGACGACGGCTTCGAGGTCGTGACCCTCGACAAGGAGCCCGGCTGCACCTGGCAGCTCGACATCGCCCGCGACGAGCTGCCCGACTTCGGCGAGATCGACGTGTATGTCGCGAACGCGGCCATCACCACGCTCTTCGGGGCGGCGCACACCTTCTCGTTGGAGAAGTGGCAGCTCGACCTCGACATCAACCTGACCGGGACCTTCCGCGTCCTGCAGCAGTGCCTGGCGGGCATGCGTGAGCGCCGATACGGCCGCATCGTGGTCATCTCGAGCACCTCGGGCACCCAGGGCATGCCGGCGCAGGTCTCCTACGCCACGTCGAAGGCCGGGCTCATCGGCATGGTCAAGACGGTCGCCGCCGAGAACGTGCGCCACGGCGTCACGGCGAACTGCGTGCTGCCGGGGATGACGGCGTCGTCGGGGATCCTCGGCATGCCCGAGGAGATCAAGGACGCGTGGCTCGCCAGCCTGCCGAACGGCTTCGTCGACCCCGCCGACATCGCCAACGGCGTGGCCTTCTTCGCGAGCGAGACCTCCGGCATGGTCACCGGCCAGCTGCTCACCGTCGACGGTGGCGACGAGCTGAACACCCGCTCGGTCACCTCGTCGGTGGCCCGCCGCTGATGCGCGGCCTGGTCGTTCGCGAGACCACGGGGCCGGACGCCGTCGAGCTCCGGGAGGACCTCTCCGAGCCGGCCGGCGCGCATCCGTGGGCCGAGGGCAGGCGACTGCTGGTCGAGGTGAAGGCGGCGGCGGTCGCCTTCCCCGACCTGCTGCAGAGCCGTGGCGCCTACCAGCACGGCACGCCGGCTCCCTACGTCACGGGCGGCGAGTACGCCGGAGTGGTGCTCGAGGCGCCCCCGGGATCCCGCTTCCGGCCGGGCGACCGGGTCGCCGGCCTCAGCGTCTGGGGCGCCGTGGCCGAGCGGGTCCTGGCCATCCCGCGCTACACCGTGCGGATCCCGGAGCACATGGCCTGGGCCGACGGCGCGGCGTACTTCCTCAACTACGCGACCGCGTGGTTCACCCTCCATCGTGCCGGCTTCCGGGACGGACAGTCGGTGCTGGTGCACGGGGCGGCCGGCGGCGTCGGCACGGCGACGCTCGACCTGCTGCGTGGCCGCGCCGCGCCCTCGATCGCGGTCGTCTCCTCGGAGGCCAAGGCGGCGGTCGCGAAGGAGAGCGGGGCCGACGTGGTGCTGAGGTCCGACGAGGCGTGGGCCCAGCAGGCCCGGGAGGTCGGCGGCAACGGCGTCGCCGTCGTCGTCGACACCGTCGGCGGCGACCGGTTCACCGACTCCCTGCGCGCCCTGGACGTCGGGGGCCAGCTGATGGTCGTCGGGTTCGCCGGCGGCTCGATCCCCGAGGTCAGGGTCAACCGCCTCCTGCTGCGCAATCTGAGCGTCGTCGGCGTCGCGCTCGACCCGTGGGAGCAGCGGTTCCCCGGCTACGCCCCCGAGCTGGTCGCCGGCCTGGAGGCCGTGGCCGCCGAGGGCCGGGTCCGGCCGTACGTCGGCCACCGGCTGCCCTTCGAGCGGGCCACGACCGCGCTCGGCATCCTCGACCGTCGGGAGGCGCTCGGCAAGGTCGTCATCGACGTCGCCGCGGGCTGACGCGGCCGGTCCTGCTCAGAGGAGCAGGACCCCGCCGTCGACGGGGATCGAGACGCCGGTGACGTAGGCGGCCGCATCCGAGGCGAGGAAGACCGCCGTGCTGGCGATCTCGACCGGATCGCCGAGCCGGCCGGCCGGCACCCGCGCGTCGATGATCTTCTGCTGATACCTCGGGCTGTAGTTGGCCGTGGCCTCGGTGAGGAAGACCCCGGGAGGATGGCGTTCACCCGGATGCCGCGGGGGCCCCACTGTGCGGCGAGATCCCGCGTCATGCCCAGCACCCCCGCCTTGGCCGAGCTGTAGCCGGCAGCCGGCATCTTCGCCGTCGTCACCGCCATCACGCTGGAGATGTTGACGACGGCGCTGCCGGGCGGCATCGCCCGCCCGGCGGCCTGGGCCATCCAGTAGGAGCCGAAGAGGTTGACGTCGACGACGGACCGGAAGTGCTCGGGCGGGTCCTCGGTGGCCGCGTTGTAGTCGCCGCCGACGCCCGCGTTGTTGACGAGCACATCGCACCCGCCGAGCCGGTCGACGGCGGTCGCGACCAGCCGTTCGCAGTCCTCCACCCGGGTCACGTCCGTCTCGACGGCGACGCAACGGCGACCGAGTCCTTCGACCAGGGCGCGCGTCTCGTCGAGCATGTCGATCCGGCGCGCGCCGATCGCCACGTCGGCGCCGGCGGCGGCCATGCCCTGGGCGATCGCCACGCCGAGGCCGCTGGAGGCGCCGGTCACGACCGCGACCTTGCCGTCCAGGCGGAACCGGTCGCGCCACTCGGCGCTGGTGTAGGGGTTGTCCGAATCGGTGACCATGGACGAAGTCTGTTCGCCCCGGCCGGCGGTCTCGACGGATCGGCGCGAGCAGGCTGTGGGCCTCTCCAGCGCGGTGCGGCAGCCGCGTTGTCTCGCGTCCGCCGCCGCCGCAGAGTGAGGTGCGTGCAGAACATCGACCTGGACGGACTGCTGGATCGCGCCACAGCCGCCGCGAGGCGCCGTGACCCGGCCGCGGAGCTGCGGGGACTGCGGCGCCTCGAGGGCGGGGTGTCGAGCCTGACGTTCGCCTCCACGCTGGTCGGTGACCGTGCGGATCGACAGGTCGTGCTCAAGGTCGCGCCCGCCGGGCTGGCCCCGGTCCGCAACCGGGACGTGCTGCGCCAGGCGCAGGCGCTGCGGGCCCTGCGGCGGCTGCCGGGGTTCCCGGTGCCGGAGGTGCTCTTCGAGGATGCCGGCGATCCGCCCGAGGTCCCTCCCCTTTTCGCGATGTCGTTGTGCCCGGGGGAGTCGTACGAGCCGCTCCTCGACGTGTCGGCCGCGCCGCCGGAGGCCGACGTCGTTGCGGAGCGGATGCGGGTCGCGGCGCGAGCACTGGCGCGGCTGCAGTCCGTCGGTCCGGCGCGGATCGGCCTGGGCGGCGAGCCGGTGTCCGCCGTCGACGAGGAGCTGGAGCGCTGGCGGAGGCTGCTCGAGACGGTCGACGACGACATCGCGCCCGGCCACGAGAAGCTGTATCGGCGACTCGCCGATCGCGTGCCGTCCGGTGTGCCGCCCCGCCTGTTGCACGGCGACTACCGGCTGGCCAACATGCTCTTCGAGGGCGCCGGACTCACCGCCGTCATCGACTGGGAGATCTGGTCGGTGGGGGACCCGCGTGCCGACCTGGCCTGGCTGTTGATGCACCTGGCACCCGCCCATGTCTTCCACGAGGACCGGCCTGCGGGCGACCGTGCGGCGGGCGCCGCGCTGCCGACGCGTGAGGAGCTCTGGGGGGAGTACGCCGAGGCCCGCCGCGCCGCGGGAGCCGACGCCGCGGAGATCGCGGCGACAGCCGCAGACCTCGAGTGGTTCCTCGGTGTCTGCTACTACAAGACGGCGTCGACGATCGCGGTGATCTGGAAGCGCGAGCGCCGGCTGGACCGCCCGGACCCGAAGCTGGTGGTCGCCGCGCAGCACCTCGACGAGGTGCTGGCGGCGGGCCACGCGGTGCTCGACCGGGCGTGACGTGGCCCGCTCAGCGCACCTCGACCACGACCTTGCCGACGGCCGTCCGCTCGTCGAGCGCGGCGAGGGCGTCGGCGGCGCGGTCGAGCGGGTAGACGGCACCGATCGCGGGCCTGAGCCGCCCCTCGTCGAGCAGCCGCTGCACACCGAGCCGGACGCGTTCGAGGGTGCCCGGGTGCTCGGTCTCCATCACGTCCATCGTGATGCCGGTCAGGGTGAGATTGCGCAGCAGCAGCCGGTTCATCCGGAGCTCGGGGATGGAGCCACCGGCGAAGCCGACGATCACGCCCCGACCGCCGATGCGCAGCGAGCGGACCGTGTCGAGGAAGCGGTCGCCGCCGACCATGTCGACGAAGACCTCGACGCCACGGCCGCCGGTGAGCTCACGGACCGTGCCGAGCCAGTCCGGGTCGGCCCGGACGACGTGGGTCGCGCCGGCCCGTCGAGCCATCTCCTCCTTCGCGTCGCTGGAGACCAGCGCGATCGTGGACACGCCGAAGGCCGGACCGAGGTCCAGGACGCAGGTGCCCACCCCGCCCGCGGCCCCGGTGACGAGCACGGTCTCACCGGGACGGGCGCCGGCCCGATCGAGTGCGTACCAGGCGGTCGCGTAGTTCATGTAGATGCCCGCACCCTCGGCGTACGACATGGAATCGGGCAGCTTGACGACGAAGTCGTCGAGGGCGAGCGCCTGCTCGGCCATCGCGCCCTGCCAGACGATCCCGGAGACCCGGTCGCCCGGCTCCAGCCACGAGTCCTCCGGGGCCTCGACGACCATCCCGGATACCTCGGAGCCGCACACGTACGGCGCGGGGACGCCGCCCTGGTAGCGGCCCCAGGTCTGGAGGGGGTCGATGAACGACAGGCCGACGGCATGGACGTCCACCAACACCCGGCGTCCGCCGGCGCGCGGGTGGGCTCCGACCGGGGCCGGGACGTCCTTGACGACGGCGGAGCGGGGTCCGTCGAGGCGCTCGACGACGACAGCGCGCATGGTCTCCTCCTGGTCAGTCGAAGTAGGCGAAGAGGGACTCGGCCACGCAGGCCGGCTCGTCCTGTCCCTCGATCTCGAAGGTCTGTCGCGTGCGGAACTTCGAGCCGCCCTCGAGCGGCTCGGCGGCGAGGAGGTCCTGCGTCATCCGGAGCCGGGAGCCGACCTTGACCGGCGAGATCCAGCGGACCTTGTCGTAGCCGTAGTTGAGCGCCAGCGAGTGCCCGTTCATCTCGAAGATCTCGTACTGGAACTTCGGGCCGAGGGACAGGGTGAGGAGCCCGTGCGCGATGGTGACGCCGAAGGGTGAGCGCGCTGCCCGCTCCGGGTCGACGTGGATGCGCTCCCAGTCCTCCGTGGCGTCCGCGAACGCCTGGATGCGCTCCTGGGTGATGTCGTGCCACGAGCTGGTGCCGAGGCGCTCTCCCACCAGGGCGCGGAGCTCGTCGACGCTGTTGAGGATTCTCATGCCGCCATCGTCACGGCAGCCGACGGGCGGTGCGACGGACCGCCCGACGGCCGGTGGAGATCTCCACAGCACGCGCCGGTCGGCCACCACCGGGCGTTCCGGCGCCGGATCTAGCGTCGTCGCATCCGGTGACCGCGGGACTGCGGCACGGCACCAGCCCGTCCAGCGGGCCCGACCGAGGAGACGACATGGACTGGTCGATCCCGGAGGACGTCACGACGTTCCTCGCCGACCTCGACGCCTTCATCGAGGACAAGATCAAGCCGATCGAGGAGGCCAACCCCGAGTACTTCGACCACCGGCGCGAGTTCAGCCGCACCGACGTGGAGCGGGGCGGCATCCCCACCCGCCGATGGCGCGAGATCCTGCACGAGGCCCGGGTCCTTGCCGACCGGGCGGGCTTCTACCGCTATCCGCTGCCGAAGGCGCTGGGCGGCCAGGACGGCACGAACGTCGCCATGGCCGTGATCCGCGAGCACCTCGCCCGCCGCGGTCCGGGCCTGCACGCCGAGCTGAGCCACGAGGCGTCGATGGTCGCCAACCTGCCGCTCGCGCTCGTCCTGCACGAGTACGGGACGCCGGAGCAGAAGGAGCAGTACCTCGAGCGCCTCGTCTCCGGTGACATGGAGATGGCCTTCGGCCTGACCGAGCCCAACCACGGCAGCGATGTCACCTGGCTGGAGACCCGGGCGGTGCGCGACGGCGACGACTGGATCATCACGGGGGCCAAGCGCTGGAACAGCGTCGTCGACGTCTCCGAGGTCGACCTCGTCTTCGCCCGCACCAGCGGTGAGGACGGGAAGGCCGACGGCATCTCGGCGTTCCTCGTCCCGACGGACGCTCCCGGGTTCGAGGTGCCGTTCTACTGGTGGACGTTCAACATGCCGACCGACCACGCCGAGGTGCGCCTGGACGGCGTCCGGGTGCCGTCGTCGGCCATGGTCGGGGAGGAGGGCCGAGGCCTGGACTGCGCCCAGCTCTTCGTCCACGAGAACAGGATCCGGCAGGCCGCGAGCTCCCTGGGCGCCGCCCAGTTCTGCATCGACCGGGCCGTCGCCTACACCGAGGAGCGCAGGCTCTTCGGCAAGGCCATGCGCGACTACCAGGGCGTCCAGTGGCAGCTCGTCGAGCTGCAGACCGAGGCGGAGCTCGTGCGCAACACCATCGCGAAGGTCGCCTGGGAGATGGACGTCCACGGCAAGACCGCCGTGAGCGACAAGGTGGCCATGGTCAACGTACGGGGCAATCGCCTCGCGTGCGACGCGGCCGACCGTGCCATGCAGGTCCACGGCGGAGTCGGCTACAGCCGCCACCACCCCTTCGAGCACATCTACCGGCACCACCGGCGCTACCGCATCACGGAGGGCTCCGACGAGCTGCAGTACCGCCGGATCGCTGCCGGGATGTGGGACTTCCGTTCAGGCCGGTAGATCGACCCCGGCCACGCCGTGCAGGACCAGGCCCATGATGAGATCGGTGACCCCGGGGGCCGCCAGGGCCCGGTCCGGCCAGGTCGCCACGGAGAAGACGAGGCCCAGGCAGCCCTGGGCGGCCGCGGCGACCGCGCCGGGCTCCAGCGTCGGGAACGCGCGGGCGAGGAGAGTCTCCCAGGCGCGGACGTACTGCCTGCGCCGTCGGGTGAAGGCGTCCGCCCAGGGCTCCACCAGCGACCGGACCTCGCGTTGGTAGAGCGTGACCAGGTGCCGGTTGGCGAGCGCGAACTCGATGTGGTGCCGCAACGCCCGCTCCAGGTCCGTCCGCGGGTCGGGATCGACCGGCGTCGTGGCGCCGAGCAGCTCGTCCATCGCCTCGTCGAGGAGCCTGGCGAGGATCTCGTCCTTGCCGGCGAAGTAGCGGTAGAGCGAGGGACCGCTCAGTCCCGCACGACGTCCGAGCTCGTCCATGCCGACCCCGTGGAAGCCCTTCTCGTGGAAGGCGACGGCGGCGGCATCGAGGATCCGTCGGTCACGCGGCACCAGCGCAGACTATCATCGGACGGAACGATCGTTCACGGGTTGTGGTCCGGGGTCCACGACCAGGCAGGTGGTTCCCATGGAGTCGGGTAGTGCGGCGTCTGCGCGCCGACGTGCCGCGCTGGCCGAGCGGGGTCGGGAGGCCCATGCAGCGGCCGTCGGCCTGCTCTGGGAGCTGGGCGTCTTCGATCGGGACGACTACGCCGACGAGGTCGGTCAGCCGCCCTCGCCCGAGCTGCGCACGCTCGACGGCCAGCTGGCGATCCTGGGCGGGATCATGCGGGAGTGCCTCGTCGACCCGGACCGGGTCGCGAGACCCAAGGAGGTCGCCGACGTGAGCCAGGTGCTGCACGAGATCCATGCCGTGCGCTTCGGCATCCACGACCACCTCGGCCACGAGCGGCTGCGTCGGCTGGATCGGCTCGACCAGGGCCTCGGCACGCTGCGCCGGATGACCGATCAGGACCAGCTCCTGGAGACCGTGTGCGAGGCGGCCGCCGACGCAGGCGGGTTCGAGCGCGTGATGCTGTCGAGGGTCGACGGCGACACCTGGCGCCCGTGGCGCAGCTGGGCCAGCAGCATGGGCGAGGCCGAGCTGGCCTTCCGGGACTGGATCCGCGCGGTGCCCACGATCGAGCTGTCCCAGATGCTCCTCGAGAGCGAGCTGGTCCAGCGCCGGGAGCCTGCCATCGTGCTCCGGGCCGCAGACGACCCGCGCGTCTACGAGCCGATGGCCCGTGCATCCGGCCTGGTGTCGTACGTCGCCGCGCCGATCCTCTCCGGTGACCGGGTCATCGGGCTGCTGCATGCCGACAACCAGGGCACCGAGATGGTGGACCTCGACCGGGACATCCTGTGGTTCTTCGCGATCGGCTTCGCGCAGATCTTCGAGCGTGCCGTCCTCCTCGGCCGGCTGCGGGAGCAGCGGGTCCAGGTGATGGAGGCGATGCGCAGCGTCGAGGCGGTGCTCGACGAGCTCGCGACCAGCACGATCGACCTGGTGACCCGGGACGAGGCCACCGCCGTCGGCGTCAGCCGGCCGGTCCGGCCGGTGGTCGAGGTCGAGCGGCCCCGGGTCCTCGAGGAGGTGCTGACCGGACGCGAGCTCGAGGTGCTCGCGCTGATGGCGACCGGCGCCACGAACGAGCGGATCGCCCAACGGCTCGTCATCGCGACGGGCACGGTCAAGTCCCACGTCAAGCAGATCCTCCGCAAGCTGCGGGTGGAGAACCGGGCCGAGGCGATCTCGCAGTACCTCCGGCTCACCATCGGGGCGCGCGAGGACTGAGCCCCGCCGCGCCGCACCCGTTGCCTATTCGGTCTGACCATTGTAATCTCGGGACCAGTATCAGGTGACGTCCTGCACACGGCTCGACGCCGCGCAGACCGACCAGGAGGAGCTGCCATGGCGTTGGCCACGGTGCACGACCGCTACGACGACGAGGAGATCGCGCGGTTCTACGCCGACGGACTGTGGACGCAGGACACGCTGTTCGGTCTGGTCGAGCAGCAGGCCGCGATCCGTCCGGAGAAGGTCTTCGGCACCGACGCGACCACCGCGGTCACCTACGCCGAGCTCCGCGACCGCGCCCGGTCGCTCGCCGTCGGGCTGCGACGCCGCGGCATCGGGCCGGGCGACCGCGTGGTGGTGCAGATGCCGAGCTGGACCGAGTTCTTCGTGATCGCCGCGGCCGTGGCCAGGATCGGTGCGGTCCTGGTGCCGGTGATGCCGATCTACCGCGACGACGACGTGGGCTTCATCGTGGAGACGGCGGGAGCGAAGGCGGCCTTCACCGCGCTGTCCTACCGGAAGTTCGACCACGCCCGGATGTTCACCGAGCTGGCGGCGGCGAGCACGTCGCTGGAGACGGTGATCGTGCTCAGGCCCGACGGTGCCCTGCCGGACGGTGCGCTCGCCTACGACGACGTGCCCGTCGACCTCCCGGTCGAGGACGCCGAGGCGGAGATCGGCGCGGGCGTGGGCCCGGACGATCCCTTCGTGATCGTGTTCAGCTCCGGGACGACGTCGCGGCCCAAGGGCTGCCTGCACACCTTCAACACCATGGCCTGCGGGGCCCGCCTGCTCGGCCGCGGTTGGGCCTACACCGAGGACGACGTCCAGTTCGGTCCCTCGCCGGTCACCCACACCACGGGACTGGTCACGAGCTTCCTGCTGCCTCTGGCGCACGGGGGCGCCTCCCACCTGATGGAGCAGTGGGAGCCGCGTGAGGGGCTCGAGCGGATCCGCAGGTTCGGGTGCACGGCGTGCGTCAGCGCCACGACCTTCCTGCAGATGGTGCTGGACGTCTACGACCCCGCCGTGCACGACGCCAGCACCATGCGGTTCTGGACCTCCGCCGGCGCTCCGATCCCGGGCAGCTTCATCGAGGCGGCCCGGACCGCCCTTCCGGACATGGCGGTCCTCAGCCTCTACGGCCGGACCGAGAACATCACCACGACGATGTGCACGATCGACGACGATCCCCGCCGCTCGATCACCTCCGACGGCAAGGCGCTCCCGCTGCAGGAGGTCCGCATCGTCGACGAGCTGGGCAACGAGGTTCCCCGCGGGGAGGAGGGCGACATCGCCTACCGCGGCGCGATGAACTGCCTGGAGTACATCGGCCAGCCGGAGCTGACCGCCGCGAACTACACGGACGACGGCTTCCACCTCTCCGGTGACCTGGGGCGGATGGACGCGGACGGCTACGTCCGGGTCACCGGCCGTACCAAGGACATCGTGATCCGCGGCGGGATGAACATCAGCGTCCGTCAGGTCGAGGACGCCCTCACCGAGCACCCCGCCGTGGCCGGGGTGGCGCTCGTCGGCATGCCGGACCGCCAGCTGGGCGAGCGCGTGTGCTGCTATCTGGTCCTCCGTGCCGGCCGGGCGCCACTCACCCTCGACGAGATCCGCGAGTTCCTCCTCGGGCGCGGGCTGGCGATCCAGAAGGTTCCGGAGCGGGTCGAGATCGTCGACGAGCTGCCGATGACGGCGACCGGGAAGATCCAGAAGCACGTGCTTCGCGCCGACATCGCCACCAAGCTGGAGCGGGCGGGGGTGGCCTGATGGACCTGGCGGACGCCCCCGACGAGGCGGAGTTCCGCGCCCGGGTCCGGTCGTGGCTCGCCGAGTCCCTGCCGCGACTGCCGTGGCCGGAGCCGGCGGGCCTCGAGGCCAAGGTGCCGTTCTGGCGGCAGTGGCAGCGGATGCTGTACGACGCCGGGCTGGCCGGCCTGACCTGGCCCGTCGAGTACGGCGGCCAGGGCCTCGACGAGCGGATGCGCGCGATCTTCGGCGAGGAGTGCGACCTCGCCGGCGCGCCCGAGCGCCTCAACATCATCGGCGAGGACTTCTGCGGGCCGACCATCGCCCACTTCGGCACCGACGCCCAGAAGCAGCGGCTGCTCCAGCCGATCCTGACCGGCGAGGAGATCTGGTGCCAGCTCTTCTCGGAGCCGGAGGCCGGCTCCGACCTCGCCAGCCTGCGCACCAGGGCGGTCAAGGTCGACGGCGGCTGGCGGATCAGCGGCCAGAAGATCTGGACCAGCCGGGCCCAGATCGCCGCCCATGCCATCCTGCTGGCCCGCACCGGCGGCAACGATCCCGCCAAGGCGCGGCACAAGGGCATCACCTTCTTCCTGCTGCCGATGGACAGCGAGGGCGTCACGGTGCGGCCGCTGCGGCACATGCTCGGCGAGGCCGAGTTCAACGAGGTCTTCCTCGACGACGTCTTCGTCCCCGACGACGGTGTCGTCGGGGAGGTCGACGGCGGCTGGAAGGTCACCATGGGCACCCTCGCCTTCGAGCGGGTGGCGATCGCCACCGGCCGGGTCAACACGACCAAGGCGGTGGCCGACATCGTCGACGACATCCGCGGCATGACCGACTCCGCCGGCCGGCCGCTCGGCGCGGACCCGGCGCTCCGGCAGCGGGTCGCCGACCTCTGGGCGCGGGCGCTGATCCACAAGACCATCAGCCAGCGGGTCATCACCGGTGCCGCCGCCGGCGCCCCGCCGGGGCCGGTGACGTCCATCGGCAAGCTGTACTTCTGTCCGCTCGTCGAGGACCTGGCCGACTTCCGGCTCTCCCTCGCGCCGCTGGGCGGGCAGTTCGACCTCGACGAGGACGACGACGAGCTGGCGGCGACACGGTCCTGGCTGCGCCTGGCCAACCAGGGCCGCGGCACCGCCATCGCCGGCGGGTCGACCTACATCCAGCGCAATATCGCGGCCGAGCGCATCCTCGGCATGCCGCGGGCCTGAGCGAAGGAGACACCGACATGACGTACGTCTGGCGGCCGGACGCCGACTACCTCGAGCACTCCAACGTCGCGCGCCTCATGCGCACCCTGGGCGTGGACTCCGTCGCCGAGCTCCGCGCCCGGTCGGTCGCCGACATCGGCGCCTTCTGGGGCGCGGTGGTCGAGGACCTCGCCATCCCGTTCCACCGGCCGTACGCCGCCGTGGTCGACCAGAGCCGCGGGATCGCGTGGCCGGAGTGGTTCGTCGGGGGTGGGCTCAACGCCGTCGATGCCTGCCTCGGCGCCTGGGTCGAGCGGACGCCGGATGCCGTCGCGGTCGTGCACGAGGCCGAGGACGGCACGGTCGCGCGGCTGACCTATGCCGAGCTCGCGGATCGGGTCGCCCGGGTCCGGGCCGGCCTGCGGGCGCGCGGCATCGGCAAGGGCGACGCCGTGGCGATCTACCTCCCGATGACGCCCGAGGCCGTGGTGGCGACGTACGCCGTCGCGAGCCTCGGGGCCATGCTCGTGCCGCTGTTCTCCGGCTTCGCCGCGCCGGCGGTCGCCAGCCGGGTCCAGGATGCGGCCGCGCGGGCGGTGATCACCGCCGACGGCACGGTTCGCCGCGGCAAGCAGGCGGGTATGCTTCCGGCGCTGCGGGCCGCCCTGGCCGAGTGCCCCACGGTCGAGACGGTCGTCGTGGTCGACAACCTCGGCGAGGCGACGGACCTCCAGGACCGCGAGGTGGCGTGGAACGACCTGCTCGCGTCGGCGCCCGACCCCGTCGTCGAGCCGACCGACGCGAGCGACGTCCTGCTGCTCGCGTACACCTCCGGGACGACCGGCCGGCCGAAGGGGGCCGTGCACACGCACGCCGGATTCGTGACGAAGACGGCCTCCGAGGTCGCCTACGGCTTCGAGATGGCCCCCGGGCGCACCTTCTGCTGGATCACCGACATGGGCTGGATCATGGGCCCGCTCTCCATCTTCGGCACTCACGGCACCGGCGGCACGCTGCTGCTGTACGAGGGCTCACCCGACGTGCCCGACACCAGCCGGCTGTGGCAGCTCGTCGAGCGGCACCGGGTCTCGATGCTCGGGGTCAGCCCGACCCTCATCCGCACGCTCCGCGCCGCCGGCGACCTGCCGTCGCAGGACCTGGACAGCGTCCGGGTGCTCGGCTCGACGGGCGAGCCCTGGGACCCGGAGTCCTACGAGTGGCTGGCCCGGGACGTGTTCGGCGGTCGGGTCCCGATCATCAACTTCTCCGGAGGCACCGAGGTGGGCGGGTCCTTCCTCTGCCCCTACCCGGTCGAGGAGATCCGCAGCTGCTCACTCGGCGGGCCGGCCCTGGGCATGGACGTCGACGTCGTCGACGACGCGGCCCGGCCGGTGCGCGGCGAGATCGGCGAGCTCGTGTGCCGGCAGCCCTGGCCGTCCATGACGCGGGGCATCTGGAACGACGACGCCGAGGGATCGCGCTACCACGAGGCGTACTGGTCCACCTTCGACGGCCTCTGGCGGCACGGCGACTTCGCGCTGGTCGACGACGACGGCGGCTGGTTCATCCTGGGCCGCTCCGACGACGTCATGAACGTGGCCGGCAAGCGGGTCGCCCCCGCCGAGATCGAGTCCGTCGTCGCCCTCGACGGCGACGTCGCGGAGTCCGCCGTGGTCGGGATCCCCGACGCGACCAAGGGGGAGGCGGTGTGGGTCTTCTACGTCGCCACGGAGGCCGCCGACGGTGAGCCGGAGGTCGCGAGCCGGGTCCGCGGCCTGGTCGCGGGAGGGGTGGGGAAGCCGTTCGCGCCCAGCCAGGTGGTGCGGGTCGAGCGACTTCCGAAGACGCGTTCGGCGAAGATCCTGCGCCGCGCGATCCGCGCCGCGGTGCTCGACGCCGATCCGGGCGACCTGTCCGGCGCGGAGAACCCGCAGGCCGTCGACGAGATCCGGGAGCTCGTCAAGGGACTGCGATGAGCCCCCGGGGACACCTTCAGTCGCCCGGGACCTCGATCTCCGTGCGCTCCTCGACCTCGAGGACGGCCGAGGCGTACTCGTGGACATGGCGCGTCATCCGTCGTACGGCGGCGGACGCGTCGCGCTTGCGAATCGCCTCGGTGATGTTGCGGTGGGCCCGCACCGTGGTCTGCCGGACCGCGGCGTCGATGAACCCCGAGTTGTCGGTGGAGGCGTAGATGGCCCGCGACAAGGCGCCCATGAACCCGGTGAGCAGCTCGTTGTGCGAGGCGACGGCGACCGCCACGTGCCAGTCCACGTTCGCCTGCAGGAAGTCCGCGAGCGAGCCCTCGGCCGCGATCGCATCGTTCGCCCGGTCGAGCGCCTCCAGGTCGGCGTCGGTGCGGTACTTCGCCGCCAGCTGCGCGCAGGCCGGCTCGACCGCCTCGCGGGTCTCCAGCAGCGCGGCCATCCGGACCTGCCGGCCCCGGATCAGCAGGCTCACGGTGCTGGCGATCGACTCCTCGCCCGGCCGCTGCACGAAGGCGCCGCCGGCACGACCTGTCCGGATCTGCACCAGGCCCTGCACCTCGAGGATCCGCAGCGCCTCGCGGACCGTCGTCCGGCTCATCCGCGTCTGCGCCACGAGCTCGCGCTCCGGCGGCAGCGCCGTGCCCTCGGGGAACTCGCCGCGCAGGATCCGCTCGCGCAGGTCGTCCGCCAGGACGTCCGAGGCCTTGGGGACCTGCATCGGGGTGAGTTGGACGGGGTGCCGGATGCTGCCCGAGGTGATCGCCTCGGCTCCCGTGGAGTCAGTCATGTCATCCCGTTCCTTCGCGGTTTCTCCCGCACTTTTGGTCGTACCCAAACTAACAGTCGGGGCTTCCGTTCGTGGTCAGCACCCGGCCTGTCGACTGGACCAACGCACAGTGGAAAGGCAGCGTCATGCAGTGGAGGTTCTCTGAGGAGCAGCACGCCTATCGCGAGGCACTGCGGGGCTGGCTCGGTGACGTCGCCGGATCCGACCGGGTGCGCGGCTGGCTGGGCGTCGACGGCGAGGCGACGGATCCGGGTCCGTTCGAGCGGCGTCTCGTCGAGGACGGCATGGGAGGCGTCGGCGTCCCCGAGGAGCTGGGCGGCCAGGGAGGCGGGCTCGTCGAGCTCGCGATCGCCGCCGAGGAGCTCGCTCGCGTCGCGGCGCCGAGCTCGGCGTGGCTCGCGACGGCCCTCGCGGCGCCGGCGCTCGAGAGCCGTCCGGACCTCGCCAAGGCCGCCGTCGAGGGCGGTCATGCGGCGCTCGCGGTGGCGGCCGAGTCGCTGCCGGACCGCCCGCCGGCCGTCGCCGTCGAGGGAGGCCGGATCAGCGGGACCGTGCCGCGGGTCCTGGGCGCCGATCGCGCGGGGCTGCTCGTCGTACCTGCCGGAGGGGCCGACGGTCTGCGCCTGTACGCCGTGGATCCCCGCTCGCCCGGGGTGAGCATCGCGCCGCGGCGCCTGCTGGACCGGTCGCGCTCGGTCGCCGATGTCGGACTCGACGGGGTCACGGGGGAGGTGCTCGACGCCGACGCGGCCGCCGTGCTCGCCCGACTCGCCGACGTCGCCGGGGTGCTCGTGGCCGCGGACGCGCTGGGGGCCATGGAGCGGATGCTGGAGCTGGCGGTCGAGTACAGCGGACAGCGCCACCAGTTCGGCGTGCCGATCGGCTCGTTCCAGGCGGTCAAGCACGCCGCGGCGACGATCCTGGTCGACGTGGAGGCCGGTCGGTCCGGCGTCTACTACGCAGCCGCGTCCGTCGCCGGCGGGGACCCGCAGCGGGCGCTGCACGCCGCGGCGGTCAAGGCGCAGGTCACGACGGCGGCCGGGCGAGCCGCCGACAGCGCACTGACGATGCACGGTGCGATCGGCTACACGTGGGAGCACGACCTCCATCTGCTCTTCAAGCGGGCGCGGCTCGACGAGCAGCTCTTCGGCTCGGCCGGCGCATGGAACGAGCGGATTGCGGATGGCCTCGCCTTGGTCTAGTTTATGGTCGTACCATTTATTATAGTCAAGCCAATACTTGCCGCCGAGGCATCCTCGGCTCCCATCACCGATCAGGACGGACCCGACCGTGGATTTCGAGCTCACCGAGGACCAGCAGACCATCCGCAAGGCCGTCGCCGAGCTGGCTGCGAGGTTCGATGACCAGTACTGGATGGACAAGGACGCCGACCACGAGTTCCCGACGGAGTTCTACGACGCGTTCGCCGCTGGCGGCTGGCTCGGCATCACCACTCCCGAGGAGTACGGCGGGCACGGGTTCGGGATCACCGAGGCGTCGATCCTCCTGGAGGAGGTCGCCGCCTCCGGCGCCGGCATGAACGGCGCGAGCTCGATGCACCTGTCCATCTTCGGGATGCACCCCGTGATCGTGCACGGCTCCGAGGAGATGAAGAAGGAGACCCTCCCGCGGATCGTCAACGGCGACCTCCACGTCTGCTTCGGGGTCACCGAGCCCGGGGCCGGTCTCGACACCACGAGGATCACGACCTTCGCCAAGCGCGACGGCTCGGACTACGTCGTCAACGGGCGCAAGGTCTGGATCTCCAAGGCCGTCGAGTCCGAGAAGATCCTGCTGCTGACGCGGACGGCGAAGTTCGAGGACTCCCCGAAGAAGACCGAGGGCCTCACCCTCTTCCTCACCGACCTCGACCGTGCCCACGTCGACATCCGGCCCATCAAGAAGATGGGCCGCAACGCCATCACGTCCAACGAGCTGTTCATCGACGATCTCCGGATCCCCGAGGAGCACCGGATCGGCGAGGAGGGCCAGGGCTTCAAGTACATCCTCGACGGCCTCAACCCCGAGCGGATGCTGGTGGCCTCGGAGGCGCTCGGCATCGGCCGCGCCGCCCTGCGCCGTGCCGTGCGCTACGCCGGCGAGCGCGAGGTCTTCGGCCGCCCGATCGGCAAGAACCAGGGTCTCCAGTTCCCGCTGGCCGACTCGCTCACCCGCCTCGACGCCGCCGAGCTCGTGCTCCGCAAGGCGACCTGGCTCTACGACAACGGCCGTCCCTGCGCGCGCGAGGCCAACACGGCCAAGTACCTGTGCGCGGACGCCGGCTTCGACGCGGCCGACCGGGCCCTGCAGACCCACGGCGGCATGGGGTACTCCGAGGAGTACCACGTGGCGCGCTACTTCAGGGAGGCCCGGCTGACCCGGATCGCCCCGCTCTCCCAGGAGATGGTCCTCAACTACATCGGCGAGCACGTGCTCGGACTCCCCAGGAGCTACTGATGACCGCACCCTTCGACCTCAGCGGCCGCGCCGCCCTCGTCACCGGGGCCGGCAACGGCATCGGGGCCGCCGTCGCGCGCGCCTTCGCGCGCGCCGGGGCCGCCGTCCTCGTGACCGACCTCGACAAGGACGCGGCCGCCGCCGTCGCCTCGGAGATCGTCGAGGCCGGCGGACGGGCCGAGTCCGCGGTGCTCGACGTCCGTGACGCCGAGGCCGCCGCCGCGGCCGCCGAGCAGGCGGCCGACCTCGCCGGCGGCACGCTTCACGTTCTCGTCAACAACGCCGGCGCCATCGCACCGGCGATGTTCCCGAAGATGACCGCCGAGCAGTTCCGGTTCGTCGTCGACGTCCATCTCGGCGGCACCTTCACCGTCAGCCAGGCCGCGCTGCCCCTCCTGCCCGACGACGGCACCGGCCGGATCATCAACGTCACCTCGGCAGCGGGCCTGGTCGGCACGATCGGCCAGGTCAACTACAGCGCCGCCAAGTCGGGCGTGATCGGCGTGACCAAGTCGCTGGCCAAGGAGCTGGCGCGCCGGCGGATCACCGTCAACGCGGTGGCGCCCCTCGCCGCGACCACCATGACCGAGAACATCCGCAGCAACGAGAAGCTCGCCGAGCTGACCCTCGCCCGGATCCCGCTCGGGCGCTGGGCGGACCCGGACGAGATCGCCGGGACGTTCGTGTTCTTCGCCTCCGACGCGGCGTCGTACATCACCGGCCAGGTGCTGGCCGTCGACGGCGGGACGGTGATCTGAGATGCCGCTGACCGGTCGCGACGCCTGGATCGTCGAAGCACTGCGGACGCCGATGGGCAAGGCCCACCCCGAGCGCGGCTGGTTCCGCGACGTCCACCCGAACGCGATGCTGGGCGCGGTCTACACCGCCCTGCTCGAGGCGACCGGAGTCGCGTCCGGCGACATCGAGGACCTCCTGATCGGCTGCACCGCACCGTTCGGCGAGCAGTCCCGCAACGTGGCCCGCAACGCCTGGCTGCAGGCCGGCTACCCGCCCGAGGTCCCGGCCACCGTCCTCGACCGACGGTGCGGGTCGGCGCAGACCGCGGTCGAGATGGCTGCGGCGCTGATCGCCTCGGGCACGCACGACCTCGTGCTCGCCGGTGGCGTCGAGAACATGGGCCACGTCCCGATGGATGCCGTCGCGCGGATCGAGGAGCTGTACGGCGCGGCCTGGCCCGCCGAGCTCCGGGCGCTCTACGACTTCCCGACCATGGGCGAGAGCGCCGAGCGGATCGCCGAGCAGTGGGGGATCGGCCGGCGCGAGATGGACGAGTTCGCGGTGCGCTCGCACGCGCTGGCCGCCGCCGCGATCGAGGCCGGCCGGTTCGCGCGGGAGATCGTGCCGATGGAGCTCGACGGCGAGGTCCGGACCAGCGACCAGAGCGTCCGGCCCGGCACCAGCCTCGAGAGCCTGGCCGACCTGAAGACGATCTTCCGGCCCGAGACCGGCGTGGTCACCGCGGGGTCGTCCTCGCCGCTCACCGACGGCGCGGCCGGCGTACTGCTGGCCTCCGACGCGGCGGTCGAGCGGCACGGACTGGCGAAGCGGGCGCGGATCCTCGACCAGACGACCGTGGGCGTCGACCCGCTCATCATGCTGACCGGGCCGATCCCGGCCACCCGCAGGCTGCTCGAGCGCAACGGGATGACGATCGACGACATCGACCTGTTCGAGGTCAACGAGGCGTTCAGCTCGGTCGCGCTCGCCTGGGAGCGCGAGCTCAAGCCGGACATGGACCGGGTCAACGTCAACGGTGGGGCCATCGCGCTCGGCCATCCCGTGGGCGCCTCGGGCTCGCGCCTGTTCGCCACGCTCCTGGCCGAGATGGAGCGCCGGGACGTGGAGATCGGCCTCGTCACCATGTGCTGCGGCGGTGGTCTCGGCACGGCCACCCTGGTCCAGCGGGTCTGAGGGTCCGACATGTTCGACGTGGCGGACTTCCTGGATCCGGGCGACGGGGTCTGGTGGGGACAGGGCAGTGCCGAGCCCGAGCCGCTCGTCAACCAGGTGCTGGACGCCGTCGATCGCGTCGGGCCGATCCGGGCCTTCTCGGGGCTCACCTGGAACGAGCGGCTCTCCGGCGACCTGCCCGAGAAGCTGACCGTGGTCTCCTACGGAGGTCTCGGGCAGTTGCGCAGCCTCAGCCGGTACGGACGACTCGACGTGGTGCCGTGCCACTACTCCGCCATCCCGCGGATGTTCGCCACCGGCCAGCTGCCCAACGACGTGGGCCTGATCCAGGTGTCCGCACCCGGTCCCGACGGCCTGGTCACCCTCGGCACCGGGGTCGAGTACGTCGCCGACGCGATCCTGCACACCCGGACGCTGGTCGCCGAGATCAACCACCGGATGCCCGCCACGGTGGGCGGCCCACGGCTGCCGCTGTCGGCCTTCGCAGCGGTCATCGAGACGGACCGGCCGTTGCGGGAGGCGCCGGCGAAGGCCGGGGACACCGTCGACCGGGCGATCGCCTCCAACGTCGCGAGCATCGTCGACGACGGGTCGACGATCCAGATCGGCGTGGGCTCCCTGCCGTCCGCTGTGCTCGAGGCGCTGGCCGGGCACTCCGACCTGGGCTTCCACAGCGGGATGATCACCGACGGTGTGCTGACGCTGGTGGAGAAGGGCGTCATCACCGGTGCCCGCAAGGAGATCGACCCCGGCGTCGTCGTCACCGGTGCCGCGCTGTGCACCTCCGACGGCTACCGGCGCCTGGGCGAGCACCCCGTCGAGTTCCGCGCCGCGAGCTACACCCACGCGCCGGCGGTGCTCTCGCGGCTGGGGTCGCTGGTGTCGATCAACTCGGCCATCGAGGTCGACCTGCTCGGCCAGGTCGGCGCGGAGCTGGCCCGCGGCGTGCACATCGGCGCCGTCGGCGGCCAGGTCGACTTCAGCCGGGCGGCGTCGCTCACCGGCTCGCGCTCCATCATCGCGCTCCGCTCGACCGTCGGGTCGGGCGAGCAGTCCCAGTCCACCATCGTGCCGGCCCTCGCCGGCGGCGTGGTCACGACCGCGCGGGTCGACGTCGACGCCGTCGTCACCGAGCACGGCGTGGCGATGCTGACCGGCTGCACGGTGGCCGAGCGGGCGCTGCGCCTCATCGAGGTCGCCGCGCCCGAGCACCGTGAGCACCTCGAACGCAGCCTCGCAGAGCAGGAGAACCGATGAATCACCCCACGAAGTTCCGCACCTCCCCCGCTGCGCTCCTCCGGCGCACGACTTCGCGGGGACCCCGATGAGCACCGCGACCCTCCCCAACAGCACCGAGGGCGAGACCCGCACCGTCCACATCCGCGAGGTCGGTCCTCGCGACGGCTTCCAGAACGAGCCCGAGACCATCCCGACCGCCGACAAGATCCGGCTGATCGACGCCCTGGGCCGGGCGGGACTCAAGCGGATCGAGGTGGCCAGCTTCGTGCGGCCCGACGTGATCCCGCAGCTCTCGGACGGCGTGGCGGTGCTCCAGGGCATCGACGTCCCCGACGATGTCGCCCGGATGGTGCTGGTGCCCAACAGCAAGGGCCTCGACAACGCGCTGGCGCACCGCGACCTCTTCGAGGAGGTGGCCCTGTTCGTCAGCGCCAGCGAGACCCACAACAAGCGAAACATCAACCGCACCGTCCAGGAGACCATGGACGACGTCCGGGCGATGGGCGGGCGGATCCTCGCCGAGGACCTCACCTACTGCGCCGTGATCGCCACGTCCTTCGGGTGCCCGTTCGAGGGCGCCGTGCCGATGGACCGGGTCCTCGGCCTGGCCGAGCAGTTCGCCGAGTCGGGGGCGACCGAGATCGGCTTCGGCGACACCACGGGCATGTGCAACCCGTCGTACGCCGGCCGCTTCTTCGCCGCGGCCGTCGAGCGGCTGCCCGGTGTCGAGATCACCGCCCACTTCCACAACACCCGCGGCCAGGGCCTCGCCAACGCGTACGCCGCGCTCGAGGCCGGCTGCCGGAGCTTCGAGTCCAGCTTCGGCGAGCTCGGCGGCTGCCCGGTCCCGGCGGGCTCGACCGGCAACATCGCGACCGAGGACCTCGTGTCGATGTTCCACGAGATGGGCGTCGACACCGGCCTCGACCTCGGCAGCCTCATCGAGGCGGCCCGCGACGCCCAGAGCACCCTCGGCCGCAAGCTCACCAGCCACTCGATCATCGCCGGGCCGGTCATCTGGTCCCCCAGCGTCTGACCCCACCACCCAAGGAGAAGAAGAATGAGCAAGCGCGTCGCACTGGTCACCGGCGGTGCCCAGGGCATCGGCAAGGGCATCGCCACCACACTCGGGCAAGACGGCTTCCGGGTGGCGGTCGCGGACCTGAACCTGCCCGTCGCCGAGGAGACCGCCAAGGAGATCAGCGCCGCCGGCGGCGAGGCGATCGCCGTCCAGATCGACGTCACCTCGACAGAGTCGGTCAAGGCCGCCGTGGCCACCGTCGAGGCCGAGCTCGGCCCGATCGAGGTCGTCGTCAACAACGCCGGCTGGGACGACTTCATGCCGTTCGTGAAGACCACCGAGGACTTCTGGGACAAGATCCTCGACATCAACTACAAGGGCGCGTTGCGGGTCATCCACACCGTCGTGCCGGGGATGATGGAGCGCGGCTTCGGCCGCGTCGTCAACATCGGCTCCGATGCCGGCCGCGTGGGCTCGTCGATGGAGGCGGTCTACTCCGGCGCCAAGGGCGGCATCATCGCGTTCACCAAGACCCTCGCCCGCGAGGTCGCGAGGAAGGGCGTGACCGCCAACACGGTCTGCCCCGGCCCGACCGACACACCCGCGCTGCGCAAGTTCGCGGACGGGGCCGGAGGCGGCGACGCCGAGAAGGTCATCGCCGGCATGACGAGCGCGGTTCCCATGAAGCGTCTCGGCACGCCCGAGGACATCGGCCCCGCGGTCTCGTTCTTCGCGTCCGACGGTGCCGGCTTCGTCACCGGCCAGACGCTGTCCGTCAGCGGCGGCCTCACGATGGCCTGAGCTGTGGCGACGGTGACCGACGCCGTCGAGTGGACCGCGCGCGGCCGCTACGACGACATCGTCTACGAGACCAGCCCCGAGGGGATCGCCAAGATCACCATCGACCGCCCCGAGGTGCACAACGCCTTCCGGCCGCAGACACTGGTCGAGGTCGACCGTGCGCTCATGGCGGCGCGCGAGGACGAGTCGGTCGGCGCGATCATCCTGACCGGCGCGGGCGACCGAGCCTTCTGCTCGGGAGGCGACCAGCGGGTGCGGGGGGACAGCGGCTACCAGCTCGACGCCGACGCGACCGGCCGCTTCCACGTCACCGACCTGCACGTGGCGATGCGCCGCTGCCCGAAGCCGATCGTCGCCATGGTGGCCGGCTGGGCGATCGGCGGCGGCCACGTCCTGCACCTCGTCTGCGACCTGACGATCGCCGCGGACAACGCGGTGTTCGGGCAGGTGGGGCCGAAGGTGGGCTCCTTCGACGGCGGCTACGGCTCGAGCATCCTCTCGGACCTCGTCGGTCCGAAGAAGGCGAAGGAGATCTGGTTCCTCTGCCGGCAGTACGACGCGGAGCAGGCGCTGGCCATGGGCCTCGTCAACACCGTGGTCCCGCTCGACGAGCTGGAGCGGGAGACCATCCGTTGGTGTCGCGAGATGCTGGCACTCTCGCCGCGCGCACTGCGGATGTCGAAGCTGAGCTTCCACGCCCACGAGGACGGCTATGCCGGCATCCAGCAGCTGGCGCACGACGCCAACCTCCTCTTCTACGGCACCGAGGAGGCCCAGGAGGGACGGGAGTCCTTCAAGGCGCGCCGCACGCCCGACTTCACCGGCTTCCCGCGCCGCCCCTGACCGTCGTACCGATCCGAAAGAAGGACCCATGTCCGATACCCCCGTCGTCACCTGGACCACCGACGCGCCCGGCGTCGTCGTCGTGACCATGGACCGCCCGCCCGCGAACGCCCTCGGCATCCCCCTGCTGGACGGGCTGCACGCCGCGATCGACGCGGCCGAGCAGGCCGGCGACGTCAAGGTCATGGTGATCACCTCCGCGAGGGAGGGATTCTTCGCTGCGGGAGCCGACATCAAGCACATGTCGACGATCGACGCGGCCTCCTTCCTCGCGTACGGCGACCGGATGCGCGCCGTGAACGACCGGCTCGCGGCCGCGGGCTGGATCTCCATCGCCGCGGTCGACGGCCTGGCGCTGGGTGGCGGCCTGGAGCTCGCCATGGCGTGCACGCTGCGGGTGGCGGGGCCGCGGGCGAAGCTCGGCCTGCCCGAGGTCAGGCTCGGCCTCATCCCCGGCGCCGGCGGCACCCAGCGGCTCCCGCAGCTGGTCGGCCGGGGGCGGGCGCTCGACATCATGCTCACCGCGCGCCAGGTGCCCGCCGACGAGGCGCTGCGGATCGGGCTGGTCGACCGGCTGGCCGAGGACGACGTCGTCAAGGGCGCGCTCGAGCTCGCCGGAGACCTCGTGGGCTCCTCGCTGCCCGCCCAGCTCGCCGTCGTCCGCACCGTGGACGCCGCCTTCGCGATGCCGCTCGAGGAGGGCTTCGCCTTCGAGGCGCAGCAGGAGCAGGGACTCTTCGAGGACGGCGAGGCGGCCGAGGGCATCGCGGCCTTCGTCGCGAAGCGGCCGCCGAGCTTCGCGTGACCGCCCACGGTGCCTGAGCCCGGGCCGGTGCGGAGGCCCGACCGGCGTACGCTCGCCCTCTGCCTGGCGGCGGTGTGGCTGCTGTGGGGCTCGATCTATCTGGCGATCCGGCTCGTCGTACAGGAGGCCGATCCGTTCCAGGCCATGGCCCAGCGCTACGTCGTGGCGGGCCTGCTGCTCACCTGCATCGCGGTCGTCCGTCGTGGCTGGGGGGCCTTGCGGGTGTCGCGTCCCGAGGCGGTCGGCCTCGTGGTCACCGGGGTGCTGCTCCTGGGCATCGGCAACGGCTTCCAGGCCCTGGCGCAGGTGGGCGGCCTGCCCTCGGGGGTCGCCGCGCTGATCGTGGCGACGGTCCCGGTGTGGGCGGTCCTGATCCGGCTGGCCGGCGGGGAGCGGCCGCCGGCCGCCACCCTGTGCGGCGTCGCCGTCGGGTTCGCCGGCCTCGTCGCCCTCGTGGGGCTGGGGCAACGCGGTGGTGACGCGCTGCCGCTCGTCGCGGCCCTCTTCTGCCTGGTGTCCAGCCTCAGCTGGACGGTCGGCTCGTACCTCCAGGGCCGGCTGGTCCTTCCGGGTGACATCGTCGTGGTGGCGGCCTACCAGCAGCTGGTCGCGGCGGGCTCGTCGACGACCCTCGCGCTGACGACCGGCGAGACGTTCAGCATCGACTACTCCGCGCGCGGCTGGCTCGCCCTGGCCTGGCTCGTCCTGGCCTGCTCGGTCGTCGCCTTCCTCGCCTTCGCCTGGCTGCTGGCCAATGTGCCGTTGTCGTTGACGGCGACCCATGCGTACGTGAACCCCGTGGTCGCCGTCCTGCTCGGCTGGCTCGTCCTCGCCGAGCCGGTGGGCGTGGGCGTCCTCGTGGGCGGGGCGGCGGTGGTCGGCGCGGTCGTCGTCATCGTCAGCTCCGAGCGGCGGGTCGGCCCGCGGAGGCCGGTGCCCGAGAACGTCGCGCCCGGCTGACGTCCGCGTCACGCGGCGTGACGGGCGCCACTATCCCTTTGGGGATAGACGAAAACCCCTCCAAGTAGGGTCGTATTGATCTAACTATCGGACCATACTTTCGTGACGTGAGACACACCGAACGTCGGTGTTCCCGGACCCGAGGGGATCTTCCGCATGAAGCGACGACTGCTGGCGGCCGCGAGCGCCGCCACGTTGGCAATGACCATGGCCGCGTGCGGCTCGGCCAGCACCAGCTCGGGTGACGGTGGCGAGGACGGACCGATCAAGGTCGCCCTCATCCCGCCGACCAGCGGCGCCCTGGCCCAGTTCGGGACCGACGCCGTCAAGGCGTGGGAGACCGCCGTCAAGCTCGTCAACGAGGACGGCGGCGTCGACGGCCGCAAGATCGAGCTGGTGGTGAAGTCGACCGACGCGGACCCGGCCACGACGTTGCGGGTGGCCCGGGAGGCGGTCACCCAGGACGGCGCCCAGTACATCGGTGCCGTGATGACCTCGCCCGAGCACGCGGCGCTCAACGCCCAGCTCGAGGGACTCGGGGCGATGTCCTTCAACGCCCTCGGCAAGGACGACGCCCTCGTGGGCGAGCAGTGCTCGCCGTACGCGGTCCACGTGGTGCAGACCAGCAGCATGGACATCAACGCCCTGGCCAGCTCGCTCGCGACGCTCGACGGCGACAAGTGGGCGATCCAGGCGGTCGACTACGCGACCGGCCACAGCGCCGCGGACAAGTTCAAGGCGGCCGCCGAGAAGGCCGGCAAGGAGATCGTGCTCGAGCAGTTCGCCCCGCTCAACACCACCGACTTCGGCTCCTACATCACCAAGATCAAGGGCAGTGACGCCGACGCGGTCTTCGCCGTCGAGTACGGCGCCGACGGCGTCGCGTTCGTGCAGCAGGCCGACCAGTTCAACCTGGACGACCAGCTGAAGACGGTGCTCGGCTTCAACATGGTCTCCGAGCCGCTCTTCGAGACGCTCGGCGACACCATCGTCGGCTACTACAACAACGTCGGGTACGACGTCGCCGGCGACAACGAGCTCAACAAGGAGTTCGTCGACGCCTACACGGCGGACCACGGCAGCGCGCCGTACTACGTGCCCGCCGACAACTACCTCGCCGCGGAGACCCTGTTCGCCGCGATCGAGAAGGCGGGCTCCGCCGATCCGGCCAAGGTCTCGGAGGCGATCGGCGGCCTGACGCTCGACAGCATCGTGGGCGAGGTCACCGTGCGGGCCGAGGACCACCAGGTGCTGCGGGACTCCTACCTCGGCAAGGTCGTCGAGGCGGACGGGGGCCTGGCGTTCGACGTGCTCTCGAGCACGCCGCCGGACATCACGACCCCCGAGCCCGACCCGGCCTGCAAGTTCTGATCCGCCCGATGCCGGTGCGGGACTCGGGTCCCCGCACCGGACATCCCGGCGCAGCGAGGAGACGAACGTGAACGCAGCACAGCTGCTCAACGGTGTGGCCCTGGGCTCCCTCCTGATGGTGCTCAGCTCCGGGCTCGCGATGATCTACGGGCTCCGCGGGGTCGCGAACTTCGCCCACGGCGCCCTCTACATGTCCGGCGCCTACATCGCCTACTCGGTGTCGGACCGCGTCGGGTTCTGGGCGGCGCTGCTCGTCGTACCGCTCGCCCTGGCCGTGCTCGGCGTCATCTTGGAGCTGGCCTTCTTCCGGCCGCTGCAGCACCGGTCGCACATCGAGCTCGGCCTCATCACCTTCGGCATCGCGCTCATCGCCGAGCGGCTGGTGGTCCTGATCTGGGGTGAGCGCACCCTGCGGGTGAGCCCGCCGGAGTTCCTCCAGGGCACGACGTCCGTGCTCGGGGTCGAGTACCCCAGCTACCGGCTCGCGATCATCGTGATCGCCATGGCGCTGGCCGCGGCCCTGGTGCTCTGGCTGCGCAGCACGGAGATCGGGCTCCACATCCGCGCGGCCAGCCAGGACATCGAGACCGCGTCGATCATGGGCATCAACGTCGACCGGGTCAGCCTGGTCGTGGTCTCCGTCGGCGCGGCGCTCGCCGGTCTCGCGGGCGCCCTCGCGGCGCCGTACATCGCCCTGGACCCGGGCATGGGGAACGCCTTCCTCATCACCGTGCTCATCGTGGTCGTGGTCGGCGGCATCGGCAGCATCGGCGGGGCGATGGTGGCCGGGATGGGCCTCGGGGTGATCCAGACCGTCAGCACCGTGTGGTCGCCCAGCTTCGCGGTCATCGTGCCGTATCTCGCACTGAGCATCGTCCTGCTGTGGCGGCCCACCGGGCTCGCCGGAAAGAGGGTGTCATGACGACCACCGCTCCCGCCGACGACGTGACGGCCACGATGCTGGAGTCGCCGGCTCCGCGCGGCCGGCGGAAGGGGACCCTCGTCGGTCTGGGGGTCGCGGTCGGCACCGTCGTCGTCGGACTGGCCGTTCCCCACGCCGTGACCGACACCTACCGGATGAGCCTGCTGGTCGACGGCGCGATCCTCAGCCTGATGGCGATCGGCATCGGGTTCCTCGCCCGGCACCTCGGCATCATCAGCCTCGGGCACGGCGCGTTCTTCGGAGCCGCCGCCTACGGAGTCGGGATCGCCACCACCAACTGGGGCTGGACGCCCACGGTGGCCGTGGGCTTCGGTGTGCTGGCCGGCACCGCCATCGCGCTCGTGATGGGCCTGCTCGTCGTCCGCGCCACGGGCTTCGGCTTCCTGATGCTGACCCTGGCGCTCTCGCAGGCGCTCTACGCCCTCAGCGTGCAGACGTCCGCCCGGCCGCTGACCGGAGCACACGACGGGAAGCTGCTGTCCTACGACCGGGAGATGACCTTCCTCGGGCTGAGCCAGGCCGACGTGATGAACCCCGGGCTGTTCTGGCCCTTCGCCTGGATCGCGCTCACCGTGTGCGCCACCGTCCTCTGGCTGGTCGGCCGCTCCCGCTTCGGCACGACGCTCGAGGGCATCCGCGAGAACGAGGAGCGGATGCGCTTCTCCGGCTACGACACCTTCGGGCCCCGGCTCGCGGCCTTCGTCCTCTCGGGGCGGTCGCCTCGTTGGGCGGCGCGCTGTTCGCCATCAACGCCGGCTACGTGTCCCCGGACATCCTCGGGTTCGGCAAGGCCGGTGACTCGCTCATCGCGGCCCTGGTCGGCGGGTTCGGCCTGCTCGCCGGGCCGGCCGTGGGCACCTTCCTCTTCGTGTACGCGCAGGCCAACTTCAACTTCGGCGGCAACCTGCACCTCTTCACCGGCCTGGCGCTCATCGTCGTCCTGGTCTTCATGCCGGGCGGGATCACGGGTGCGTTCCAGAAGCTCTACCACCGGATCAGGAAGGGACGCCGATGACCATCTTCGAAGGACGCGGCCTGTCCGTGCGCTACGGCGCGCACGTGGCGCTCGACGGCGTCGACATCACTCTCGAGCCGGGCGTCGTGCACGGCGTGATCGGCCCGAACGGCGCCGGCAAGTCGACCTTCATCGACGCGCTGTCCGGCCGGAAGCGGCCCTCCTCCGGCACGGTGACCTTCGAGGGCGTCGACATCACCCGCAAGTCGGTGCGTTGGCGGCGGCGTCGGGGCCTGGCGCGCTCGTTCCAGCGGACCAGCGTCTTCGGCTCGATGACGGTGGGGGACCAGCTCGACATGATCGCGCGGCGCAACGACGAGCCCGACCTCGACGGGATCATCGACACCCTCGGCCTCGACGCGGTCCGGGCGCGCGTCTGCTCGGAGATCGCGTACGGCACCCAGCGCTCGGTCGACCTCGCGATCGCGCTGATCGGCCGGCCCAAGGTGGTGCTGCTCGACGAGCCGTGCGCGGGCCTGGTCCACGACGAGTCGGTGCGGATGCTCCAGCACGTGCGGGACATCTGCAAGGAGCGTGACGTCGCGGCCCTGTTGGTCGAGCACGACGTCGACGGCGTGTTCCGGACCTGCGACGTCATCACGGTGCTCGACCTCGGCAAGGTCCTGGCCACCGGCACGCCGGACGAGGTCCGTGCCGACGAGAACGTGATCCGTGCCTACCTGGGGAGCGCCGCATGACCACCACACCCGTCCTCGAGTTCCGCGGCGTCACGGCCGGCTACGCGGGCTCGGTCATCCTGCAGGACCTCTCCTTCTCCATCGCGCCGGGCGAGACCGTCGGTCTCGTCGGCCGCAACGGAGCGGGCAAGACCACGACGCTGATGTCCGTATACGGCGTCCCCACCGTCACCGGCCAGATCCTCGTCGACGGCAAGGAGGTGGGACGCAAGGCCCACCTCCCGGCCGCACGCGGCGTCTCGCTGGTGCCCCAGGGCAAGCGGATCTTCAGCAATCTCTCCGTCGAGGAGAACATCCGCCTCGGGCGCGCCTCCGGGCGTCCGACGACGTGGACCGTGCCGGACCTGCTGGAGCTCTTCCCCAACCTCGCCCGAGGACGCAAGCGCCCCGGGACCTCGTTGTCCGGTGGCGAGCAGCAGATGCTCGCCATCGCCCGGGCGCTCATGTCCGGACCGGCGCTGCTCATGCTCGACGAGCCGACCGAGGGCCTCGCGCCGGTCATCATCGACGCGATCGTCGAGGCGCTCGAGGAGATCCGGGCCCGCGGCACGGCGCTGCTCCTGGTCGAGCAGCACATCGGGATGATCCAGAAGGTCGCCGACCGCTACCTGGCGCTCCGCAAGGGGCGGCTGGTCGGTGACGGCCCGGTCGAGCAGCTCGGCGACCGGGCGGTCCAGGAGCTCATCGCCCTCTGACGGTGCCCGTCCCGCGGATCTCGACCCGTGGACGCGAAAAGCCCCGCGTCCGGCTTATCTGCCGCGGGGAGACGACCGATTCGGCCCGCGATCTGTCCGCGGAAGGGTGAGCGGCGTCACGCTCCTCCCATGGCGATCGACACCGTGAACCGAAGGACATGGGGCAGTTCCATGGCACTGCCCACGGCTCGCCGGCTGCTGGTACGACGGCTCCGGGACCTGCTGCGTGTGACCCTCGCGGACGCCGCCCACGACGTGCGGCCGGAGCGACGGCTGGGTGGGGAGGCCGAGCTGATGAGCGAGTTCGCCGCGCCGCGGGACGCCGTCCGCGAGGCACTGTCCCTGCTTGCGGACGAGGGCCTCGTCAGCCGCCGTCGCGGCCTGGGCACGTTCTGCACCGACGAGAGCTTCGACATCAACGTGCAGCTGCCGGCCCACGGGACGCCGATGGCCACCCAGTTCGGTGGCCGGGATCGGCTCACGATCCGGCTGCTCGAGTGGTCCTGGCTCCCGGCGCCGTCGGCCGTCGCCCAGCGCCTCGACGGCGTCGGCGACGGGGACGACTGCCTCTGCATCGACTACGTGCTGCTCCGCAACGACACGCCCGCCTGCGTGATCACGAACTACCTGCGGCGGCAGGAGGCGGCGTCGCTGACCCCCGCCGACTTCGTCGACGACTTCTACGCGATGCTGAGCGGAACCGGGAGCACGATCGCCTCGGAGGACATCGTCCTCCAGCCGCGGCTGGCCGATCCGGAGGTCGCCGACCTGCTCGGCATCGCCGCCGGCGACCCGGTCATGTGGATGGACCAGGTGATCCGGGACGACCGCGGGCAGGCGATCGACTTCGCCATCGTCCACATGCACGGCGAGCTGCGGGTCGGCATCCCCGGCGTACCCCGGATGACGCTGAGAGGCTTCGGGTCCGTCCCGGGGCTCCCGCGATGAGCGCGCCCCTGACGATCCGTTCGGCGATGGATGCCCTGCACAGCGGCGCCCTGTCCTCGACGGATCTCGTCCGCCAGGCCATCGCGCGCGCCGACGCGCTCGACGCCGGCACGGGCGTCTTCATCTCGCGGGACCCGGGGCCGCGCTCGCTGCCGCCGCCGAGGCCGACGAGCGCCGGCGCGCCGGCGAGTCGCGTGGTCCTCTGGACGGGATCCCGGTCGGGCTCAAGGACATCGTGGCGGACGCGGGGGCGGTGACGACGGCCCAGAGCCTGGTGCTCGACCCTGCATGGAGCGCCGCGGCCGGCACCGCGCCCGTGGCGGCCCGGCTCCGCGCCGCGGGCGCCGTCGTGATGGGAAAGGTCACCACGATGGAGTTCGCCACCGGCCTCCCCGACCCGGGCAAGCCGTTCCCGGTGCCCCGCAACGCCTGGGATCCGGATCGGTGGGCGGGCGGGTCGAGCTCGGGATCGGCCTCGGGCCTGGCGCTCGGGATGTTCCTCGGTGCCGTGGGGACCGATACCGCCGGCAGCATCCGCATCCCCTCGGCCTTCAACGGGGTGACCGGCCTCAAGCCGACCTTCGGCCGCGTGCCCAAGACGGGTGTCGTGCCGCTCGGGTACTCCCTGGACCACGTCGGTCCGATGGCGCGCACGGCCGCGGACTGCAGGATCCTGCTGGCCGCCATGGAGGGCCAGGACCCCGGCGATCCGTACTCGGCGGCGCCGCCGTCGACCGGCCGCCCCCGGCCGTCCCGAGCCGTCGGCGACCTGTCCGGGCTGACCATCGGCGTCGACCGGCTCGACGCCCATGCGGCGGCCGGGATCGATCCGGCACAGCCGGAGGCGTTCGATGCGGCGGTCGACCACCTGCGCGCCGCCGGTGCCGCGGTCCGTGAGGTCACGCTGCCCCTGTACGCCGAGGCGGTGGCGATCGACCTGGTCGTCATGCTGTGCGAGGCGCACGCGTATCACGCCCGCGACCTCCGGGCCCGGTGGGAGGACTACGGCCAGGCGACGAGGGTGCTGCTGGCCTCCGCCGACGTGCTGACCGGTGCCGACTACGTCCAGGCGCAGCGGGTACGCCGCCTGCTGCGCGACCGGGTGCGCGCGCTCTTCGGGCAGGTCGACCTCGTCGTCTCGCCGACCGGGCACCTCGGCGCGCCGTTGCTGCGGGATCTCGACCCGGGCGACTCGCTCACCGCGCTGCCGTCGGTGCACACGCCGTACTGGAACCCGGTGGGCAATCCCACCGTGGCGGTGCCGATCGGCCTCTCGTCGCGTGGCACGCCGTTGTCGCTGTCGATCACGGGCCGCTGGTGGGAGGACGCCCTGGTCCTCGATGCCGCGGAAGCGCTGCAGCAGCGCTCCGGGGAGCCGCCGGTCCCGCCGGCGCTCGTCGGGCTGGAGGCCGCGGCATGACCGGCGGCGAGCGCCACCGCTGGGGCGATCCCGCCGAGGAGGAGCTGATCGTCTGGAGCCGTGCGGTCTTCGCGGCGATGGCGGCGCTGCTGCACGAGGTCGACGACGCGCGCCAGCTCGATCCCCTCGGCGGGTTCGACCCGACCCGCTGAGCATCCCAACCGGAAAGGTCCAGGAACCATGGAGATCCCAGTGCCTCGCCGCCGGGGGCCGTCTGCGCCCTGCTGGCCGTCGCGGCCCTCCTCGCCGCCGGCTGCGGGGCGGCCTCCCGCAGCTCCGAAGCCGACGGGGACACCGTCGTGGTGGGACTCATCCCGCCGACGACAGGTGCGCTCGCCCAGTTCGGCACCGACACGGTCGCGGCCTGGAGGTTCGCCGCCGAGCAGGTCAATGCGGACGGCGGCGTCGACGGCCGGACGATCGAGATCAAGGTGTACGAGACCGACGGCAGCGTCGACACCACGATCCGCGAGGCCCGTCGAGCCGTGACCCAGGACGGCGTGTCGTTCCTGGGTGCCGTGATGACGGGCCCCGAGAACCAGGCGCTGAACGCCCAGCTCGAGGGGCTCGGCGCGCTGAACTTCAACGCCACCGGGAACGACGACGAGCTCACCGGCGAGGACTGCAGCCCCAACGCCTTCCGGTCGGTGACCTCGGCGTCGATGGACCTGGCCGCGCTCGCCCGGCAGGTCGCCGAGCTGCCCGAGAGGAGCTGGGCGGTGCTGGCGGTCGACTACTCGATCGGGCACAGCGCGTCCGCGACCTTCACCGAGGCCGTCGAGGCCGCGGGCGGCGAGGTCGTCGAGACCAGGTACGCGCCACTGGGGACCACGGACTTCGGCACCCACATCACCCAGCTGAAGCAGAGCGGCGCGGAGGGACTCTTCGTGGTCACCTTCGGCTCGGACGCCGTCGCCTTCGCCCAGCAGGGCGAGCAGTACCGGCTCTTCGATCGCTTCGACGACGTCTTGACCATGAACATGGTCTCCGAGCCGCTGTTCGACGTGATCGGGGGCGAGACCGAGGGGTTCTGGTCCAATGTCAACTACGACGTGGGCGCGGACAACGCGCTCAACGAGGCGTTCGTCGCCGCATGGACCGACGAGTTCGGGGACGCTCCCTACTACGTGGAGGCCAACACCTATCTCGCCGCGCAGATGCTGGTCGAGGGCATCCGGGCCGCCGACAGCACCGACCCCGCGCAGGTGCGCGAAGCCCTCTCCGGGCTGGCGTTCGACAGCATCGCCGGGCCGGTCCGGGTCCGGGAGGAGGACCACCAGCTGCTGCGCCCGGCGTACGTCGGGCGGGTGCAGGCGACCGCCGACGGTGCGCACGCCTTCGACATCGTGAGCGAGGTGCCGCCCGAGCAGACGACGCCGCAGGCGTCGCCGGACTGCCGCCTCTGACCCCGCCGGCCGGCCCCACTGGAGGAGTCTCCAGTGGGGCCGGCTCTGTGTTATGGTCTGACCATTCGGAATCTGCGTACGGTTGCCCGCGGAGGTGGTGGCATGGCGTCGATGACGGCCGACCGTGCGCTGACGGGCCCGCTCGCGGGACTCAGGGTGGTGGAGATCGGGAGCATCGGCCCGGGGCCGTTCTGCGCGATGCTGCTGGCGGATCTCGGCGCGGACGTCGTCCGCGTCGACCGGACCAGCGGTGCGGCGCTCGTGGGGCCGAACGCCGACTTCCGGACCGAGGTGATGCACCGGGGCCGACGGTCGGTCGCCGTGGACCTCAAGCACCCGCAGGGCGCCGACGTGGTCCTGGACCTCGTCTCGGGCGCCGACGCGCTGATCGAGGGCTTCCGTCCCGGCGTCACCGAGCGTCTCGGGATCGGGCCCGACGACTGCGCGGCGGTGAACCCGCGACTCGTCTACGGCCGGATGACCGGATACGGCCAGGACGGTCCGCTCGCACAGGCGGTCGGGCACGACATCAACTACGTCGCCCAGAGCGGCCTGCTCGCACTGGTGGGCCGCAACGGCCAGCCGCCGACGCCGCCGCTGAGCCTCGCCGGCGACTTCGGCGGTGGGGGGATGCTCCTTGCGCTCGGCGTGCTCGCGGCGGTCTGGGAGGCGCGGCGCACCGGGCGCGGCCAGGTGGTCGACGCCGCGATGGCCGACGGCTCCGCGCTGCTCGCCGCGGCCTTCCACGGCTTCGTGAGCAACGGGACCTGGAGCACCGAGCGGGGAACGAATATCGTCGACTCCGGAGCGCCGTTCTACGACGCCTACCAGACCGCCGACGGCCGGTGGCTCGCCGTCGGGGCGATGGAGGCGCACTTCTACGCCGACCTGCTGGACGTCCTCGGGATCGACCCGGCGACGCTGCCCGACCAGAACGACCGGTCGCAGTGGCCGCAGATGAAGAAGGTCTTCGCCGACGCGGTGCGGACCCGCACCCGGGACGAGTGGGTCGCCCGGTCCGCCGGCCGCGCCTGCATCTCGCCGGTGCTCGAGGTGCGCGAGGCGTGGAGCGACCCCCACAACGTGGAGCGCGGAACGTTCGTCGACGTCGCAGGCATCACCCAGCCCGCGCCGCAGCCCCGGTTCAGCCGGACCGCCGCGGTGGTCGACGGGCCGCCACCCGCCCCGGGCGAGCACACCCGTGCCGCCCTCGCCGCCTGGGGTATCGCCCCGGACCGCATCGACGAGTGGGAGACGGCGGGAGCGATCGCGCAGATCGACCCGGACGTCCCCGAGAACCAGAAAGGCAGCCAGGCCCGATGAAGAGCCTCGACCGCACGTACGAGACCCTGACCGTCGAGCAGGTGTCGCCGGGAATCGTGGTGCTCACCCTGAACCGGCCCGACCGGTACAACGCGATGACCAACGTGATGTTCGCCGAGCTGGAGCGCGTCGCCCTCGGCCTGGACCAGGAGGACGACCTGAGGGTCGTCGTCATGACCGGTGCCGGTGCGGCCTTCTGCGCCGGCTACGACCTCGCCGACGCCGAGCACCTCTCGGACCTCGGCGCCATCGGGATGCTGAACCAGCAGGAGCGCGCGGCGCGGGCGCTGCTCGCGGTCCGCTCGATGAGGGTGCCCGTGATCGCGGCGGTCAACGGCGCCGCCGCCGGCGGCGGCCTGGCGCTCGCGCTGCAGGCCGACATCCGGCTGGCCGCGCCCGAGGCGAAGTTCAACGCGGCCTTCGTCCGGATCGGCCTCACGGCGGGCGACCTCGGCACCTCGTGGCTGCTGACCCGCCTCGTCGGGCCGGCGGTGGCCAGCGACCTCTCGTTCACCGGCCGCATGGTCCTCGCCGAGGAGGCGGCACGGATCGGCCTGGCCAACAGCGTCGCCGAGCCCGGCCGCGTGGTGGACGACGCGCTCGCACTCGCCGGGCAGATCGTCGCCAACAGCCCCGGCGGCGTGCAGCTGTCCAAGCGTGCCCTCCACGCGAACATGGAGGTCGGCTCCTATGCCGCGGCGATCGAGCTCGAGAACCGCGGTCAGGCCCTGTTGACCCGCAGCTCCGACATGCCCGAGGCGCTCGCGGCGTTCAAGGAGAAGCGCCGTCCCGTGTTCAAGGGGGAGTGACGACGATGACCGCGATCGAGGAGAACACTGCCGTGAAGATCGACTTCCCCGACCTCCAGGAGCTCACCTTCGAGGTGCTGCCCGGCGACATCGGGGTGCTGCGGATCAACCGGCCCGACCGGATGAACAGCCAGACGATCCGGATGTTCGGCGAGTACGGCGAAGCCGCGCTCGCGCTGCGTGACGCGCCCCTGCGTGCGCTGATCGTCACCGGTTCCGGCACCCGGGCCTTCTGCGCCGGCTTCGACCTCGACGAGATCCACGAGATCACCGAGATGGGCGTGCGCGAGTTCCTCAAGTTCCAGGAGACCGCCACCGGCGGCATCCAGGGGATCCACTTCCTGCCGTTCCCGGTGATCGCCGCCGTCCACGGCCCGGCGACCGGCGGCGGCCTCGCCCTCGCCCTGGCGGCCGACATCCGGCTGTGCGATCCGGCAGCCAAGTTCAGCGCCGCATTCGTCAAGGTCGGCCTCTCGGTCGGGGAGCTCGGCACGTCGTACCACCTCACCCGGCTGGTCGGCCCCGCCAAGGCCGCCGACATCGGGTACACCGCACGGATCGTCGGTGCCGAGGAGGCCGAGCGGATCGGCCTGGTCAACCGCGTGGTGCCGACCGACGAGCTCTTCGCGGCCGCGGTCGAGCTGGCGGAGCAGATCTCGCGGAACTCCCCGGCCGGCGTGCGCATGTCGAAGCGCGCGATCCAGCGGAACATGGAGATCACGTCCTACGCCGCCGCGCTCGAGCTGGAGAACCGGGGCCAGGCGCTGATGACGCGGACCGAGGACATGCCCGAGGCGCTCGCCGCCTTCAAGGAGAAGCGCGCCCCGCGCTTCACCGGCGAGTGACCGCGTGCGATGAGCGACTGGGACTGGAGCCCCGACGAGCGCCGACGGCTCGCTGCGTTCCTGGAGGCGCATGCGGTCACCTCCGGTGAGGTGACCACGAAGCCGATCGGCGACGGCCACTCCAACCTGACCTTCCTGGTCACCGACGCTGCCGGCCGGCAGACCGTCGTACGCCGGCCGCCACCGCCGCCGACGCCGCCCGGCGCGCACGACATGCTGCGCGAGGCCAGGCTGATCGGAGCGCTCGGCGAGACGGCGGTCCCGGTCGCGAGGCTGCTCGCCACGGCCGAGGCGGGCGAGGTCATCGACGTCCACTTCTACGTCATGGGCTTCGCGTCCGGGCCGGTCGTCACCACGCACACGCCCGCGCCGCTCGACCGCCCGGAGACGCGCCGCCGGATCGGCGAGACGCTCGTCGACACCCTCGCCGACCTGCACGCCGTGGACTGGCGGGCCGCCGGGCTCGCCGACTTCGGTCGTCCGGAGGGCTTCAACGCCCGGCACCGGGCCAGCCTGGCCCGGCTCGTGGCGGACGCCGACGGCAGCCCGCCCCCGCACTTCGCCCAGGTCGACGCCTGGCTGCAGGCGAACGTCCCGCCCGAGTCGGGCACCGCGATCGTCCACAACGACTACCGGATCGGCAATGTCGTGCTCTCCGAGGAGCGGCCCGGCGAGATCGCGGCGGTCCTCGACTGGGAGCTCGCCACCCTCGGCGACCCGCTGTTCGACCTCGGCTACTTCCTCGCCTCGGTCCCCGGCGAGGAGCCGTACAACCCGACCGAGCGGTTCGGGCTGGCGATGCTCGAGGACGGCTATCCCGGCCGGCAGGAGCTGGCCGAGCGCTATGCCGCCCGCACCGGCGCCGACCTCGGCGAGCTCGGCTGGCACACCACGCTGGCGCTGTGGAAGCTCGCCGTCCTCTACGAGTACGGGCACCGGCGCGCGCTGCGCGGCGTCGGCGATCCCTACTACGCGGACCAGCGCCTCGTGCAGTCCTTCCTCGAGGACGCGCACCGCTCGGCGGGACTGCCGCCGCCCCCTCCCGCCCCGAACCCTGAGGAGTCCCGATGAGCAATCGCTCGTACGAGAAGTTCCACGACGAGATCATCCGTCCCGAGGAGGCCGCCGGCCTGCCCGAGCGCTTCTTCGACCGCTTCGTCTTCAACGTGCACCGCACCGACGCGACGACGCCGTCGATCCTCTTCGGACTCGGCCTGCACCCGGTGCGCGACACCGTGGACGGGTTCACGATCCTCTCGACGGCGACCGAGCAACGCAATGTGCGCTACTCGACCGAGCTGTCCGCCAGCGCGCCCGGGACCTGCGGACCGTTCAGCTACACCGTGCTCGCGCCCAACCAGACCTGGCGGGTCGCCCTGGCCGACAACCCCACCGGGCTGACCTTCGACCTGCTCTGGGAGGCGCGCACCCCCGCCTGGTGGGGGGACATCGACGTCACGAACTCCTCGGGGGAGACGACGTCGTTCTCGCACCTGTTCCAGTCCGGCTGGGTCTCCGGCACGGTCGCCGTCGACGGCGAGGAGCACAAGGTCGAGCGCTGGTACAGCCAGCGCGACCGCTCCCGCGGCGTGCGCACCATGGCCGGCGGGCAGGGCCTGCACATCTGGTACCAGGCCCAGTTCGAGGACCGCTCCGTCGGCTTCCTGCTCGTCGAGACCCGCGAGGGCGGCCGGATCCTCCTGGAGGGCGCGGTCATGCACACCGACGGCACGCTCGACGAGATCGTCGACGTACGTCACGACCTGGTCTTCGACGACCAGCTCGACCTCAGGTCCGGACGGGTCCAGGTCACCACCGCGTCCGGTGCGGTCTACCCGATCGACACCGACGCCTCCGCCGGCGGCGGCTACATGGCCGGCGGCGGGTACGGCGGTCACCACGGCAAGGCGCTGGGTCGGGACCATCTCGAGAGCGACGTCTACCCGCTCGACGGGTCGGTCACCCAGCGCACGCTCGACTCCTCGCTGACCGACCGGCTCTGCTCGTTCGACTGGGAGGGGCGGCCGGGATCCGGCATCTTCGAGTTCGCGCTGACCCGGTCGTCGTCGTACCGCTATCGGCCGACGCTGGACTGAGAACGTGTTTGAGAAGTCCTGGCCGTAGCGAGCGTCGCATCCGTCGAGTGTCTCGCCAAGGCCACTTCGTTCAGACCTAGATGCGACGGCGGTCTGGTTGCACCATCGAGCATCTGCAACGCCGCGAGGCGCCGACGGGGCGGCGCGCAGCAGGTCAGGACCTTCTTAAACACGTTCTGAGGCCTTGGGCCCGCCTCATGCGTGGGCGTCGAGCCAGGCGACGACGTCCGCGGTGATCGCGTCGCGGTTGGTCTCGTTGAAGATCTCGTGGCGCGCCTCGGGGTACAGCGTGACCGTCACGTCGGTCAGCCCGGCGTCCCGGTAGCGCTGGCCGAGCAGTTGGACGAGCTGGCCGGCGCCTGAGATCGGGTCCGCGTCGCCGGAGGTCACCAGGATCGGGAGGTCGTCCCGGATGGCCGCGAGAGCGGCGGGGTCGCCCAGCCGTGCGGCACCGGCGAAGAGCTGGGGGACGGCGTCGTCGGGGAGGTCGAAGCCGGAGAGCGGGTCGGCGACGTACGCGTCGACCTCGGCCTCGTCGCGGGACAGCCACTCGTAGCCCGTGCGGTGCTCGAAGCCGGCGTTGAACGCCTCGAGCCCGACCGGTCCCTCGGCCTTCGACAGCTCCGCGGCGAGCACGTCGAGCGCGGTGGAGCCGGAGAGCACCACGCCGGCGTACTGATCGGCATGGTCGAGGATCACGGCCTGCGCGGCGAAGGAGCCCATGGAGTGGGCGACGAGGAACAGCGGGAGTCCGGGATGCTCGGCGCACAGGGAGGCGCCGAAGGCGGCCACGTCGGCCACCAGGGCGGTGAAGTCGAAGTGCCCGAGCTCGTCGGCCGAGCCGACCGATCGGCCGTGGCCGCGGTGGTCGACCGCGCGCACGACGTACCCGGCCCCGACGAGCGCCCGGGCGAGCCGGTCGTAGCGGAGCCCGTGCTCGGCGATGCCGTGGGCGATCTGGACGACGCCGCGCGGCGCGGCGACCTCGTCGCCCCAGCCGTACGTCGCGATGGCGGTGCCGTCGGTCGGCGAGGGGAAGGTGGCGGTGGTCGGCATGGGGGCCTCCTCGGGGCGCGGGGATGTCCATGCTGCCACCGCCCCCGACCGGCAGTCTCCGGTCGTCGGGGCCGGCGGCTGGAGAAGTCACCACCCTTTGAGGTTCTACAATTTTCTACATTGAGGGTTGCTTTCTGTCTAACGTGGGTCTACCTTCGTCGCACGCCCTCGGCGTGACTGGGGTCACACGACATCCAGAAAAGGTCTGAGATTCAGCAGCAGCGGTGTTTCTGAACATTGCGGGACGGAGAGCACGATGGCGCAGCAGGGCCGGACGGCAGGCGAGTTCAGCGGACAGCGGGTGGTCGTCGCCGGAGGCACCTCGGGCGTCGGCCTGGCGACGGGCATCGCGTACGCGCTCGCCGGGTGCACCGATCTCGTCCTGGTCGGACGCGACGAGATGCGCGGCAAGCGGGCCGTCGAGGCGGTGCTCGACCGTGCCCCGGGTGCGCGGGTCGAGTTCGTCGCGGCCGATCTCAACACCGCGGAGGGGGCGCTCGACGCCGCGGCCACCGCGCGGCGCCTGCTCGGAGGCATCGACGTGCTCGTCTGCTCCACGGTGGCGCCCTACCAGCCGACCCTGTTGCACGACATCGCGATCGAGCAGCTGCGTGACGTGCTGGTCGAGCAGGCTCTGGGACCGCTCCTCATGACCCGGGCCGTCCTGCCGTACATGCGCGAGGCGGGAGCCGGCGCCATCGTCAACATCGCGAGCGACGCCGCCAAGGTGCCGACGCCCGGGGAGACCGGCATCGGTGCGGCGATGGCGGCGATCGTGACCTTCTCGCAGACCCTCGCCGTCGAGGCCAAACGCGACGGGATCCGGGTCAACGTGCTCACCCCGTCGCTCATCGTCAACACGGCGTCGTACGACCGGGCGATGGCCCAGGAGTTCAGCAGGCGCATCTTCGACAAGATCACCCGGCAGGCGGCGCTCGGCCTCACCGAGCCGGAGGACCTCGCCGAGGCGGCGCTGTTCCTGACCTCGCCCCGGTCCCGTCGGATCACCGGCCAGGTCGTGAGCGTGAACGGGGGGATCTCCGTTGCCTGAGCGGATCCTGCGCCGTCGCCGCATCCGGACCGCCGCCGACGTCGCCGCGATCGAGGCCGAGGGAGGCGCCGGCCTTCCGGCCGACACGATCCTCGACTGCCTCCGCCACGTCGCCGCGCAGCACCCCGACAAGCCGGCGATCCTCCAGATCGAGGCGCCCGACTTCCTGCAGCCCGTCCGGACCGTCGGCTACGCCCGGCTGGTCGCCGACGTCGAGGCGACGGCCAACCTCTTCCGCGCGCTCGCCGGCACCTCGCCGTCGGTCGTCGGGCTGATGCTGCCGATGGTGCCGGAGGGCCTGAGCGCCCTGTGGGGTGCGCAGACCGCCGGCGTCGGTGTGCCGGTCAACCCCTTCCTCGACCTGGCGCCCGTTGCCGCGATCCTGCGCGACACCGGGGCGACCGCGCTGGTCACGACCCGCGAGATCCTGGAGGCGAAGGGCGGCGCCGATGCGGTGCGAGCGCTCGTGCCGACGCTGGTCGACGTGCTCTGTGTCGACGACGCGGACCCCCGGACGGATCTGGCCTCGCGCGCCGCGGAGCACGGCGACGGGCTCGCCTTCGTCCCCGACCCGGACCCCTGGCGGGACGCACTGGTGATGCCCACCGGCGGTACGACGGGGGCACCGAAGCTGGTCCGGCTGTCGCAGGGCGGGCAGCTCCAGGTCAGCTGGAACGTCGGTGCCCTGATGGGCAACGAGCCGGACGGCGTGACCGCGCACGGCATGCCCAACTTCCACTGCGGCGGGACGATCTCGCTCGGCCTGCGCACCGTCGTGTTCGGCGGCACGCTGCTGACGCTGACCCAGGTGGGCTTCCGGTCCCAGCAGGCCGTCGCCGCGTTCTGGGACATCGCCCGCCACTACCGGGTGACGTCCCTGCTGGCCACGCCCACGACCGCCCTCGCGCTGTTGCACGGCCCCGGGAGCGCGGAGGGCTGCGTCATCCGCGACTTCCACGTCGGCGGGAGCGCGGTGCCGATGGAGCTGGTGCGCGCCTTCCACGACCGCTTCGGCATCTGGCTCCGCGAGAACTGGGGGATGACGGAGCTCCACGGCACGACGACGGGGCACTTCGGCGGCAGCGAGCAGCCGCGGGTCGGCTCGGTGGGTCGGCCGCTGCCCTTCGTGCGCGTCAAGGCGGTGGAGCTCGACGAGCACGGTCGCTGGATCCGCGACTGCCAGGTGGGGGAGCGCGGAGTCCTGCTCACCGCGACGCCCACGGTCGCCGCCGGCTACCACGACGCCTCCCGCGATGACGAGCTCCTCCCGTCCGGTGTGCCCGGCGAGGTGCCGGCCGGGGCCCGCTGGGCCAGCACGGGCGATGTGGGCACCGTCGACGAGGACGGCTACGTCTGGGTCTTCGGGCGGGCGAAGGACCTGATCATCCGTGGCGGTCACAACATCGACCCCAAGGAGATCGAGGACGCCCTGATCAGCCACCCGGCCGTCCGCCTCGCTGCCGCGGTCGGTCGCCCCGACCTCGCCAAGGGCGAGCTCCCGATCGCCTACGTGCAGGCCCGCGACGGTGTCGTGGCGGATCCGGAGGAGCTCCTCGCCCACTGTCGGGAGCACGTCCACGAGCGCGCCGCCGTGCCGGTCGAGGTCATCGTGATCGACGAGATCCCGCTGACCCCGGTCGGCAAGGTCGCGAAGCCGGCGCTGCGCGCCGACGCCGTCAGGCGCGTGGTCGGTGACCTCGCCCGCTCCCACGACCCCTCGGCGACGGTCGACCTGGACCGGTCCGGGCCGCGGCTCGCGGTCGACGTGACCGTCACGGATCCCGACGTGGTCGAGGGGCTCGCCCAGGCCGTCGCCGGCTTCGAGTTCGCCACCCGGCTCCGGATCGCGGAGCCGGTCTCATGACGTCCCCGGTCGAGGCGCCCTAGCCCGGCGTCGCCCCTTCTCCCGCTGCCACGGACCGACCGGTCCGCGGGCGGTCCCGCCCACCCGTCTCCACCCCCATCGGCCACCACTGGAGGTGCCATGCTCGTCCAGGTGCTGAACGGTCTCGCGTTCGGCGTCCTCCTGCTCGTCCTCTCCTCGGGACTGGCGTTGATCTTCGGACTCCGGGGCGTCGTCAACTTCGCCCACGGCGCCATCTACATGCTCGCGGCGTACGTCGCCCTCTCGATCTCGGACCGGACGTCGTTCTGGGTCGCGCTGGTCACCGTGCCGATCCTGCTCGCGGTGGCCGGCCTCCTCGTCGATCGCTTCGGCCTCCGCTTCCTGGTCGGCCGCAGCCCGCTCGACATGGTGCTGCTGACCTTCGGCATCACATTCGTCGTCGCCGACGTCGTGCAGACCTTCTGGGGCACGCACGCCCGGACCATCGATCCTCCCCGGGTGCTCGCCGGGAGCACCGACCTGGGGTTCGCGACCTATCCGACCTACCGGCTGTTCGTCATCGCCACAGGCCTCCTGGTCTGCGCCGGTCTGGTCGCGTGGCTCAAGCTGTCGCGCACCGGCCTGTTCGTCCGGGCATCCGGCGACGACCGGGTGACGGCGGGGGCGATGGGCATCAACGTCGACCGGGTCAGCGCGACCGTCGTGGCGCTGGGCTTCGGGCTGGCCGGGCTGGCCGGAGTCCTCGCCGGCCCCTACCTGACCCTGTCGCCCTCGATGGGGGCGGAGATCCTGATCACCACGTTCATCGTGGTCGTCGTCGGCGGTCTCGGCAGCATCGGCGGGCCGATGGTCGCCGCGCTCCTGATCGGCCTCGCCAACGCCCTGGCGACGGTGCAGGTGCCGACCCTGGCCGCGTACGTGCCCTACCTGCTGATGCTCGTGGTGCTGCTCCTGCGGCCCCAGGGCATCGCAGGACGGAGGACGGCGCTGTGAGCGGGCAGCCGACCGTCGCCGCGACCCTGCGCAGGCGCAACCGCGCGGCCCGCTGGCAGGCGGTCGCCTGGGCGGGCCTCGCGGCGGCGGGGCTGGGCGCACCCTGGGTCGTCTCCCTCTACCAGCTCCAGCTGGCTCAGCAGGCCGTGGTGCTGGGCCTGCTCGCCCTCAGCATCGGCTGGCTGCTGCGCCAGACCGGTCAGCTCAGCTTCGGGCACGCGGCGTTCTACGGCATCGCCGGCTACGCCACGTCGTACGTCGCCCAGGAGGCGGACCTGCCGATCGGCCTGACCCTGGCGGCGGGTGTCGCCTGCGGCACCGTCGCGGCGTTCGTGGTCGGACTGGTGACCATCAGGGTGCCCGGCATCGCCTTCGCGATGCTCACGCTCGCCATCGGGATGCTGGTCTGGGTCGCCGGCGGTCAGCTCCACTCGATCACGCGCGGCTCCGACGGCCTGAACGTGCAGCTCAAGGGCACCCTGCTCGGCAAGGACGTCGTGATGTACGGGAACCCGGTCGACGCGTGGCCGCTGGTGTGGGGCGTGCTGATGACGGTCGTCGCGGCGCTCTGGGCGCTGAGCCGCACCATGTGGGGCCGGCGGCTCGCGTCGATCCGCGACAACGCCGAGCGGATGCGCTTCTCCGGATACGCCACCTACTGGCCGCGGGTGCTGGCCTTCACCGTCTCGGGCGCCGTCGCCGGCGTCGCAGGAACGCTCAACCTGGTGACGACCAGCTTCATCTCGCTCTCGGCGCTGTTCTGGTCGACGTCGGGCATCGCGCTCATCGTCGCGGTGATCGGCGGCGTGCGCAGCGTCCTCGGGCCCCCGCTCGGCGCGGTCCTGTTCGTCGTGCTGCAGAGCTACCTCGCCGGCAGCGGCAATCACTACCAGGCGGTGATCGGACTGGTGCTGATCGTGGTGGTCCTGGTCGCGCCCGGCGGCTGTGTCGAGCTGCTGGAGCGCGGTTTCGAGGCAGCGCGGAGCCGCCTCCCGTCGCGGTCCCGGAAGGAACCGGACCCGTCCCCGTCCCCGTCCCGCCCCAGGAGGCCGCCGTGCTGCAGCTCGATGACCTGTCCTTCGCCTACGGCAGCGTGAAGGCCGTCGACCAGGTGTCCCTCGACGTGGCCGAGGGGTCCATCCACGGCCTGATCGGCCCCAACGGCGCCGGCAAGAGCACCTGCATCGACCTGATCTCCGGTCGGCAGCGCCCCACGAGCGGGTCGGTCCGGTTCCGTGAGCGCGACATCACCAGGATGGCCGCGCCGCGCCGCAGGCATCTCGGCATCGCCCGCTCCTTCCAGCGGATCAGCGTCTACCCGGACCTGACGGTCGCCGATCAGCTGGACGTCGCCGGACGCCTGGTCGGGGAGCAGGACGTCGACGCCGTGGTCGCCGCCCTGGCGCTCGGCCCGTCGCTCCCGCTCACCCCCTCCGAGATCGGGTACGGCGAGCAGCGGCGCGTCGACATCGCGCTGGCCCTGCTCGGAGCACCCGACCTCGTGCTCCTCGACGAGCCGGCCGCAGGCCTCTCCCGGGAGGAGAGCATCGCGCTGGCCGACCACCTCGCCGGCCTCGTGCGCGAGCGGGGCATGACGGTCGTCCTCGTCGAGCACCACCTCGAGGTGGTCTACCGGGTCTGCGACCGGCTGACGGTCCTCGAGCAGGGCGCGGTCATCGCCGACGGGAGACCGCAGGAGGTCCGGCGCGACCCGAGGGTCGTGGAGGCCTACCTCGGCCGGAGCGCGGCATGAGCAGCGTCCTGGCCTTCGACGGCGTGCGCGCCTACTACGACGACGCCCTGATCCTCGACGGTCTGGACCTCGAGGTCGCGGAGGGCGAGTCCTTCGCCCTGCTCGGTCCCAACGGAGTCGGCAAGACCACCAGTCTCAACACGATGTTCGGCATCGCGCACCTGCGTGGCGGAGCGATCACCATCGGCGGCAGGCGACTGCGTGGCCGGGCGCCGCACGAGGCCGCCGCCCTCGGGGCGGCCCTGGTGCCGCAGGGGCGCTGGATCCTGTCGTCGCTGACGGTCGAGGAGAACCTCGTGGTCGGCTCCGCGCCCCGGCGCAAGGGACCGTGGGGCCTCGCAGCCGTCTACGAGATGTTCCCCGACCTGGCGGAGCGCCGCGGCTCGCTCGGCACGCATCTGAGCGGCGGACAGCAGCAGATGCTCGCCATCGGCCGGGCGCTGATGTCGAACCCGACCGTCCTGCTCCTCGACGAGCCGTCCGAAGGACTCGCGCCCGTCGTCATCGATCTTCTCGGGGACTGCCTCGCCGGCCTCAAGGCGGCAGGGACGTCGATGCTGCTGATCGAGCAGCGCCTGGACCTCGTCACTCGTCTCGCCGACCGGTACGCCGTACTGCTCAAGGGGGAGACGGTCGCCGAGGGCCGCATCGAAGAGACCACGACCGAGACGCTGCGCGAGCTCGTCGGGGTCTGACCCGCTGGACCGGCCGACCGGCCCACCTGAACGGAGAAACCAATGAAGAACAAGCGTGTCCTCCTCGGCGCCGCCCTCAGCGGGCTGATGATCGCCACCGCCGGCTGCTCGGGCGGCGCCGCCAACAGCGGCAAGCAGGACGACGACGGTCCCATCCGGATCGCCGTCGTCACGCCGGAGTCCGGTCCCTACGCCGCCTACGGAGAGGAGCAGCGCCAGGGCATCCAGTTCGCGGCGGACGAGGCGAACGCCAACGGTGGCATCGACGGCCACCGGATCGAGCTGGAGTTCGCCGACGACCTCGGCACCCCGGAGGGTGCGCTCGCGGCGACGCAGCGACTGGTGCAGGAGAAGAACGCCCGCTTCGTGATCGGCATGGTGTCGTCGCCCGAGATGGCCGCCGTCACGCCGAAGCTCGAGGCGTGGGACGCACTGATGATCGGCACGCAGGGGCAGAGCGACGACCTCACCGGGAAGTCCTGCACCTCGCGCTACTTCCGGGTCACCGCCAACGACAGCGCCGGCGTGAACACGCTGGCCTACTGGCTGACCGAGGAGGACCTGCCGCAGTGGGACAGCATCGCCGCGGACTACTCCTTCGGCCAGGCCAGCACCAGTGGTGTCGAGAAGACCCTCGAGGCCGACGGCAGCAAGCTCAACGCCAAGCTCTTCTCGCCGCTCGGCACGACGGACTTCGGCAGCTACCTGAGCCAGCTCGGCGGCGAGGGCGGCCTCGTGGTGTCGCTCGCCGGCAGCGACGCGATCAACTTCCTCAAGCAGGCGCTCCAGTTCGGCGTGCTCCAGAAGTACGACAAGGTCCTGGTCAACACCGGCCTGTCGTCGACCACGCTCGCCGCCCTCGACGACGAGCGGCTGGTGGGTGCGCTCGGCACCAACTCCTGGATCCCCACCGCCGACACCCCGGGCACGAAGGCGTTCGTCGAGGCCTACACGGCGAAGAACGGCTCGGCCCCGACGGAGAACATCGGCAACGGCTACCTCGGCATGCAGGCGATCTTCGCCGGCATCGAGAAGGCCGGCAGCATCGCCCCCGGCGACGTGGCGAAGGCCCTCGAGGGCCTGAGCTTCGACTCCATCCAGGGCCAGGTCACGCTGCGGGCGGAGGACCACCAGATCGAGGCGCCGACCTACGTCGGCACGGTGGAGAAGACCGACGACGGCTCGCTCGCGCTCGTCGCGACCGCGGCGATCCCGGCGTCGGAGAACAACCCCGAGGCCAACCCGGCGTGCCGGCTCGGCTGATCGGGCGTCGGCGCCGGTGACGGGCGGGTGGGGGTGAGTCCGATGAGCAGCACCACCGGCAGGGTCCCACCCCCGCCCGATCCGACAGGCCCCGATCCGACCGGCCCCGATCCGACAGGCCCCGATCCGACAGGCCCGGCACTGCTGCGGCCGCTCCACGTCCCCAAGGCCAGCGACGTGCTGGCCGAGGACCTGGCGGCCAGGATCAGCAGGGGCGAGCTCCGCGAGGGGATGGCCCTCCCGCCGGAGCGAGCCCTGGTGGTGCAGACCGGACTGAGCAGGACGTCCGTGCGCGAGGCGCTGCGGGTGCTCGAGGTGCGTGGCTTCGTCGAGATCCGGGCCGGGCGGGGCGGTGGGGCGGTCGTCCGCCGTCCGACCGGCCACCAGCTCGCGGCCTCGGTACGCCTCGTGGTGCGCCGCAGCGAGGTCTCGCTGTCCGCGCTCCTGCAGACGCGGGCGACCATCGAGCCTCCCTGCGCCGGCCTGGCGGCGGTACGGCGTACCGAGCCCGCACTGCGGGAGCTGGAGGCGAGCAACCGGCTGATGCGCGAGACCAGCGATGTGAGCCGTTTCCTGCGCGCCAACGTGGAGTGGCACATGGCCGTCGCTCGGGCCTCGGGCAACGAGCTGCTGTCCGGGCTGATGGAGGCCCTGGCGGAGCTCATCTACGACTCGACCGGCTATGTCGGCACGGTCGACGCGCAGGTCCGGGCCGACACCTGTCGCGCCCACGAGGCGATCACGGCCGCCGTCCGCCGCGGAGACCGCCAGGTCGCGCGCCGGCGGATGGAGCGACATGTCCAGGCCTATGTCGACGGGCTGGGGGAGGAGGTGGGCAGCGTTCTCGACTGGACCGGCGCGGAGCGCGGGTGAGCCGCGGGACGGGCACGCCCCGCGCCGTCGGTGGACCCTGCGCTCTCCGGGCGCGCCGGGCTGATTGCATGTGCTCATGGCCGATGGACTGGTACTGCCGAGCCAGCGGGGTGGGCAGCCCCTGCTGCCCCGCCGAGCGCACGTTCCCTGCTGTTGACGATGGCCGGCGAGATGCTGCCCGACCGTCCCGAGGGGGCATGGACGACGGCGCTGCTCCGCGTGCTGGGCGGGCTGGGGATCGAGGACCACGCCGGCCGCCAGGTGCTGGCGCGGTCGGCGGCCGCCGGCTGGCTGGAGCGCGAGCGTGTCGGCCGGTCGGTCCGCTGGCAGCTGGCCGGCCACGGCCGGGAGCTGGTGGCCGAGGGCGTGCGGCGCTCCGAGACCTACCTGGCCGCCGACGACGGATGGGACCGGCGCTGGCTCTTCCTGTATGTCAGCGTGCCCCAGCAGCAGCGCACCACCCGGAAGCGCCTGTACGGCGGCCTCGACTGGCTCGGGATGGGCAACCCCACGCCGGGGCTGTGGGTCAGCCCCCACAACGAGCGCGCGCCCGAGCTCCAGCGGCTGATCGCCGATCTGGGCCTGGAGGACACCGCGGTGGCCGTCACCGGCCCCACCGCGGGAGTGGGCATGACGGATGCTCAGCTGGTCGACCGGTCGTGGGACCTGACCGAGCTCGCCGCGCAGTACCGGCGCTTCATCGACCAGGAGGCCGACGCCCCCGAGCCCGACGGTCCCGACGCCGTCCTGCTCACCTACCTGGACCTGCTCAACCTCCAGCAGCGGTTCATGCGCAGGGACCCGCAGCTGCCGTCGGCGCTTCTCCCGGAGTGGGTGGGACGGGAGGCGGCTGCCCTGCTGCGCGAGCGCCGGCGGAGGTGGGCGCGCAGGGCCCACGCCCGCTTCTGGCAGAT